>JAGBSK010000044.1 GCA_017631895.1 Alphaproteobacteria bacterium | reverse complement strand
CGTGGGTGATGCGGCAAAATTATTGCGCGCACGCGGGAACGCTATGCAGAGTGCCGCACCCGCAGGTTCGGGATTAACCGCCGTTATTATGGGATTAAACATTGATACCGTTCGTGAAATTTGCGCCAAGACCGATTGCGATGTCGCAAACGATAACACAGATGGTCAAGTTGTTATTTCCGGCGCACGCGAAATAGTCGAAGCAACAATGGCCGCCGCCAAGAAGCAGGTGCAAAACGTGCTATGCCTTTGGCTCTGTCGGTGCCGGTTCATTGCCGTATGCAACAACCGTCCGCAGAAATTATGCGCCGTGCATTGGACGAAATTGAATTCAAAGCACCAATCGTACCAATTATTTCAAACAAAACCTGTTCGCCTTTGGTTGATGTTAATGAAATCAAAGACGCATTGGTTTACCAATTAACACACGGTGTTCGTTGGCGCGAAAGCGTATTGGCTATGGCGGATATGGGAATAACAGAACAGATTGAAATTGGACCAGGCAATGTCTTAACAGGCCTGTGTTCACGTATTACAGATAAAATAACCGCAAAAAAATTGGAGATATAATATGTTTGATTTATCAGGAAAAGTTGCATTAATCACAGGTGCCACAGGCGGTATCGGTGGCGCAATCGCAAAAAAAATGAAAGCAGCCGGCGCAACCGTTGTTGTATCGGGACGCAATATCGCAAAATTGGACAGCGAATTTGGTGATGAATATATAAAAATCCCTTGCGATTTAGCGGCCGAAGGCGGTGCAGTTGAATTGGTTATGGAAACAATTGAACACGCAGGCAAAATTGACATCTTGGTTAACAATGCCGGCATCACAAAAGATACACTGTTAATGCGTATGAGTGACGAACAATTCGAAGATGTCATTAACACCAACCTTCGTTCATGCTTTAAAATGTGCCGTGCAGCAATTATGCCAATGATGAAAAATCGATTTGGTCGTATCATCAACATGTCATCTATTATTGGTGCAATTGGTGGTGCAGGCCAAGCAAACTATGCCGCGTCCAAAGGCGGTATGATTGCAATGACAAAATCAATCGCAGCCGAAGTTGCTTCACGTGGAATTACCGCAAATTCAATCGCACCGGGATTTATCAAAACACCAATGACCGATGTTTTGCCCGAAGAATTAAAGAAAACATATTTGGCACAAATTCCGGCGGGACGTTTCGGCGAACCAGAAGATATTGCGACCGCTTGTGTGTTCTTGGCATCGGATGAAGCAGCATACATCAACGGACAAACATTACATGTAAATGGTGGTATGGGGCGTTTTTAATGACCGAATATGATGTGATTATTATCGGCGGTGGGCACGCCGGCGTGGAAGCCGCAGCGGCATCGGCACGGCGTGGAGCAAAAACATTACTGTTAACACAGAGCATATCTGATTTGGGGGCACTATCTTGCAACCCAAGTATTGGCGGCCCCGGTAAATCACAAATGGTGGCGGAAATCACCGCACTTGGTGGTGTTATGGGGCGGGCCGCCGACAAATCGGGCATTCATTGGCGAACACTTAACGCAACACACGGCGCAGCAACCCAGGCATTACGTGCGCAAATCGACCGCAATTTATACCATACAGCAACAATGGATATATTGGGTGAATATGAAAAATTAACCATACAATATGAAACTGTGTCTGATTTAGATTTTGCAAACGCAACCGTTAACGGTAAATATCACGCACGTGCCATTGTTTTGACAACAGGAACTTTCTTGGACGGTGTCGTGACACGTGGAAATGAAAAAATACCATCTGGACGTTTGCAAGATGATGGCACATACCAAGCGGCCGATAAAAATATTTCTAAATTTTTAACCGATAACGGGTTCAAATTAATGCGGTTAAAAACCGGAACGCCGGCACGTATACGCAGGGATTCTATTAACTTTTCCGTTTGCGAAATACAACCAGGCGATACGCCACACGATTGGTTTGCAGATGGCGATGAAAACAACAATTTGGAATCGGTTTGCTTTATCACACACACAAACGAAACAACACACAATGTTATTCGGGAAAACATAAAAAACGCACCTATGTACAACGGCGACATTCGTGGCACAGGCCCAAGATATTGCCCCAGTTTAGAAGACAAGGTTATGCGCTTTCCCGAACATACGTCACACCATGTATTTTTGGAACCCGAAGGTTATGACAGCGAATTGATATACCCAAATGGAATATCAACCAGTTTTGGCAGCGACATACAAGACAAATGGATTCGCACAATCGCAGGTCTGGAAAATGCGGTAATTGACAGGTACGGATACGCAATCGAATACAATGCAATTGATGCGCGTATGCTGAATTCAAAACTGCAATCGGTTGACGTGCCACATTTGTTCTTTGCCGGACAAATAAACGGAACATCCGGATACGAAGAAGCCGCCGCCCAAGGTTTGGTTGCCGGTGCCAATGCCGCCGCACATGCATGTGGGTTGGAATACCTTGAACTTGATAGAACCAATGCTATGATTGGGGTTTTAATTGACGACATTACCACTTTGGGGGTTGATGAGCCATATCGTATGTTTAAGTCTCGCGCAGAATATCGTTTAAGATTACGTTCGG
>JAGBSK010000007.1 GCA_017631895.1 Alphaproteobacteria bacterium | reverse complement strand
ATCTCCCATCCAAGGTGGCAGCGGTAATACAGAATTCCTGGCATGGTTTGTTGGGTAAGAATATTTTTATGGGTTCAGAAAATGTCTGGACTTTACGGGTTTTTGGCGGTAATATTTCACAGAATTTACGTAATAAAAATAATAGGACCGAAATATGGCAGACGATATCAAGAAAATTCAGCAGCGCGAAGCAAAATGGCAGCAGAAATGGAAACAGGCGAGCGTGTTCATGCCAAAAAATGATGGCAGCAAGCAGCCGTTTTATATGTTGGCGGAATTTCCATTCCCAAGTGGTACGGGATTGCATGGTGGTCATATGCTGAATTATACAGGATGTGATGTTATGGCGCGTTTTCGTCGCATGCAGGGATTTGATGTGTTGTTCCCACTGGGGTTTGATTCACTGGGGATTTCGGCGGAAAATTATGCCACCAAAATTGGAAAACATCCGTCCATTGTTGTGCGCGAGTTGGCGGAAAGGTTCACAAAAAATATGTTAGACATGGGGTGGTCAATCGATTTGAACGCTCAGGTTGCAACGTCTGACCCGGAATTTATCAAATGGACACAATGGATGTTTATTCAGTTCTTTAAGGCGGGATTGGCGTATAAGTCTATGTTGCCGATGAACTGGTGCCCGAATTGCCGTACAACGTTGACCAATGAAGAATTAGAAGATGGTAAATGTAATCGCTGTCATGGCGAGGTTGAAGTGCGCGAAAAAATGCAATGGAATCTGGCGATTACTAAATATGCAGATAAGTTGCTGGACGGTCTGAATATTGTCGATTACCCAGAAAAAGTAAAACGTGACCAGATTAACTGGATCGGACGTTCAACCGGTGCGGATGTCGATTTCCGTGTTGGTGATGATATTATGACCGTTTATACAACACGCGTAGACACCATATTCGGGGTGACGTTCTGTGCAATTGCGCCAGAGCATAAGTTGTTGGCAAAGTGGTTGGATGAAGGCAAGATTACCAATGCCGATGCGGTGCGTGCGTATATCAAAGAATCTGCGGCAAAATCTGAATTTGACAGAACAGATGCAACCAAGGATAAGACGGGTGTAAAGCTGGAAGGGATTATGGCCGTTAATCCGTTTACAGGAACTGAAATTCCGGTGTTCGTGGCGGACTATGTGTTGGTGAACTATGCGCATGGGACAATTATGGCGGTGCCGGCACACGATAGTCGCGACTGGGACTTTGCGAAAAAGTTTGGTATCAATGTAATTCCTGTCTTAGCCGGTGGTAATCCGGACGAAGTCTGGGAAGGCGATGGTGAACATATTAATTCTGATTTCTTGAATGGTATGGGCAAGGCAGACGCAATCGCCGCGGCAATCAAGGTTGGCGAAGAACGTGGATTCGCGCGACCAAAGGTCAGATATCGTATGGGCGATTGGGGATTTTCGCGCCAGATGTACTGGGGCGAGCCAATCCCATTAATTTACTGTGAAAAATGCGGTTGGGTACCGGTGCCTGAATCCGAATTGCCATTAATGCAACCGCATATGGAAGATTTTAGACCAACCGAAGATGGAGAATCGCCATTGGCACGCGCAACGGATTGGGTAAAAGTGCCCTGCCCGTGCTGTGGTGCGGCGGCGCGTCGAGAAACAGACACTATGCCACAATGGGCGGGGTCTTCGTGGTATTTCCTGAGATATTTAGACCCACGCAATAATGACGCGTTCTGTTCGCGTGAACAGATGGAAAAGTGGATGCCGGTTGGACACTATAACGGCGGTAATGAACATAATACACGCCATTTGATTTATTCGCGTTTCTGGCATCGTGCGCTGTTTGATTTGGGGCATGTTAACACCCCAGAACCGTATCACAAACGTACAACAAACGGTTTGTTGATGGGGTCTGATGGCAAAAAGATGTCTAAGTCCGCAGGAAATGGTTTCCAGGTGGATGAAAAAGTTGCCGAAGTTGGGGCCGATGCCGCGCGTGTGACGGTTTTGTCGTTGGGACCATGGGATTCTAATGTTAACTGGTCCGAAGGTGCGTTGGCGGGTGTTCAGCGTTTCTTGAAACGCGTCGAAGGTTTGGCGGACAACTTAGCAGATGTGCCAATGACCGCAGAACAAGAACGCCTGATGCATAAACTGATTGCGGATGCAACAGAACGTCTGGAAAATATGAAGTTCACCACGACCATATCGGCCATGATGGAATATATTAATGCGTTTCCAGGTGGAAATATGCCCCGCCCTGCGTATGAAGCGTTGTTGCAGGTGCTGAATCCGTTTGCACCACATTTGACCGAAGAAATGTGGGAAAAAATTGGGCATTCGGATATGCTGGTGTTTGAACCATGGCCAAAGTTTGATGCGACTAAATTGGTCGAAACGTCTATGACGATTGTTGCGTCGGTTAATGGCAAACGTGTGGCGGACTTTGTTGTGTCTGCGGATGCGGATTCGGACGCGATTGTTGCGGCTGCGCGCGAAGTGGCGGCGGGCAAGTTGGCCGGCACCGAAATAGTTAAAACAATTATCGTGCCGAAAAAACTGGTGAACTTTGTAGTGAAAAAGTAACAAAAATCCCGCCGTTCGGCGGGATTTTTGTTAATATATTGTTCCTTAACGCAGTCCTTTGGCACGGCAACACGCGGATGCCGCAGCCTTCCAATCGGAATATGTTTTTGACGGGTTGCGCAAATCACGCCATGGCTGCCAGCCGTTGCATCGTTTGTTCGCGCCAGTGCCCGTGCATTTTGCATAACGACGCAATGAACATGTTTGGTTTGAAACCTTGCCCGTGTCGGTGGTGCATTTGACAACAACATTTTGGTTTTTTGCATCGTTTTGCCCAAGTTCCTTGGACGATAAAACCTGGTATGCGTTTGCAGTGCATACGGTTGTAATAACCAATGCTAAAGATAACAATAATTTTTTCATTACTGCGTCCCCCTGTTCTTGGTTCATTATACGTGTTTGGGGTAAAAAAAACAACAGGAATAAATTATCGATAAATTGGGTCGGTGGTGGGGTAATGGCAACTATTTTCACGTGTCAGTTTTACGCGGTTCATCCAGCCGTTAAGGAATACATCCTGATCTGGCTTTTGCGCGCATTTGATGAAATATTGTTGCATCGCGTCCAGATAGTCGTTATGTAAATCGCCGTTATAGTTTTCTGTTGCCATGACTATTTCGCTGTCTATTTTATCGCGTTCTGGTATGCCCAATACACGGCACAAATTGCGAACCGCCGTCACGGGACCAGATGCCCAACCGAATGTGAAAACATCGCTGCGAATATAATCGGGCAATTTATCAAAGCCGTATCGCGTATAGTATTTATTATGTGCTATATTTTCTGCATCGGCGCGGGTGATGTTGCGAACGTCCACTTCGGGATTATTGTTTTGAGATATGCCATAGCATGTATAGCCACCAGAATCATTTGGGTGTTGTCCACAGCCACCTTCGGCACGGAATGTTGTTATCATTGTTTTTTCAAACGCAGGGTCGGATTGTGCGTATTGACCGCTGGTCAGAATTTTGTTCACAAAAACATTACTGCGTTGTGGTGGCGTGCATGGCCCGTCGTGGACGCGCGAATTTGCAACAATGGTCTGAGTGGTGGTTGTTTGCGGTGTTTGTGGTGTCTGAATGGGAATAACCGCCGGTGCCGATGTTATGGTCGGTCGGTCGCCGATGGCAACGGCGGCTTCGTATTGACCCGGTGTCTGGGGACAGCGTTCCGCGTCCAATGGATATGTTGCGCAATATTGTATGTTCGTCATGGTTGCCAAGTCATTTTGACGAATGGATTCCGCACGACGTGTCATGTATTTTTCTTCGGATTCAATGATAATTGGTTGGTATGCGCTGCGCCCCGCAAATGGTTTATAGCCGGCGGCGGCATTGTCGCGACGTTCAACAAAAGTTGCGTCAGATGATACGGTGGGGAACTGGACAGGTTGTAATAATGATGCGCCCCATGCATATGGTGTATAAAGAAACAACGCAAAAAATAATACAGTGCGCTTATTCATTTGTGGTCCATGGTTGGTCGTTCATTATTAGATAGTATAATTCCGGATTATCCGAGCCAGGATTGCGTAGCACGGGACGCACCACAAAGATATCAACATCGCATGGGGACGCGGTGCTGTTTTGATATTCTGATAAATCCTGGTGAAATTTTGCGGCAAAATCCATTGCTTGCAGATATGCGGCATCGTCGTCGGCGGCGCTGACCGAATCGCCCGCCCACATCAGCCACATGCCATGATTTACAACGTTTTCCTGGCCCTGTAAATCGTCGGCGGATAACAGTAATAGCGGTGCAAATTCAACGCCGCTGGTGTAATCGCCGGTGCTGGTTTCGGTCCAGTCATACATGTCGCCCGCAAATTTTATTGCGCCGTATAACAGGCCACCGGTTGCCTGCATTTTACCCAATGTGCCAATGTTTTTCATTGTGGAATTGAACAGCCAATCGCGTGCCCGGGTTGCAATTTTGCCGCTGCGCCCCAGTTTTGCGGCGGCGTTTATCTTTTTTGTGCCGGTCCATGCGGACTTGGTTGCGCGGACTGTGCGTGCAATTATATTGCCACGTTGCGCGCCACGGATTGCGCGCAGTCCGCGCAGGCTGTGT
>JAGBSK010000043.1 GCA_017631895.1 Alphaproteobacteria bacterium | reverse complement strand
TTTGATGCGTCGGGCAAATATGTTTTTGATATGGGTAATACCGCCGTTCAAATTGGTGCGGGGCTGCAATATGGTATGCAAATGGGTGAGTCCAGCATGATTGACGATGATATCAGTCATGGTGGGTATTTGTATGGTGTGTATTATGGCAAGGATGCGTCCGGTAATCCGTTCGAGGGTGAAAAGATAGGTCATGCGTTGTCCGCCGGCACCAGTAAGGGTGGCAGTATGCTGGGGTTTAATGTTGGTGTGGGATTGACGGATTTCTTCAAATGGGGCAATGTAAAAATTACACCGTCGGTTGGTTGGCGTTATTTGAAATATGAATTGGAAACGAAAGATAACAAGGGGTTGGTTGTTGTTGATTCTGATTTTGATGCGTCGTGTGTGACGCTGGATGATGGCTCAACGCAGTGTTGGCCATTGATAGCGGCGTTTAATGGAATTGCAAATTATGCAAATCCTGCGTATCCGGGCTATTCTTATTTTGATGTGAATGGTAATCAATTGGTGGATGTTGATGGCGATGGTTATCTGGATGGTGATGCTTATTATGCTGCGGTTCAGGTGCCGGGTGGATATGATTTGGTCGAGGCCGAAGGAACATTCTATTTTGCACAACCAGATGTCAGTCATTCGTACGAGGTTGAATGGTCGGGTCCGTATATTGGTTTAGATATGCAATATGATATTAATCAAAATAATGTTGTGGTGGCAAATGTTGAGTTGGGATTGCCGTCATATACCGCCACAGGCGACCAGCCATATCGTATTGATTGGCAGCATCCAAAATCGGTCCAGGACAAGGGCGGAATTGGTACCGGGTTCCATTTTGGCGCGGGGGCAAGTTGGCGTACAATGCTGACGGACAGTGTCGCGTTGTCCATTGGTCTGACGTATGATTACTATAATGTGTCGGGGGCAGATGCGACGACATATATCAATCCGGCTTGGGGCGAAGAACAGTATCAGGGGGCGTTAACCCTGTGGGAACGTGTTTTGAACACTGATTTGGGTAACAGTTTTTCAACTGCGCAATTGGAATCATTTATGTTGAATGGAGTAACGGCCGCAGATGGTATCAAGGATGCCGCGGGCAAAGTTGTAGAGATTGAACCCGAATATTATGCCGTTGTTAAAGCCAATAACTGGGAAGACAAGGCAGACGGTGAAATTGAATCGTTCTATAAATCGTTGGGTGTTCGTATTGGTATAAACGCAAGGTTCTGATAATATGCGGAAAATATGTGCTATTTTAATTGGGATGGTTTTCAGTATGGCGGCACATGCGGTGGAATTGCGTGGCATGGCGTCTGTTAATATCACCAGTGATACGGCCGCAAATGCAAAAAACATTGCCTTTGACGAGGCCAGACGTCAGATTATTGCTGATTCTTTGCGGCAATATGCAGACGCAGATACTTTGAAATCTGCACTTGCCCAGGCGAAAACTTCAGAATTGATGAATTTAATTTCGTCGTCCAGTATTGATGGTGAAAAATTGTCTGATACAACATATTCGGCGAATATTTCAATGGTGGTTGATGCCGGGGCGGCACGTGAATGGTTGGACAATAATGCGGTGCAACATTGGTTGCCCGATGAATCGAAGCAGGATGTGTTTGTTGTAAATGTAAATATGTCGGATGGGATGCAAAATTGGGCGGAATTGAATCAGATTGCACGAAAAGAAAAGATTGATTTGGCAACCAAAACAATGACTGCGGATTCGGCGGTGTTGGAATTGCCTGTGTCGGTGCGTGGTAAATTTACGATTGCGGTACGCGAAGGTGGTTGGCGTTTCGCCAATAATGATGGCGTGTTGCGGATTTGGAAATAATATGGGGTGTGATGTGAAAAAGGTATCTGTGATTTTATTAGGGGCGTTAATGCCGGGATTGCTGATGGCGGCTGATGCGCCGGCGGTGGATTCAGCGAAGCTGACGTTGGCTGTGCGCCGTATTGGCTTGGAATGGTCCCAAACAGATGTGAAAAATGCGGCTGAATATCAAGAATCGCCAATATCTGTGTTAAAAGCCGACAGTCAGACATTTATCAAGGGTGTGTTTGATACGGCGTTGGAATACGCTAAGAATCGTTTTCAATGGGATAATGGCTTGTTTATGGAATACGGCGAAACAAAATTGAAGCCGTATGATGAAAAGCCAACAAGTAATGAAAATGCAGATGATATTTTGTTAAGCAGTAATTTGTCCTATGCGTGCTGGGAATTTTCGGGATTCAAATTTGGCCCGACGGTGCGTGCGGCATATGATACGGAATTTAAAACCGCAGATAAAACACCGCGTCAGCAGGTTGTTCGTGGTAATGCCGGTATTTCACTGTTTGATAATGCGGTTGTAAAAAGTTTGTATTTGACGGGTGTGTATGAATATGACTTTACGGATGCAAGCGAGAAGACCAGTAAATTGGCAGCGGAACTTGGTTGGCGTTTGGAATATCAGATTCGCGAAGGGGTGAAATTGTCGTCCAATGGGTATTATCGTGAATATTTAAGTTATTCGCAGTTTGTGCCGACTGATTTGGAACGCGATTTAAGTGCGGTTCTACGTCTTGATACGAATTTGTGGGGCGATTTGACGATGGGGCCGTATGTCCAGTATCGTCGTGCCCGCGCCCGTGGTGTTGATGTCTATGGCAGCAACTTTATCATGGGAATCTCTTTCAACTATATCACGTCCTTTGGATTGATATAGAAAACCAGTTCCTTTCTTGTCTTGAAAAATCCCCCGTTCTGGGGGATTTCTTATTTCAATTTCTTTGTCCATTCGTTATCGGGGAAGTTTAATTTCAGCATTTCGCCGTATCCGTGTGCTTGTTCGGGTATGCCGATGGCTGTATAGGCCTCGGTCAATCTGTATAAAGCCTCGGGTGTCATGACCGTTTCCTGGGCGTCGCGAACAACGGTTTGTAATTGGTTTATTGCACTGGGCCAATTTTCAACGCGCATGTCGTTGCGGGCGGAATACATAACCTTGCCCGCGATATAGTTTTTTAAGATAATAATTTTGTTTTCTGCGTTTTTGGCATATTCGCTGTTGGGAAAACGTTGAACAAGGGTTTGAAACTGCGTCAATGCGTACGCGGACATGCCGGGTTCGCGTCGGACATCGCTGACCTGGCGATAATAGCACATGCCGCGCAGGTACATCACGTATGGCACATCACGATGACCCGGGTGAAATCGCATAAATCGGTCGGTCGCCAATATTGCTCCCGCAAAATCGTCGTCCATGTAATGCGAGTATGCAGCCATTACCAATGCATCGGGTGCCCAGGTGCTGGCCGGGTGCTGGGTTTCAGCGCGCAAGAATTCCATGGCCGCTTCTTCATAATTTTCATCGTTAAATTCTGCATAGGCGTTTGCATAGATTTCCGGCAGGGATTGCTCGGCCTTGATTTCATTGTCCGTGCCTGCGCAACCCGCCAATAATGCCAATATACCAATCACAGCCAATTGTTTTTTCATGTCTTGATTCCTGTCTTGATTTTTTATTGTTGATGGCAGTATAATCGAAATCATGAAATTGGGCAAACATATTTTTGGTGTTGGGGCAATGACGGGTGTCAGTCGTGTGTTCGGATTTGTGCGCGATATGTTAATTGCACGCGTGCTGGGGGCTGGGCGGCTGTCGGATATATTCTTGGCGGCGTTCAAGTTGCCGAATTTGTTCCGCGATTTGTTGGGCGAGGGCGCATTGTCCGCTATCTTTATTCCGATGTATGCAGATTCTAAACGCGACGAATCGTTTGCGCGGAACGTGTTTTCATGGCTGATGGTTGGATTGCTGGGGATTACAATATTATTCGAGATTTTTATGCCTTTGGTTGTGTGGGGGTTGGCCCCGGGGTTTGATGCCGTGCCGGGCAAGATGGAAATGACGGTTGTTATATCGCGTATAATGTTTGTTTATGTGATTTTTGTATGTGGTGCGGCATTTTTATCGGCGATATTAAATGCGTTTTCAAAATTTCTGTTGGCGGCGTTTATGCCGGTGCTGTTGAATATAATGCTGATAGGGGCGTTGTTAATTGCGATGGTGTTTGGGACGCAGCATGGTCTGTATTTGATGGCGGGGACGGTTGTGATGTCTGGAATAATTCAGTTCGGTGTTCTGTGGGGGCGAATTCGCCGTCGTCATTTTGGACTGCGCCTTGTGGTGCCACGTTGGACCCCGCGGATGAAGTCTTTGTTCAAGCGTCTGGGGGTTAGTGTTGTTGGCAGCGGTTTTTATCAGATTACGATAATTGTTGGAACATTGGTTGCCAGTTTCCAAAGTGGGGCGGTGTCGTGGCTGTATTATTCAGACCGTATTGTGCAGTTGCCGTTTGCAATGATTGGGTTGGCGGTGGGGACGGTTCTGATGTCGTCTATTTCAAATGCGTTGGCGGAAAAAAATATGCGCAGTGTATATATTCAACAAAATTCGTCTATGCGTCGGTCGTTGATGTTGATATTGCCGTGTGTGGCGGGGTTGATTGTATTGGCGGAACCAATTATCAGGTTCTTGTTTGAATATGGGGCGTGGACGGCGGAATCTACACGTGCGGTGGCGCATGCCATTATGATTCAGGCGTTGGTGTTGCCGGCAATGTTGGTCAGTCAGATTTACAGCAAAACCCTTTATGCGGCCCAGGATGTAAAAACGCCGGTTAAAACAAGTATGGTGTCGCTAGCGGTGGCGGCGGTGTTGTATTTATCGCTGTTCCCGGTTGTTGGGTATTTGGCGGTGCCGATTGGGGTTGTGGTCAGCGGGTACTTGAAAAATTATCTGTTGGGGCGTGCGTGTCGGGCGCGTGCATTGGTACATCATGATGGACGGACGGTGCGTGCCGTTGTTGCATTCGGATTATGGGCGGCAATTCTGGGGCTATTGATGTCGCAGGTTCAAATTTGCAGTATTTGGGTTTTTGGTGGCGCAATCGTTGGGTATGGCGTGCTGTATTTGCCGGTGGCGTATCTGATGGACCGCAAGATTCGATAGCAGAAAATAAATTTGAAACGGGCCCTGATTTATGATAAAATACAATCATAAAAGAATGTAAGGAGTCCTTAATTATGAAAAAAATAGTTTCCTTGGCGGTGTTGACTGCAATGTTGGCGGGTTGTGCAGATTTAAGCACGACTGGTAATAATACAAGTTATGGCGATGGTTTTGGCGAAGAACCATTGTTGGCAACGGCACCAGCACAAAGTTTGAATGATTCTTATTTGTTGGCGGCGGCACCAAAGTATTATATTGGTACCGCGTACAAGGTTGATGATGTGCAATACATCCCAGTTGAAGATATGACGTATAATCAGACGGGTGTTGCGGGTATTATTCCAACAGAATTAAACGGCACAAAAACAAGCAACGGTGAAGTGTTCGATATTAACCAGATGGTTGCGACCAGCAAAACTTTGCCATTGCCCACAATTGCACGTGTGACGAATTTGGATAATGGTCAGTCGACGGTTGTTCGTATTAATAACCGCGGTCCATTTGTAAATACTCGCTTGATGGACTTGTCGCCGGCAGCCGCCCAGAAAATTGGCTTGAACGGACAGGGCAAAGTTCAGATTCAGGTTTTGGCGGAACAGTCTATGGCGGTAAAGAATGCGACATTGGGCGCAGCTGCACCTGTGGCAACAGAGGCAGTAGCCGTTGTTGAACAGCAACCAGTTGCACAGC
>JAGBSK010000006.1 GCA_017631895.1 Alphaproteobacteria bacterium | reverse complement strand
GATGCGTACAGGGTGTTATCTTCGCCTGCATAGAAATTGACCGTATAAACACAATCCAATGTGCGTTCGTCAAACATAGCCCCCAGGCGACCGCATGTGTCGCGCATTAAATCGCGTAATTCATACAGGCGTTGTTCGTCGCGGGCAATCTGTTTTTCCGCGTCAACGCGCAAATCGCCAAAAATACCCATCATGCGTGATGCAAGACCGCTGTCCTGTTGCTTGCAATTGTTTGCGATTTTTGTGCATTTGGAAATGGCCGCGTCGCCTGCGCGTTTCCCCAGGCATTTTGTAAATTTCTGGCCACATTCGGTGACAATACAATTATTGTACTGATTACCGCAATCAACAATTGCGTTATATGATGCAATGCGTGCGTTCATGTCGCGGTCGGCCTTGATTTCCTTGGTGAATATAGCGTATTCATGACCGGTACATGGCAGGTCGCGTCGACATGCATCTATTTTTGTGCCCCACATTGTGTCTGTGTCGCCCGCGCATTTTGAATAGTCGTTTCCGCATTTTTCTTTCATGCATGCACGTAAATTCGCGTCGCAGGCATTTTGACCCGATGCGCGTGCAGCCGCCATTTGGTTGGACGCCGCACTTGACGCGTCCGCTGCGTCCAGGGCTGCACGCTGGGCACGGATTTGTTCCGCCAATGCGCTGTTCGATTTGTCGTTTGCGGTTGTGGTGGTTTCCGCCATGAATTCGCTGAACTGGGATGATTTGTCTTCGATAATAATTTCTGGTTCGGTGTCGGTTGTGTCCACCACCGTTTCAGGGGTAGATACAGTTTCGGTTTCTACCGTTGTTTCCAAGATTGTGTTAGCTGTGGTTTGTGCGGTTGCACCCGATTTTATTGTTGCCGTCATCGTTGGCATGCGCGCGGCGTTCGATGGACGTTGGTTGCGCGATACAACCGCCGCATTTGATGTTGCACACAGCGCAACAAATGTGCAAAGAGCAAAAAGCAAAGAGCAATATTTATTATTTATTGAAAAGATATTGTCGTGTCGTTTCATTTTTTTGTTTGCCCTTAATCAATTGTTGCGCATGCAATTTCATAGAATTTACATAACTGAATTGCCATTGATTTTTCGGATTCAAATCCCACGCCACAGCCGTTGTTCATGTTGTTGGCGCAAACAGTTTCGACGCATTTGTCGCGCGCAGAATTGTCGGCACAGCCCGATTTAATTGATGATATTTTTTTATCGCGGGCCGATTGGTATGTGGCCACAATTTGGTTCAGAATTGATTCTGCATTTTTAATCGCGTTGTCGCGGTCGGCAATTAAATCCACACGGATTGACGCGATGTGTTCGTCGCAACCGGCGTTTTCAACACCACAGGCGGCAAAGAATTTATCAAAATCGGTATTTTCGGCGCAATTACGGAAATCTGCCATGCAACGCTTGTCCGCAATTACACAGTTGGTAATTTCAGATTGACATGTGGTTTTTGATTTTGTTTTTGCGGTTGATTCCAATGTCTGGGACATTTGTGCTGATACGCCGGCGGCACGACAAGATTGTTCTATCAAACTGTCGTATGTTTCGGATACGTCGTCGGCGGTGCAACCCGCAACTTTGCTCAAACATTGTTTTGTTGCCCATGCATAGCGTTGACCAGGGTCTGTTGGGGCCTTTTTCAAATCTTTGTCCGAAATGTTGTATTTAGCGGACGCGCCCGCAGATACGGATTTCATAGCGTTTTTCGGCGCCGCGCCCGCAGCGGATGTGCCGCAATATTGGCACCGGGCAGATGCGTTGGATGATATGCCAATGGCGCACACAGAATCCAAACAGCGTGTCAAATTTGCGCGTGAACATGTTGTCGCGGCATTTGCAGACGACAAACCAGTAATGATTAAGCCTAAAATTAGCAGTTGTGTTTTCATATTCTCTCTATTAGTTTGAATTATATCAAAAAAGGGTATGTGGTGCAAAGGGAAAAAGAATTTTAATTCAGGTATTGACAAATTGCGCTTGTTTGTCTATATTGTCTTGTGTAAGATAACAAAAAGGATAAAAAATGGCACTTACTCGTGGGTCAAAATCTTGGTGGATTGTTCATGTCGCATCTGGTGTTGTGGCGGTTGCCTTGGTTGCATTTGGTATGACACAATGCAGCGGCAAGCAATCAGAACGCGAAGAAAAAGAAATCAAGAAATCTGAATTGGTTCGTGCAAATGAATCCCTGGACAGTTTGCATGTTGCGATGGGCCAGGCACGCGAATTGATTGGGCGTCAGAGTGGTGAAATTCGTGCAAAGTCTGATACGATTCGTATGCAACGTGATTCTATTGCGACATTGAATGATTCTTTGGCGGTTGTTAATGGAAAATTGGTTGATTGCCGTGATTCTAAGCGCAAGCCAGCAAAACCGGCAACGCCTGCGAAACCACAGCCAAAGCCACAACCAAAACCACAGCCAAAACCGGCACCTGTGACGCCAGTAAAGCCAGATACAATTATTATTGTTCAGCAGCCCGTGGCGAAACCAGGTTGCGGTGGTAATGTAAATGTTAACCTGAATAATTCCCAGAATAATGGGGCGATTGTTGCGGGTGGTAATGCGTGTAAAACAGACATTAAATTGGAAAACGGTTCTGTGAATAATGGTGCAATTGTCGTGGGCGACGGCAACAGTGTTGTTGTGAATACGCCGGCGGCGGTTATTGCGGCGGATTCATTGGCGCGTGCACGTCAGGTACAGAATGTTCAATTTACGGCTGTATTTGTCAGTAAATCAAAATAATTCCCGTGCGATAGGGTATTAATCGGTTCGTGTTTGCGGACCGATTTTTTTATGCTTTTTTGTCTGGACAGATAAAACGGTCTTGTGATAAGATTTTATTTATAAGAGAGAATATAAATGAAATTTATCAGAATTTTGGTCTTTACATTGTTCTTGGCACCGTTCGCGTCATTTGGTGCGTCAAGTGATTTTATGTTGGCGGCACAACTGTTGGCGGCGGCAAAATCTGCGGATATTCAACAGGTTCAGGCGTTGGTGAATAATGGCGCAAATGTTAATTTTGTGGATTCAACGGGATTGTCGATTGTTTGTACTGCACTGATGAATAATGATGTGCGTGCGGCGCAGATTTTGCAAATGTATGGGGCGGATGCGTCAAACTGCGACCGTCAGATTAAAAATTTTAATAATAAAAACAAGCCCAAAGGGGGCGGGGGGCTGTTCAGCGGACTGTCGTCTGCCCAAAGCATAAGTTTAGCGGCGGCGGGTGCCGCCGTTGTTGTAGGGGGGCTGTTTTTGTTGACCGATGTGTTTGACCCAGGCAACGATAACGATTCGGGGGGCAGCGGTGGCGACCGCCCAAATAATAATCCAGGGGGTGATTCAGGCGGTGGGGACGCCAGTCAGGCGTTCGCAAAATTGCCATATGGACCGGGTTGTGATGCCACAACGGGTGTGTGTAATGATGTTAATACGTGGAGTTCGGGGCCCTTTGCGTATGATTTTGGTTTTATGAAGCCTTTTAATTATTTGATGATGGCGTATGCTTATAATTCCATGGCGCGTGGCTATATGGGGTTAGAAACGATTCGTATTTCTAGTGATAATACACCATATGATTTGTCTGGTCTGCCGTTTCCAGGAGAACCTTTGGAGGGCGGAAAACCTGTTGGAGTGGCGATAGTAAGTGCTACGGGTGTAAATGCAACGGGCAGTTTGGCGGATGGTTGGCTGAATTGGGCAGATGAAAGTCAGGTAAAGATTGCGCAGGCGGCATGTACTCAATATGGTTCGGGTTCTACGGAATGTACAAATGCTATGGCATCTTTGACCAAGCAATCGCGGAAATTTTATAACAGAAGTAATTGGACCGATTTAACAGATTTGACTGAAAGGTCTGGTTTTGACTTTTCTGGGCACGGTACGGTTTTTGGAAGTGCGTCGGAACAAGATAGTACATATGCCAAGGTTATAGCGGGTTGGCAGCCTGGGGTGGCTGATTATTATGGGTTTGTGCCGAATGGACAGCTGGCAGTTTATCGTACTGGGGGTGGATTGGCGCTTGATTCTGTTGTTGGTGCGTCTGGTAATGCAAGTGGTGCGGCCGATTGGGCAAATGACGATACTTTCACATTAAATGGTGTTGAATATAAAATAACCTTGGATGGTGAAGATTTTTCGGCTGTGGATGTTGCAGATGAAACGAATGTGTTGTCGGGAACAAAAACAGGTGTTGCATTAAATTTTGTCCAGAATGGTATTAATTATGAGGCTTTGTTTAATGGAAATGTAAATTCATTGAAAACGATTGATTTGATGAATTATACGGCAATGCTGAATGCGGCAAAGTTAGAATCCGCAGGTGAATCTGTGGTTGGGGTTATTGCAAATGTTGCATTAAATCCTAAAAATACAGATTTGGCTTATTTGAAAATATCTGACTTTAAGGCAGGTCTGTCTGCATCTGGGGCGAGTACGAATGCAGCGCAAAGAACTGCATATAAAAATTATATAAATCTTTACTATAATTTAGATGCTTCAAATGATGATACTGTTGATACACCTGGGGTTAATGCGGAAAATTTATATGCGATGGTTGGTGATAATCAAAATCAAATAATTGTAAATTCTGTTGGGGCGTACGAATATGGTGTTGGCGAAGGAAAATCTATTGCTGTATTGGATGCAACATTTGAAAATTATGCGCCTGTGATATGGACGGATATGGAACATTTGTTTGCGTCTGTTGTTGCAGTAGAATTAAGTGGCACAGGTACATCAGGAATAGGTTCTGTTTCTGATTATACGGGGCCGGATACATCTGTTGGTAAAATCCAGTTAGCTAAATGGGGGGCTGGGTATAATGATAATGGTACACCAGATAATACGGCTGATGACTTTTATGATACGATTTATTCATCGCGTAAGTGTGGTGATGCAGGTTTAGGGTTAAATGGTATTGACCCGTGGTGTTTTTCAGCGCCGGGGCTAAATAGTGAAATGGCAGTATCTTCAATGGCGGGGGCAATCGCGTCGGTGCAATCGGCATTTGGGTATTTAGATAATAATGAGATTTTTGCCTTGTTGGCATTGACGGCGGATGGTGCATATTTGGGGACAAATCCAAATACAGGAAAATTATGGGCGGCAACCCCAGAACAGGCAAAAAAAGAATTGGTGTCTTATTTGCAGGGGCGGTATAATTTGCCAGGTGAGTATTCGCCAGAAACAGATGATGAATATTTGAATGCCTTTAAGGAGGTTTTTGGTTATGGTTTAATTAATTTGGAAAGGGCGACCAAGCCGGGGACCAGCGTTTATTATTACAATGGTAATAATATTGTGTCGGGGGATGGTAATGCATATTGGCGGACGGCGACGAATACTGTGTTCAAACCGTCGTCGGTGTTAAGTCTGCGTGGGGCAACAATTCGTGCGCCGTTCTATGATGTGCTGGAAAGTGTTGATGGGAATTTAAGTCTGCCACGCGTTTGGCAAAATGAATTTGCGCTGGGGGCAACGTCCGAACGTGGTTTGTATATGGGTGATGTGTTGGGTGAATTGACAACACGTCGCGATGATGAAAAACGTGTGCAGGTTGGTGCGTTGGGGATGAAAATGTCTTTTTCAGAACGTGCGTATAACGATAATCTGAATGGTTTGGATAACTTGTCGCTGGATTATGCGATGGGTGGTTGGCGTTTTGGTGCGTCATATCAAAATCATTTGACCGATGGTGTGTCGCGTTTTTCGGGATTGGCAAATCCGGTGTTGGGATTGGCGTCAAATGCCGTTGTGTCCGATGTTGATTATAATAATGGTAATTGGACATTTGGGGCACGCGCGTTTTCGGGGGCGATTACAGACGAAGGGTTGTTGGAAAATGACCCAACGATATCATCACAATATATGCCGGCGAAATTGGGGCTGATGCAGGGTGCGGATGCGCATGCGACGTGGAAAAATGACCGATTTGTGTTCACGGGTTCTGTTGGTTCGGCGCATGAAACAAATACTGTTCTGGGTGCGTTGTCGGATGGGTTGCTTAACCTGGGGGCAGGGGACACGATTTATGCAGATGTATATGCGTACTATAAATTGTCAGATGATATTAATTTGACCGCGCGTGCGACATTTGCGCGCACGGTCGCGGATGCAAGTGGCGATTTTGTAATGGGCTTGACCGATATTGATTCAAGCGCATTTGCGTTTGGTGCGAATATTGGAAACTTTGAATTTAGTGTGTCCCAACCGCTGGCGATAACGAACGGTGCGTTGCAATATGCCTATGCCGAATATGATGTTGTAAGTGGTGCGGACAATAAATATGAATTAAATGTTGTTGATACGCACGTTGAAAATTTGTCTCTGCGACCTGAAAGGCGTGAGATGCGTTTGATGGGGACATATCGTCATAAGTTTGGTGAATTTACAGATGGTGCATTTGGGTTTATATATCGTATCAATCCAAATCATACCGATGATTTTGGTAATGAATCTATATTTATGTTAAAAATGTCCCACAGATTGGGAATATAGAAAAACGCCGATATGGCGTTTTTTTATTGCCTTTTGATAATGTTGTTATATTATTGTGGAACATTTAAAGGATAAAAAATGAATAACGGTTTCAAGACAGTTGTTAATTATGTAAAAAATTTGTTCCCGGGGTGTGCGCCGGTTGTTGCGATCAGCGATAATCCGCAACTGGATGCCATGGTTGTTTATTCGTTGACGTCGGATAATTTTTATACGGTTGCAAGGAATGGACACCGTTATTGGTATTGTTTAATAGATCGAGCAGATATTCCCATGGCGCAATATATTTTGCGCAGTAATGGGGTAAAGGCGGATAAGCACAATACTCGTTATTTCTTTGTGGACGATCCTGTGTTGCGTGTGCGTACGGCGTACCTGGACCGGAACCCCAATGCCAAGAATTTTGTTGATTCCGTAAGGAAAATGGATCCCGCGATGTTAAGTGATGTTTTGGTTAAAACGCGTTTGGAACAAATTCGTCAAAAAATGAAATAAAAATCCCGCCAAGGCGGGATTTTTATCGGACGCGTTCCAGTATGATGACCTGAGTATCACGTTCTTGTTTATTTATTCCCATTTTTGCCCACTCTTTAAGGGTTTTTGATGCCTTTACGTACGCTTCCATGTTTCGACCGATGGATAATCCACAGCCTGTCTGGACCAAAATATAGCCCCCTGGACGGACATGGTTGCGTAAATTCTGTAATGTTGGCAGGATTAATCCTGGTGTCCACTCAAAGATATTTGATAGATTTATTACATCGTATTCTGTGGTCAGGTGTGTGTGTAAATCTGCAACGTCTGACCAGATAAAATTGAAATGACCGGTTAATTTTTTTTGCAATGCGCTATATTCGTCCCCAGAAATCATTTCTTTTTTGTAATGTTCAGGCGACAGACCGTTTCCAAAGATTCTGTATCCGTCCATACCACGCACAAATTTTGCGCTGTGTGCGGGGATTATTGGCAGAATTTCGGACATTCCAGATACCTGCGACGCAGACGGTTTGAAATGTAAATCTTTTAACAATTGCACATATTCTTCATACGGCATGCCAGATTTTATAGCCTGGGTTTTGATGTCCATAATTGCGCGGGCACAGTATGAAATGTCAAAGGTGTCAATCTGGGTTGCGTTGTTTAATGTATAAAACAACGGCTGTTCGCCACTGCCTGCGACGGTTAGTACTTTACGTCCCATATCGCGTGTCAGACCCGTTGTGTGGCGTAAATCTTCGTTTGAAACAACGTACGCATGCGAATAATGCAATGGGTGCCCCGGCCATGGTAAATACATTGTGCCACGTTCATAGTTTGGGTTGCCATACGCTGCGCGTGCGGCTTCCAGATTTGGCACATTTGATTTTTTGTTCATGATATTCCCTTTTTTTTGTTTATTCTTGCTCTTGTTTATATAGCACAAAATAATAAATTGTCAATGTTTTGTGTCGTGATTTTTTTGATTCTGCTGAAATTTATACTTTTAATATATTCCCAGTTATGATAAAATCTATTTAATTGGAAGGGATTTTATATGAGAAAAATTGCAATTTTATCCATGTTAATCGCGGGAATTCTGGGCGATGCAGTTGGTGCAACACGTCCAACGGGTCGTGCGGGCGTGCGTGGTGGTACGTCCACAACGACAACAACTGCACAGAAAACAACGGCTGCACGCGCGGCGACAAATTCGCGTACTGCACCACGTGCGGCGGCACCTGCGGCCACGGGGGCGCAGACGGTTAATCGTGGGCGTGCGGCAACAACAACCGCGACGAAACCTGTGGTTGCGGCGCGCGCGGGCACAACGCAAAAGGTTATCGGAACCGGGACCAAGGTTGCAACGGCAACGAAAAATGTTGTGGTTAGTGAAGAATGTCAGCAAAAGTATGATGGTTGTATGGATTCGTTCTGTATGTTGGACAATGAAACCGGTGGACGTTGTTTGTGTAGTGATAAGAACGCAGAACTGGATTCAATACTGGCGGAAATTGAAAAATTAGACCAACAGTCATATCAAATGGCGACGTTTGGTGTGGAAAAAATTGAAATGGGTGATGATGCCGATGCTGCAATCGCCAAGGCAAATGCGGCGGCGCAATCTGTTGTTGCCAAGGACGAAGAAAGCACAAAAAAGGCGCGTCGTACATTGGACTTATCTTTGTGGGATACTGCGGTTGATTTCGAAGAAGAAGATATTTTTGGCGCATCTGCGATGTCCCCGATTGAGGGTAAAGAGGGCGATGCCCTGCATCGTGCGGCGGCGGAGCTGTGTGTTGCGCAAATCCCAGAATGTTCGTCTGATGTGCAACTGTTGCAGATGATGTATGCCCAGCGGATTAAGTCTGATTGCACCGCGTATGAAAACAGTTTGAAACAACAGAAGAATTCCAGTACGCAAAAATTGGCGGCGGCGGAAAAAGCCCTGCGCGAAGCCGCACTGGACCAGTTGCGTACCGCGAACAAGTATGATTTGGGTCAGTGTACGGTTGAATTCAAAAAATGTATGCAAACGACCGGTGGGTGTGGCGATGATTTTTCTGGCTGTGCCAGCATGGTCGCAATGGACAGCACCAGCACACGTCAATCAACATCTAAAAAATCAAAAAATTATCAGATTAAGGGTGCGGTAACGACAATTGAAATCTCTGCGTCCACGTACGATGCACTGGTTGCTAAAAAGCCTCTCTGTGAATCCGTTACTAAATCTTGTGTTAATGTTGCTTCTCAGGTTTGGGACACTTTCTTGCGTGAAGTCGCGCCTCAGGTTAAAAATGCGGAACTTATCGCAGAAGATAAGGCAAGACAGGATTGTGTCGGTAATATTTCGTCGTGTTTCCAAAAGGCCTGTAAAGATACTATGGATCCTAATGACCCAGATGGTTCTTATGACATGTGTCTGTCCAGACCGGGGACTATGTTGAACGTCTGTAAGATTCCGCTGAATGCATGTGGTATTGATGCATCATCAGAAACCGCAGCAGAAAAATCCAATATATGGGATTTCGTAGTCGCTAGACTTGCGTCCATGCGTGTCGATTCCTGTACGACTGAGATTAAAGAATGCCTGCAGTCCGACGATAGATGCGGTAAAGATTATACACAGTGTATCGGATTGGATACGGATACATTAAAGGAAATGTGCCCGCTGGAAAAACTGATTGCATGCCAGACCAAAGACGAAAACGGCAATTACAACGCACAATGGTCCCAATTTGAAAACATTGTCCAGGGAATTTGGCTGACGATTGACAACGCCACATTAGAACAATGCCAAAATATTGTTAACGAACGAATGCTGGAACTGTGTGGCGATACCACAACATGCATGGCATTTGACGACGATAATACAATCGGCACAGAATCCCTGGTCAGTTATCAAGAAAACAACGGCAACTATGTTATCGAAGGTCTGATTTCTTTTGGTAATGTCAAAGTTGAAAAAGCCCAATCAACCGACAACGATGTAAAATTCGGTCAATACGAAATCAACATCAATGACTATAAAAATCACCTGAACGACACAGACCCAACAACCGCGCGCGTTGTATCAGCGCTGCAATCAACGGCAAACAAAATCAACCAAAAAATCGCCATTTTGTCCCAAGACCCACAAATCAAAATGTGTGTCGAGGGTCGCGATTTGCGCCAAATTAATGGGCGCGAAGAAAAAGCCACGGCACGCTTTCCATATTTACTGGACTCGTCCATATTGGCAATTATTTCGTCTGGATTGGACCGCGCGAATATGAACTATACCGAAAAATATAACAACCTGTTGGGCGAGGCATTAGAGGCCAAAGACGACGCAATCAAATCAACCCTGTGTGCCGCCATGGCATCAAATGAAAAACCACAATGCACCACTTATCAAACGGTTAATGGCGAAGCAATATGTACACAATACACCGCCAACACATTTGAAAACGTATTCAGCGACGAAGGCACCAAAGGCATGAGTGGCGACGATATATATTCTACAAAATATACCATATCTGGGGCCAAACTGAGCGACTTGGCTGCGGTTCAACAAAAAGGACACGCCGAATTCACACAAACTGATTCCAAAGGCAACATGATTGGCAAAATCGCTCTGT
>JAGBSK010000042.1 GCA_017631895.1 Alphaproteobacteria bacterium | reverse complement strand
GGGATGCTCGGACAAGTATAAGCAGTATGTGTCTATTATATATGATGTATTTAATCTGATTGATTTTGATACCTCAGACTATACCCAGCAAGAAGCTAAAATGGCAGGTGTTTTGATTTCTAAGATTGAAAATTGTTCGTATGCAAAATTAAACGCTAAAAAGAAAGCCTTGTGGGGTGATTTCTTGGTTGATACGGTTGGTGGTTTGGGTCAAAAGACTAATACTGCGACGATTATGCAGACGGTAGGTGGTGTTGCAAACACCGGTGGAATGGGGGCATTGCAGTCGCTGGGCAGTATCGCGACACAGTTTATGCAATAAAAATTCCCGCGGGTGCGGGATTCTTTTGGTATATTTGTTTTAGATATTTAGATTTTTTTATGGTATAATTGTGCTTATGAAGCGTTCAATCTGGTTTTGGTTGTGTTTTATTATATCCGTGATTTTGGCGGTCTATTTTGCGTCCCGGGTTATTATGGTGGGGATGGGACGTGGTAGTATTTCACGGGTGCGTAATATTTCAATTACCGCTGATAAAAATAACAAAGATTTATCTGCGCTGGCGGTGGCGGCGACGTTGGCACCGGGAACACGGTCTTATTCTGTTGATTTGGGGGCGTTAAATGCACGTGTTGGGGCGGTGCCGGGGGTGAAAAAGTCTGCGGTGCGTCGTTTGCCAAATGGGAATTTGGTGGTGCGGGCGTCTATGTACACCGCTGTTGCATTGTGGACGGATGGGGAACATTTTTACCCGCTGTCGGCGGATGGAACAATTGTAAATAAACCAACAGATGTGCGTGATGCGGGAAATGTTGTATTTCGTGGTGTGGTGCCAGATGATATTGATGAAATTACCAAGGCGGCACATAATTTGGTGGGGACGTTGGATTACCTGGAATGGATTGAAAATAGACGTTGGAATTTGCATACAATGGGCGGTATTACCGTTATGTTGCCCGAGGAAAATCCAATTGGGGCAATTGGGACGTTGGTGTCGCTGAATAACAATCATCAGATTTTCAAGCGTGATATAAGCGTGATAGATATGCGTGATGCAACGCGGATATTGGTAAAGTAAAGATATGAATTTGTTTGATTCGTCTTTTTTGTGTCTTGATATTGGCACGTATGGTGTGCGTGGTATTGCGCATCGTGTGCGTAGTGCGCGAATTGATAAGTCTGCGTTCTTTTCAATGGACAGTTATGACACGGTCTTTGCAATCAAATCCGTTGTGGATGAATTGGAAAAACAAATTGGTTCACATTTTGATAGTGCCTTTATCACGGGAAACTTTGGCGTGTCAAAGTACGAGATGTGTGCAAAAAGTACCGTTTGGGGCGGGGAACACAAAATTACGACGACAGATGTCAGAAATCAGATTTCCCAAATTAAACCCGCAGATGGGTTTTTGCCAATGCATATTGTGCCGTTGCGATATGATGCGCCCCAGGCCCGAAATATGGTTTCGCCAGTTGGACATGTGGACAGACAGTTGATTTCTGCGTTTGGGGTGATTTATTATTCGCGCGATGGGGTGGATGCGGTGTTCGAAAATTTGCGTGGGGCGCATATTCAGGCGGATGCAATGTATGACCCACAATTTGTACAAAATGCCGTTGTGCGCGCGGAAAAACAAAATACACTTTTTATTGATTTTGGTGCGCAATTTACAAGTGCGTCTATTTGGACAGACCGTGGGCCCGTTTGGCATACTAAAATAGAAAAAGGTGGTACGGATATTACGCGTGCCATTGTGGACAAGTTAAATATAGACTTTGATTCCGCCGACAGAATAAAACGTGCGGTGGCGTCCCTGGTGCCCAAGGAAATGGACAGGTTTGCGCCCGCCGACCGTGCATACGATTTTTCACGCGGGGATGTGAATGATATTGTTTTGCCGATATTGGTCGATATTATCGGACAATTAAAGGACCAATGTTTGCCGTCCTTTACTAAATATCGTCCGACCAAGATTATTTTGTCCGGTGGTGGTGCCGAGATTGAAGGTTTGCGCGATTTTATTGAGAATGCATTTGCCGTTATGACCGATGTGTTGTCCGTGGACGCGACGGTGCGCGCGTTATCTGATTTTGTTTGGAATGGGGAATTGGCGCATAGACAAAGTTATATATCACGTCATGAACGTTGGGCGCGACGTACAAACTGGGTTGGGAAAATATTCCGTCGCAAACCAAAAAAAGTTCAAAGATTTATTCCTATTTTGCCCAGCAGTTTGTGTTTTGATATGCGACGGGCCGAGACTTATTCGCTGTTCCGGTCGGGCGGGATTTCTATGATTCATGTTGATATTATGGATGGGTTCTATGTAGATAGAATTGCCGGTGGTATTGACGAATTAAAAAGTATTCGTGCGCGAACAAGTGCGCATTTGCATGTTCATTTGATGACGGAAAGTCCGGTTGTGTGGGCGGCGGATGCAATTGCCGCGGGTGCTGATACGGTGATATTGTCAACCAATACGTCTGGGTTGCGTGCGGCCGTTCGTAATGTGCGGGCGGCGGGACGACGTGTTGGGGTGGCGTTGCATCCTGATTCAAATGTTGCGTTGTTAAAGCCCGTCCTGCGCGATGTGGACGAGGTTATGGTTATGTCTGTTGCGCCGGGGGCGGCGGGCCAGGCGTTTGACCCAGGCGCCTTGCACAAGATTTCTGTGTTGGCCGGGACGCGCAAAAAGTATGGGTTGAAATTTACAATTTCTGTTGATGGGGGAATTAACGACAAAACGGCGCAGTTATGTTGGGACGCAGGGGCGGATTTGTTGGTGTCGGGGTCTTATTTGGCGCGGGCGTCTGATTTCCCATTGGCGGTACAAAGTTTGCTGAAAAAAACAGGGGAATAAAAATCTGTTTGTAAAAGTGCGTGAAAATATGTACAATAAGAGAAAGTAGGAATTGCGATGTTAAAACAATTTATTATTTCTGTTTTTGTTGTGCTGGGCTGTGTTTGCACGGCGGATGCCGCGTTCACATCGTGTGGTCCGGGCTATGTTTTGGTTCAATCGCGCAAGAAAATCGATGGTATTCCAGCGGCTGAATGTCAAAAGTTATGGTGTCGTGATTTGGAAACCGGTAAAACGATGGGCGAGGGCGATAAATCAAACAGTGGGTACAAGGCGACTGGTTCCGCAATGGAACTGTGTGATGCGAATGATAACTGTGTTGAATGTTGGGGTGAACGCAAATGGTGCGGGGGCGAAGTGGCAGGTGCCTGGAATCCCGAATATGGTGCGTACACGCGTGGTGGCGATAACACAACATATCAGTCGTATCAAAAGGGATCGTGTTTTGCGTGGCGACTGGAAAAACCTGATTGTGATGCGGGGATGAGCGCTGTTTTGCAAGACGGTCGTTGGATTTGTGTTCAGGAAGCAAACCGGGGCGAGGCCGCGCGTGCATCAACCCTGCGTCGAACCGGGACGGTGAAACGTCTGGGACGGTAAGTTTATTTTATCCCGGGGATGCCCCGGGATATTTTTTTGGTCAAATGTTTGTTTTTCAGGTTTTTTTGTGGTATAATGGTCGGGTACAGAGAGAATGGCAACCGTAAAAGGGTATCCAATAATGCCAAGTAAAAAACTAGATTTTAAGACCGGACAGTATGTTGTCTATCCAACTCAGGGTGTTGGAAAACTGGTGCGTATCGAGGAACAAACAATCGCCGGACAGAAAATAAAGATGATGGTGATTGATTTTGAACGCAATCATATGACGTTGCGTGTTCCGATGGAACGTGCAGAAATATCGGGCTTGCGTCCGTTGACAACTGCCAAAAAAATGGACGAGGCAATTGCATCGGCCAAGGGCAAGGCGGGGGCCAAGCGTATGATTTGGGCACGTCGTGCGGCACAGTATGAAGAAAATATTAATTCGGGCGATCCAATGAAATTGGCCGAGGTGGTACGCGACCTGCAACGGCGCAGTGCGGCGGATACGATGACTTTTTCTGCGCGCCAGTTGTATTTGCGTGCGTTGGAACGTATGGCCCAGGAATTTGCCGTGTTGCACAAGATTGACCTGGATGCCGCGTCGGATAAAATTGAAGATATTTTGGGGATTCCAAAAGAAATAGATTTGAATGCCGTTGAATCTGATGACGAAGAAGATATGGAAGAAGAATCTTAAAAAATCCCACTGTATGGTGGGTTTTTTTGTTATTTTATTATTGCAAAATTTTGTGGGGTGGGTATAATTGCGGGTGCAATTGGGGTGTCGTCTAATGGTAGGACAAGAGATTTTGGTTCTCTTTATCATGGTTCGAATCCGTGCGCCCCAACCAAAATAAAACAATGCCCCAACGGGGCTTTTTATATTTTGCTATAAGCACGGATTGTACAATCGGTTTTAGTGATTGTGCCGCAAAAGGTTGTTGGGTTTTTGTAAAATTATAGAGTTCCAAAGCAGAAGAAAAAGGAAAAGATTTTGATTCTTTTTCTTGACAATATGTATTTTTGTGTAGTATTGTTGTCCGTGTTATATGGGGAATGAAAATGAAAAATAAGAAAAGAACTTTGTTAAGAACATTGTCTGCAACGTCGGTTGGTGTTGGTTTTATGTTGGCGTTGTTGGCGTCAGGGACGGATGATTTTCGTAGTGAATTGATAAGTATGGATGAAGAAAAACGTGCTGTTTATGAGAGTGAAGTTGTTAGTGAAAAGGAAGTAAAAAATATGGCTATAACAGCCTTGGCAATGATGAGTGCCGGGGCGGTTGGTTTTATGTTGGCTGGGAAAAAGCGGTAAAATATTTAAAAAAACGCCCATTTGGGCGTTTTGTTGTTATGGCAAATTAAAATTCATATCTGAATTTTACACGACCGGTTTGGGAGGTGTAGTCGGCACGCGCTTCGATGTCATAATTTAATGACATGTTAAATGCGCCGTACATCATGCCAATTTCAAGACCGACTTCGTTCGCAATGCGCGACAGTTTTTCACCGTTCAAAGTATATGCGCTGATGCCGGGCATTGCGACGGTGATATGATTGTCGTCTGATATCAGGTCATATTTTAATGCATAGTGCATGCCGGGACGCACAACCCAACCGTTGTTTAACAACAGGTCAAATCCATAGCGCGTGCCAATGGATGCGGTCATGTAATCTGTGCTGTCGATTTTGCTGCGGATGCCCAATGAATTGGTATAGTCCGCAGAACCAATGTGCAAATAGCGAACCGACATTTCTGGGGTTATGCCACCGATAAAGTCATAGCCAACGGTTGCAGATGCACCAAATGCATTCAGGTCATAGTCCCCATATACGCCAATGCCCAATGCGTTGCTTTGGTCCGAGTAATCCGACATTGTGTAATTTACAATGGCGTTCATGTACCAATTGCTGGGACGATATTGACCGTATGCAAAGATAGAGTGCGAGTCAACTTCGGTGTTTCGGGCAATGGTACTGATGTCCGAATGTCCGTACATGTACCCCATTCCCAATGTCCAGGTGTCATTGACTGTGCCGTCAAAACCGACCGATATGCCACGGGTGTATCCGTTAAAGTTATCGTTCAGTTTCGATTTGTTGTATAATCCCTGGGCCCAGATACCGCCAAGGTCAACCGTTGTGTCGCCACCGTTGCGCCCAATGGATAATCCCGCCAAGCGACCAGTTGCCAATTGGTTCAGGCTGTTTTGGGTTGATGTGCCAATGGTGTGATTGATGGGGGCTGTTTCGGGGTTGATTGCGCGGGCGGCATGTTCAACCGCGTTGCGTCCCGCAGGTGTTCCCGATGATAAATTTTCCTGCATTAAAATAGACAGGTCGTTCAAACGACTGGATGACGATTGGGATACGTTTGATACGGTGCGGGCAGTATCATTGGACAGGTTGTTTTCAGATGCTATGTCTGCAACGGATTTAATTGTGGCAATAACGTCCCCACCCGACCAGGTCATGTCATAGACAGAACTGGTGATGTCGGTGTTGGAAAACATTTCGTTGCCGAATACTTTGTATGTGCCCGCGGAATCAAATGACAATTTGATTGTGCCGGTGCCTGTAAAGCCACCATCGTTCGCGACGTTAATTTGGGCGGTGTTGCCGGTGCGAAGTGTTGCAAGTAATGTGCCGTCCAGATTTATTGCGCCCTGGGTTATTGTGGCGGTGCCGATATTCATTGTTTTGCCCGAGGCTACATTTAACGTCCCGTTGCCAGATATGCCACCGGTCATTGTTGTATCGCCATTGAAATTTACCGTGCCATCGTTGTAAATATCGTTTGCAACGCCATTGGCTGCGTTGCCGGAAAATGTGGTCGTGCCGTTAAATGTTATTGTGTCGTTGTTATATAGTGCACCGCCCATTCCGGTTGCGCTGTTGTTTATAAACGAGGTGTTGCCATTAAATGTTATTTCTGCGGTGCCACCATCACCAGATGTTACGTTCCAAATTGCGCCACCGTTTTGTGTTGCGGTATTGTTGCGGAATACGCTTGTGCCGTTGATTGTAATGGACGAGTCTTGGTCCGCGCCGTCAAATGCACGTGAAACAATCGCGCCGCCGTGTGCAGATGATGTGTTGGATGCAAATGTGTTTGTACTGGTTGATGCGCCGATGATTAATGTTGTGGTGCCAGAATTTCCACGATTGTGGATTGCGCCACCACCACTTTTGGTTGTGCCTGTGTCGGATGCAGTATTTCCAGTAAATGTGTTTGTTGCCCCCAAAAGACTTAGGTCGCTCGCATTGAATATTGCACCACCATAGCCCGCGTTGGATTTGTTGTTCGTAAATGAAATGTTGGCAGATTTCATAGTTATTGTGCCACCGTTGTCCAATGCGCCGGCGCTGCTGGTGGTGGTGTTAGTGTCAAACAAAATTTGCCCAGATGTATCAATTGATACGGTGCCTGCGTTTTTTAGTCCCCCACCGTTACTGCCCGTGTTGTTGGTAAAGATGAAATCGCCACCGGTGCCGTTTATTGTGCCGGCATTGACCAGCGACCCATTCAAAGGATTTGTGTTGCGGTCAAATGTTGCGCCATTGGCAAAAGATACTGTGCCGGTTGAGTTGTTGTTTAGTAAAATGCCTGTGCCGGTGTTGGATGAAAATGTGGCGGTGTCTAAAAATGCAAGATTGCTGTTTGCTTCGTTCAAGAATATTGCGGCGCCAGAACCTGCTGTGTTGTTTGTGAAATTTGCTGATTTGGAAAACTGCATATCGCCACCCAGAATCGCAATTGCGCCACCGCCTGTTGATGCGTTGTTGCCAGAAAATGTTGCGGCATCATTGAATATTATATCGCCACCCGATAAAATTGCGCCACCACGATTTGTGGACGAATTGTCTGAAAAGGTCGCTGCACCGTCAAAGACAATTGTGCCGTCGTTATGGTTTATTGCGCCACCGCCCGAGAATACACTGTTGTTTGATGTGCCGGTTGATGCGTTGCCTGAAAAGTTTGCGGTGCCATTAAATTTTATGTCTGGGTTTTCGGATGTGCCGTTGCCATAATTAAATATTGCGCCACCGCCGTTTGGGTTGTTGGTTGTGTTGGACGAAAAAGTCGCATTGCCATTAAATACAATTTTGCCACCGGGGGTGTAGCCTGTGCCAGATGTGGATGACAGCCATCCGTTTCCAATCACACCGCCCATGCCGCCATTGTTCAGACTGTTGCCGGAAAAAATACTGGTTCCGTCAAAGGTCACGGTTGTAGTCGGGACATTTTCCATATAAAAAACACCGCCGTTGTTTGACGTAGTGGATGCAATGTCGGTCGCAGTCAGGTTGTTGTATGTTGTGTTTTCTGTTATAACCTGGCGTGTGGTGATTGTGTCTGCAACAGCAGGCATAATTAACAGTGCAGGTAATACGGATATACCCATCAATATGCTATGTTTCATAATGATTCCTTTTGTTTTGTTTGCTGTATTTGCAGATATACAATGAAAAATGTAAAAAATAACTAGGTGTCTATTCTTGTGTGTGATTTCGTTTGCGGTTTGGGGAATTTTGTCCTATGATAGAGGTGTGGTAATAAAAAGGATGGACTATGTATAAATACGGTTTTGTTAAAAGGGTTAGTTCCGTGGTCGCAGGATTGTTTGGAAAAACACGTGCGCAGCGCAGATTAAATCGTGATAGAATTAGATATAAAGGGCTGATTTCAACTGTGTCGGAAACCCGGTTGCCACGTCAAAAGTATGCTAAGAAAATTCCTGTGGCATTTTGCTTTGATGCGCGCGGAACTAAGATGGCAGCGGTGACAATTAAATCGTTGTTGATTGCGTCTGCGGGACGTTGCGATTATGATATCTATTGTGTGGTGAATGCTGATGTGACCGAAGAATTGCGTGATATCGTGCGCGGTATTGTGGATGGATCTGGGTCGACTGTTAACTTTGTAGTGGGTAATAATGACTTTGACGAATCCAGTCGTGGTAAATGGCCGGTTGCGATGTGGTACAGGTTGATGTTGCCAAAGTTGGTGCCAGATGTGGACAGAATTATTTATGCCGATTTAGATATTATTTTCTTTAATGACTTGATTGATATTTATGAATATGATTTGGGTGATAATATCATTGCAGCTGTTCCAACCAGAACAAATATGTATATTAATTCTGGGTTCTTGTTGATGAATTTGAAACAAATTCGCAAAGAAAATATTTATGAACTGTGGGTGCAGGATTCAAGAACACATGATTACTATAACCCAGACCAAGATGTGTTGAATTATACATTAAAGGGGCGGATCGCATTCTTGCCGTTGCGATATAATTTTCAATTGTCGCATGGGTCACGTATTTTCAAGATTTATTCCGAAGCACAACTGGATGATTTGAAGCATAATTTGGTCGTGTTGCATTATTCTGATTATATTAAGCCATGGAGCAAAGGTATTCGTCCGGTTTATTCTGAATACTGGTGGGATGTGGCGCGTAAAACAGGATTGTTTCAAGAGTAATGTATATGCATCATTTTTTGTCTAATGTTCTTTGTCTGTTGATTCCAAATCGTACCTTGCGGGACAAGGTGCGGGTGATGATTAGATATCCGCAGACATTGTCTTATATCAGGTATGTTCGTAAATATGCTGGGAGAAATGGGGCAAAAATCAAAACGCGTGTTGGGCGTGGATGTCGGAATTTTGTTGTGGTGTTGGATGATAAGTGGGTGTTTAAGTTCCCTTTGTTTACAGATGGACATGAAATCGCGTATCGAGAAAAGAGAATCTTGGATGCGCTGATGCCAATTTCGCCAATCAAAATACCAAAAATGGAAATTATTCATTATAAAGATATCGTTGTACGAAAGTACGAGTTTGCAAATGGTATGCTGTTAAGCGATGTCGAACCATCGGTTGTTGCTGCAAATCGTGGGCATATTACACGACAGATTGCAAATATGTTATATGTTATCGGCAAAGCAGATCCAAAAGAAATTCGTGATTTGAAAGATGTGCCTGGGGATAAACCTGGGTATCTGTATGGCTGGTTTCAGGGTGATGTTTGGCAGAATTTTATGTTGGATGAAAATTGTAATATTACATATTTTATTGATTGGGAAGATACTAAATTTCAAAGTTTTATGCCCGCATTGCGTGTTGCAACACGTACTTGGGAAAAGCGGGGATATCGATATATGGGGATTGATGTCTTGGCAGAGTATTCAAAGTTGTATTTTCAAAATCAGAAAAGCAAAAAGCAGAAAAAATAATCGGTTTTAATTACTTTTTGTGTGGCGGGTGTATAGTTTGTCGTATTCTCGCTTTACGGCGGGCATTAGATTGCGCCGGTCTGGATGCAATAGGTTTGAAAAATCACGAAATTCACAGTCTTCCCAGTCTATGAATGCGATAATTTTCATGGTTTTTATGTCCACTAGGAAATTGTCGTATATATCGCCCTGGGTCCAGCCATACATATAGCCCGGTTTGGCGTTTTTGTTGGGCTTTAAGTCGCGGATTTCGGCGGGGTCTGATATGCTAATTTCAAACATAAAGCGGGCAATTTGTTTTGCAAGTTTATTCAGGTTTTTATTTAATAATTCCGCTGGGATTTGACGCAGGCCCGTGCCGCGAATGAATTTGTATTTGCGAACCAGGGTTCCACGATGTTCTAAAATTTCAACGTGTGGAATGGGAATAGGGGATATTTGAATAAAGGCATCCACGATGCGTTTTTCCCGAATGGTCAGTTCACGAGAATTATCACGTCGCAATGGAAATTTGAATATGTATTCGTCGTTCACGCTGATTAACAGATTGCGAGCCTGGTACCCGATAAAGGTTTTTATTTTGTGTAATGGTTTATTAAGGTTTTTGCGAATAAAACGGATGTTGGTCAATATGGGTGAATTCATTACAACACGCGCGTGATTGCGGGTGTCCTTGTTATAAATAAACCCGCAGATGATATTTGTGAAAAATCTGTGTATTGCGCCCGCCATTATGATAATAATCCTAGGAAATAAAAAAAGTGGGCGCAAGGGAAAACTTTCATTTGAAAATCGTTGGTTTTATGTATAAGATAAGGGGCGTAAGTTGAAAATGCCCCCATCGTCTAGCGGTTAGGACATCAGATTCTCATTCTGGCAACACGGGTTCGATTCCCGTTGGGGGTGCCAGGTTTGAATATAGGCACAAGTGAGTTGGGTATCCTTGTGATGCGAACCTGCCATTCGTTGCTAATAACGCAACTCATGGGGTTCTGATACACGCGGATTCCCGTTGGGGGTGCCAGGTTTAAGGTTTTAATATGAAAAAAAATAATGATAATTTTTGGAAACTTCATGTTCCATTTATTATGACGGGTGGGATTGCGTTTGTGTTGGCTTTGGTTATGGCCATGGCGTATGATACTAAAAAGATTAAAAGGATGGAAAGGGCGCAAAATACAAAAGTCGCCAAAATTGATTCGCAAATTAAATCTGCAAATTCCCAGATTGACAGTTTATATCGTGTCGCTGATTCATTGGTGGCGGATTCTTTGGCGCGTCATCCGGAATATTCTTGGGTTGTGAATAACAAAGAAAAAACGGACAGTTTGCGCGTGTTAAATCAAGAATATATCAATCAGGCATATAATGCTGCGAAAAAGCAATCTGTTTTTGAGATTGTGAACCGCAATGAAAGTGTGTTTGAGCGTTTTGATAAAGTTGCCGGTGTCAGAAATGTAAAGTGGAAGTATTACGGAAATAAAAAGAAAATTCAAGAATTTGACCGTCGTGCACCATATGTTCAACATGTGCCAGATGCGGTGCGGGCGCATTTTGATAATAAAACAAATGCCCAGGTGCGCGCGTTGCAGATGAAAATAGATTCTTTGTTAAATGAAAAGAAACAGTTGATACGATAAAAAATCCCGCCAATGGCGGGATTTTTGCAAACAATGCATTTAGGGATGTGGGTTCGGGGCCGTAGAAGCCCGTGTGCTTGTTCGTGCAGTGTCCGCATCGTGTGCATGTTTTTTTTGCACATGTGTATTATGTTATATTTTTGAATTGGGAACCATAGGTGTGTATTCCGATTTACATCGCGCGCAACAAATACCCACGGCGGAACATGCATTTACGGTATGCGCCGACCGATTTAGATGTGGTGTTGCGGGGGACGGACATCAGGCTGCGCTGGCCTACGTCGCGATACTCGTTGGATTGGAATGTGACCCACAGACCGTCCCAGTCTGGCATTACGCCGGATTGGTTCGGGGCGATAAGTTTGGCAATGCGGGACCGGGGCTGGTACGATGGTTTGTTTATGCCCAGGCATGATTTGTGGTCGCGAACAAATTGTTCGGTGGTGACGGCCTCGTTTTCCCAGTTCAGGACCGTTGCGTCGTCAATGCTGCCACGGTTGACAGATGCGCAAGACGCCAAGAAAATCGATACTAAGATTATCGGAAAATTTATTCTCATGTTTTATATTATAATTTAATTGCGTTTTGGGGGCAATAGTTTTTATAATGTGAAAAAAGAGAGAAGGAACAACGCCCATGGCAATCACTGTGCAACAATTTATCAAGTTGGCAAATTATTATAATCAGACCGCAATGCTGATGTCTGCAATTTGTGTGCAAAAGGGCGGAATTGCAATGGAAAACTATGTTGGGCGGTTCTATGCGGCGGATGTGTTGGAATATGTTGTGGAATATGGACGCCGACTGATTGAACATGATAAAAATGTGGGGGCGGAAATTGTCGCACTTGTTAATCGGTTTGCGGCCCAATTTGAACGGGTGCGCGATTTGACAACGCCATCGCAGAAGCCTATTCATGAAATGACGTTGGAAGAATTTGAACGGGTGATGAATATCTGAGAATAAAGAGCAAAGGAAGTTGGGAATGAAGTTTGTGAAAAGTTTGATTGGATTGTTTTGTGTTTGGGGGATGGTTGGGTGTGTGCAGAATCAACAGGCACAACAACCCCTGTATGACAATATTACAGTTGTGGACGAGTTGGTGATTGATGAAAACTCGGTGCCTATTTTTCCAAAAAAGGCGGCGTTGACCACGGATACGGCACGTCGGTTTTCGGTAGAGTTGCCCATGCGTTGCGAGGTGGACTGGAATAACCAAAGCGTGGTGTCTGTTGTCCCGGCGGAACGGATTGAAATGGTGCGCTTGGGTGTTGGCGACGCGTTGCCGGAATTACAGGTGTCTGATTATGAATTCAAAGATTTGACGGTAAAAAATGCGCTGGACAAACTGTTAGATGGGACAGATATTGCGGTGGTGGAAAAAGGCGCATTGTATGAAAAAATCACAGGTACGATTTCGTCGGGCGATTTGTCTGATGCGGTCGAATTGATGACGAAAATGGGGCGTGTGTATTATTCTTATGATGCCCAAAATGGCGAGTTGAACTTGTCGCATCGTGCAAAATGGCTGATTAAAATGCCCCAGGACCAGACAATTATTATGGCGTTGCTGGATGCGATGCATGGTGCGGATATGCGCAATTTGTTGGTGGACTGGGCGGACAAAACCGTTGTGTTCGAAGGTAATTATCAAACAGAACGCGAGGTTGCCAAGATAATTGCCGATATTTCAGGCAAGAAATATATGCTGGCGTGGGATATTGATGTGTATCGTGTGTATCCACGTACAGACAACCCAATTGTGTGGATGAATTTGTTGCCGGCATTCGGGGAAAAGAATATCAAGATGTCAATCCCGGGTGTGGTTGGGCGTGCGTTGGTGGTTGGACCGGAAATTAACACCAAAACTTTACAGGAATTTTTAGGACAACAGGCGAATGTTGTTCTGATTTCCCAGGGGACGTTTGCGATTCCAAATGGGTGGCAGTCGCGATTTGATATCGGACAATGCGGACGCGAAGAAAGATTGGAAACAGATTTAATTATTGGTGCGACGGGTACGTATGGTGATTTTGGTGGACGCGACAAGATTGATGCAAAAATTGTTCTGCGTACGGGGCAGGGGGAATTAAGTTCGTTTAATATTCCGTCAACGGTTGGTGATAACTATGTGATTATTGGTATTCCAACACATTCTTTTGTGACGACGCCTGAAACGTTGGTGTCGCCGTTTGCGGAACTGGTGGTGTTTATGTCGCCACGGGTGATTTCAATCGCAGATAATGCAGGGGTCCAACAGTCAAATGAACTGATTGGGGATGCGTTGCGGGATTTTTTACAGGACTAAGGACAGAAAAGTATGTTTTCAAAACTGGAACGAAAAATTGCATTTAGATATCTTGGCGCGAAAAAACGCGGGTTTGGTTCTGTGATTTCGTGGGTGTCGCTGATTGGTATTATGCTGGGGGTG
>JAGBSK010000041.1 GCA_017631895.1 Alphaproteobacteria bacterium | reverse complement strand
CCGCAACCACTGTTCACTCTTTTAACATACTGGCCATAAGCCGAAGTATCCACGCAATCCGCCTTGGACAATCCTGTACGTTTATTATCTGGATTCAACCCCGTTCCATCAATAAATTTAACCCAGCCTTTATACTTGGCGTCATATGCCAACTGTTCATTAGACACACAAACATTTTTTGGCATTTTTTTGGACTGCACCGCGGTCAATAAATTCTGATATCCCGTTGGTGTCAACGCACAATATTTCAACCTATCTATTTTTGCATCTTCCGAACCACTAGAATACTTGTTCGTTCCAACATAATCCGGTGCGTCTTGCAAAATAATCCGTTCCAACGTATCCAAATCCAGTGTTGCACCCTTTTTACTGCTGCGACGTCCAAAGATTGCAATCGATTCCAGCGCCGATGTCGCACAGCCCACACGAACCAGGCGATCGCCCTCGTAATTTTCATCCAACCATTCGCGCAGAACTTCATCATTATCACCGGCCCCACCAATTAATTGTGTGACGGTACATCTGTTATCATCCTGGGGCGGAACTGCCATACCAATGGTACATTCCTGACCACCCTTGACCCATCCATACTTAACCGACCGCCCATTTTTACATGTACTTGAGTTATATGTATCAACGGTGTGTTTTTCGCCCTTACCCGTACACAGGAATTTACCCCATTGATTACAACCACCACTTAACATCATAATAACGTCGGACACATCAACACCAACCGCCAGCGCCATTTCCAATGCCTCGTATGCCTCGTCCACGATTTCATCATACGGTTCAAAAAAAGCCATCGCTTTTTCCTTGAAAATTTTAACACGTTTTGGTCCCGCGCAATTATTCCCGCGCGCATCACATTTAGCATACGTAAACGCCGTATCCATTGTCGCCTTTAATTTTTTTAACGCAACATCGGCATTTTCAATTTTCGATAAAATTTGTCCAGAAATCTGTTTACGCGCCAATATATCAGCATCAACCCCTTTTTCTGCCGCGGCAACCAAATCATCGGTCAACGCACCACCGGATGACACACTTGGCACGCTGGCGGATACATCGGGTTGTTTTGTCGCCTGTTCCATCGCAGCGGCGGTTAACGCCTTTTGCTCATCTAATGCGGCCTGCATTTGTGCCATTTGCTGGGCATTTTGCTGTTGCATTTCATATTGCATCTGTTGCATCTGTTGTTGCATTTGTTGCAATTGCGCATTACTTTGCGCGGCCGCAGCCTGAGCCGCCATTTGCTGTGCCGCAAATTCGGCCTGTTGCGCCTTGTTATTTGCATTTGACACCAATTGCGCCGAAATAAATTCGATTAAATCATCGCCATATTTTTTACACGTCGCATTACTGTTCACACAGCCCGCCACAATCGGACGCGCCAATTCCAGTGTATCACACCCCGAACACTTTGGCTGGGCACAGCGCAAAATCAAAGAATTACAGTTCCCAAAATCAGCAACCGCCCCCGAACCACCACCCGCCATGGTGCGATTATTCATTAACTGATTCCAATTATTGTTATTTGTTGCACCCGAATTACCATTCCATGCGGTCAAATTACTGCCCGCGGTGGTTGCGATTTGCCCCTGCGCAAAGGTTGGAATTGCGCACAAACACAGCAATAAAAATCGCTTAAATAATTTCATATTCTCTCTTAGGAACAATTTTAGCATAAAAACATTCTTTATAAAAGATAAATTTTACTTACATAAGCATGTAAATATCACAACGGCACTTTGAACACTAAATAAAAATCCCCCGAACGGGGGATTTTTCACAATATATGCCTTTTATTATTTGCGTCCGGCGCCGACACAATCCCATCCTGTTCCATGCGTTCCATAAACCCGGCCGCCTTGTTATAGCCAATCTGCAAACGACGCTGAATATATGAAATCGTCGGTTTTTTATCACGAATTACACATTCTTTGGCGCGTTCATACAGGTCGGCTTCTTTATCCGCCCCGCCAGCACCCGGAATTGCACCTGGCATACCCGGCACATCACCCGCCATGCCATCGCCAGCCTCATCCGTGACACCATCAACATATTCTGGCGCACCCTGGGAACGCAGAAAATCACCAATTCGCGACAATTCATTATCATCAATAAACGCACCATGGATACGAACAGGAACACGCCCAGCCTCGCTGAACAACATATCACCACACGCAAGCAACTGTTCCGCACCACCCTCGCCCAGGCATGTCACACTATCGATACGGCTGCGCGCCTGGAACGACACACGTGTTGGGAAATTCGCCTTGATAACACCTGTAATGGTTGTTGCGTCTGGTCTTTGCGTCGCCATCACCAGGTGAATACCCGCCGCACGCGCCTTTTGCGCGATACGCTGGACACAGGCCTCTACATCCTTACGCGCCAGACTCATTAAATCTGCCACCTCGTCAATAACGATGACAATATATGGAATATCAGACAAATCAATTTCCTGGGTTTCGAACAACAACTCGCCCGTTTCTGGGTCTGTTCCAACAGCCACCTGCTTGGTCATTTTTTCGCCCGCCGCACGCTTTTCAGCCGCGATTTCGTTATAACTTTCGATATTGCGCGCATTCAGAACCTGCAATTGCTTGTATCGTTCTTCCATTTCACGCACCGCCCATTTAAGTGCGTTCACAGCCGCCGCCGGATCCAACTTTACAATCGGCGTAATCAAGTGCGGAATATCATCCCAGAACCCAAAGTCCACCCCCTTGGGGTCGATAATCATCAACTTGCACTTATCGGGCGTAAAGTGATAAACAATCGACGTAATAATGGACTGTACGAACACAGACTTACCCGACCCAGTACGCCCCGCAATCAGCATGTGTGGCATCTTTGCCAAATCAAAATACATTGGATTACCACCGATATTCACCCCCAACGCAAGTGGGATTTTATATTTGGTATCAACAAATGTATCAGATTCCATCAAACCACGATAACGCACAGTCTGGCGCGTCACATTCACCATTTCAACACCGATGAAACTAGTACTTGGAATATGCGCAATACGAATATTCTCGGTCGCCATTGCGCGCGTCATATCTTTAACAGTCTTGGTAATATCCGCGATGCGCATACCCGTATCAGGTTCAAATTCATAAAGCGTTACAATCGGTCCCGGCTTAATCCCCATAACCTTGCCGAACACACCATATTCCGCAAAGTGCGTTTCCATATTACGCGCATTTTGCTTCAATTCAGGCGTTATCGAACACTTGCTAAAATTAGACCGTTCCAATAATTTTGGGTCAGGCAATTGATATTGCGACGCGGCACGCACACGCTTGGGCGTCGCCACCACAGGCGCAGCCACCGCGGCCACTTCGGCTTTTTTCGGAGTGCGACGCGACAACAGACCACGACGTTGTTTTTTGGGTTCCGGTTGTGCTTCTTCTGATTCTTGTTCTTCGGGCAAATCTTCGACCACTGCATCCGCGGCAACGGGTGTCGTCAAATGGAATGCGGCCGCAATTGCGCGAATTGTACGCCACGCAATACGCAACGCGCCACGAACATGCGACCACTTGATATGCAACAACACGCCCCCCATCCAGAAAAAGGCAATCATACACCCAATACCAACAATTATGGACAAATTCCCCAGAATTACACCCAAATCACTTGCCGCAACCGCACCAAAAATTCCACCGAATACCCCCGCAGGTGAAATCAACCCAAAACCCACCGCGCCGGCACACACCGCAATAAAACCACGCAAAAAATTATATTCAGGCGTCGCATCCCCGCGCAACGCAATCATGCGCATAAATCCCCAACGCGCCACACATAAAAATATAAACAACCCCGGCACCGCACCAATTGCATACCGCACGAAACCAACAATATTGCCCATGATAGATTGGTCGCCAAACGTACCCACCACACCAAACCCCGACAAATAAGGATCATAAAACAGCGTTGCAAATACCGCCCACACACCACACACGCACACACACGCACCAATCACGCGCGCCACAAACGCCCGCAACATTCCCGAAATACTGTCGGGCAAAAATTTATTTGAATTCTTTCCTGCCATAGCAGTTGTATTCTATCACAAATTTTATAAAAAAAACAGGCGATAAATCCATCGCCTTGTTTTTTATTTATTTTTCATTAACGCGTCTTAACGTTCTTTCTTTACCGCATATCTTTCTGGGCTGACAAACGGGAAATACAAATCTTTCAAAATATTAGTTGCGTTTTTATACTTCATTTGCTTCAACGCATCTAACAGGGCCTTTTGCGCCTCTTGTCTTCGATAGTCAAACTGACTCCATAAATCGGGCAATTTCCACAAAAGCCGACTATAAATCAAGAAAACACTATTATCACGTGGCGTTGGCATAAATGCCTCGGCATGCTCGACCAAGCCATCTTGAACACGCGCATTATAGTCCGCATATTTGCGTGGATTTGCCGCCACCGCACGCACAATCCCCATTGTATCAACGATACGTTTCAGTTCCACTTCGTCTTTGGCCTGCGATTTACGCTTGTCCAAGAACAAAATCACCTCATCAAAAAATGTTTTCAACGTCGCATCATAATCTATCATATTAGCATCTCCTTATCACACGAATTATACCACAAATCCTTTATCTTGCCAAACCAAACTGCTTTAACATTGCGCGCCCCTGCATAACCTTGGCACGGTTTTGCGCAACAGTTGCTTCATTTGGCAAATACCATGTGAACAAGAACTGATTGTCTGCAATTTTTTGCATTTTCTGTTCTGACAATCTGTCATGGGCACCACGCATCTTTTTTGCCTTGACGCGACTTTTAGTATTCTGTGCCCCCAGCACCAACACCTGCAAAATCGCCTCATACTCGCGAATTAATTTTGCATTACCATTCAATACATTCATCAAATCACGCATTGCCAAACGCGCACCCGCTTTGCTCAATTCATACTTTAACATTTCAAACTCCTTGGGTTTATGTTAACCAACTCACACCATTTAACATAGACAAAATATAACAAATGTCAATATTTATGCATAAAAAAGTTGAAAAATCATATAAACAGGTGTACTCTATACCGGAAAATCTAAAAAATATGGGGCAAACAGATGAAAATTCGCAATATTGCAATTATTGCACACGTTGACCATGGTAAAACAACATTGGTTGACAATATGCTAAAACAGGCGGGCACATTCCGCGAAAACGAACGCGTTGATGAACGCGTAATGGACAGTGGCGATATCGAACGCGAACGCGGCATTACCATTTCCGCAAAACCAACATCCATCCAGTGGGGCGAATACAAAATTAATATCGTTGACACACCGGGCCACGCGGACTTTGGCGGCGAAGTGGAACGTATCTTGTCTATGGTTGACGGCGTGGTATTATTGGTGGACAGCGCCGAAGGCCCCCTGCCCCAAACAAAATTCGTATTATCCAAGGCATTAAAACTGGGTCTGCGTCCAATTGTTTGCATCAACAAAGTCGACCGTGCAGACGCCCGCCCAGACGAAGTTTTGTCTGAAACATTTGACCTGTTTGACAAACTGGGTGCAACCGATTCCCAACTGGATTTCCCATATCTGTATTCTGTCGGACGCGACGGTTGGGCGGTACGCGATTTGAATGACGAACGCAAAGATTTAACCCCATTATTCCAATTGATTGTTGACCACGTCCCGGCCCCTGACTGTAATGGCGCACGTTGCCAATTGGACGCACCATTTACAATGCTGGCCACCACACTGGAAGCCGACCCATACGTAGGTCGTATCTTGACGGGAAAAATTGAATCTGGCACCGTTCGTGTTGGTCAGTCGGTCAAGGCAATCAACCGCAACGGCGAATTTATCGAGAACGCAAAAATCACAAAAATCATTGAACATCGCGGTGTAGAAAAGATTTCACGCGATACCGCATCTGCGGGCGACATCGTCGTTGTGGCAGGTTTTTCCAAGGCAACCGTGGCGGACACCTTGTGCGACCCAAGTGTTACCGAACCAATCCCTGCAATGCCAATTGACCCACCAACCCTGACAATGACATTCTTTGTTAACACATCACCATTGGCGGGCAAATCGGGCAAGAAATTAACTTCCCGCATGATTGGTGAAAGATTATTCAAAGAAGCCGAAACCAACATTGCATTAAAGGTCGAACAAAGTGAAAACAACGAAGCATTCGAAGTTTCTGGTCGTGGCGAATTGCAATTGGGCATTTTGATTGAAACAATGCGTCGCGAAGGCTTTGAATTATCTGTTTCCCGTCCACGCGTTGTAATGCACATCGACGAAAACGGCAACAAATTAGAACCAATCGAAGACGTAGTTATTGACGTGGACGATGAATTTTCTGGTGTTGTTATTGAAAAAATGACCAAGCGCAAGGCAACCATCACCGAAATGAAGGCATCTGGCGCGGGCAAAACACGCATTGTATTTTCCGCCCCATCACGCGGTTTGATTGGTTATCTATCTGAATTCCGCACAGATACACGTGGCACCGGCATTATGAACCGTGTATTTGATAAATACGACCTGTACCGTGGCGCGATTCAGCAATATCGCCCAGGCGTATTGGTATCTATGGAAAAAGGCAACGCCGCAACATACGCACTGTTTAACCTGCAACCACGCGGCACATTGTTCATCGATCCACAAACCGAAGTTTATTCTGGCATGATTATCGGCGAACACAGCAAAGAAAACGATCTGGAAGTCAACCCGGTCAAGGGTAAAGAATTAACCAACATGCGTTCGGTCACGGCGGATGAAAAGTTATTCTTGGCACCACCACGTCGCATATCGCTGGAAGAAGCGCTGTCCTATATCCTGGATGACGAATTGGTCGAGGTCACCCCCGCCACCATCCGCCTGCGCAAACGCGAACTGGACAGCAATACCCGCAAAAAATTAAAGAAACACGTCGAAGAATAAAAATCCCCGTTTCCGGGGATTTTTATTAACCCACAAATCTATGTTTCATCCACGACCTATATTTTCCACGCCACCCCCGCACAGGAATTAAACACGCGGTAATTTTAATAACAGTTCTTTTAATCTTATTCCGACACGCGCCACCAAATTTTTTCTTGTACTGCTTCAAACTTTCCTGATATTCCTGAAATTCTGTATTACTTTCCCAATCTTGCGCATCATACTCAAACCCATATTTTTCAAAAAATTCACGCATATATTGATTAAGACCAATTATCTGGGGCACAGACGTAAAATGTTGCGTTTTTTCGGTTTCAACCGAACCCCATACAAAAACACTATCTAAATTTGCCACAGAGTTTATCAAATATTGCGACGCGCAATTGTCTGCATCCTTGGAATTTCTTTTTATACCAATCACCCGTCCCCCAGGTTTCATAAACAACGCCAAATGCAACGCAGTACCATAACACCCCGCCAACACATGTGCATTTTTTACCAGCGCAACCTGCTTTGCCAATGGCAACTTTTCTGGATAAACAATATGAAAACCATTCTTACGAAAAATATTTTCTATTGCAACTTCACCAAACACAGTACGCTTATCCAACGCAGTCCTTGACAGATAAATCTTGTCATAAACTTCATCCGCCTGGGCGTTATTTGCCATTACATCAAATGTAGATTTCCATTGCTTAAATACGTTCTTGCCATCGCATACAGATTCTGGAATATAAATATTTCTAAAACGCGTATCTTGTTCCAGAATAATAATATCTTCGCGCGTAACACCCATCAATTCCATAAAGGAATATACATACTGCGGAACTTGTTTTGCAACCTCGCTATAAATAAACAAATATTTAACACCGCTGGGCAATTTTTCTTTTATCGCCCACAGACGATTAGTATGCTCTAATAAAAAATGTCCAAAATGCCAATGCACATCCCCCAAGAACACAACATCTACGTCAATATATGGCAACATTTTGCCCATGAAGGGAGTACGACTAACCCTATGACTATTGCTATTTTTTTGCATTAAATTAGATTCCGACACAAATTTATTTTGCGCGTCATACACACCCATAACATGCTGTTTGTGATAGACACAAACCCACCCATTATCAACACGAACAATATTCGGTCGTTTTTTCACATTACAACAAGCGCACTGTTGATGCACATATTCATGATATTCTTTCGGACCAAACACATTAACAAACATAAAAAAACTCCCTATTGCAAACAAGCCATACGTATTATAAACTATTATCAACCAGAAAACTATCACAATGTACCCAAAACGCCTATTCTTATTCGCAGGCTATAACAAATCCGGCATTATTGATGACGCACTTGTTTTTTATGTACGGTGTCTGTCAAAATTTGGCGACATTGTTTTATGCATGGATTCAGACACGCCCGCCTCTGAATTAAAAAAAGTCCGGAAATACTGCGTACACGCAATTGGCGCACGCCACGCCGAATACGATTTTGGCTCTTACAAACGTGCATATATCTGGGCAACAGAACACCTAAAATTATCAGATTATGATTTTCTTTACATGGTCAACGATTCTGTTTATGGCCCATTATGCGATATGACGCCATACTTTGACCGTATGGAATCTATGCCGTGCGACGCATTCGGCATGGCACAAAAACGCCATAGAACCCGCGCCCATATCCAGTCTTGGTTTATCGGTCTGCGCGCATCAGTATTTTGCACCGAATGGTTTGATGATTTTATGCACGCAATAACAAAACTTGTCAGCAAAACCCAAATCACCATTGAATACGAACACGGTCTATCGCACATGATAACCAATAATGGCCTTAAATGGTGTGGGCTTTATTCGGTATTCAATCGCGACATTTATAACGGCGTGTCCAAGGCTTTTCACGCCGGAATTCCATTCATAAAAAAGGACGCTTTTATTCGCCACAACGGCACACTGGGCGGACAAATTTTACACGTATTAAATCACAGCCACCCATACGCCCGCGACGCTATTTTAAGTTCAACGCGCACCCAATATGGCGAACAATATATTAACTGGCTTTTGACACATAATCCTATTAAAATACTTACAAGAAACATTAAACACATAACCAAAAAACTGTTCGCACGGGGGCATAAATAATATGACCAAACGAATTGCCGCCATAACAATGGCACGAAATGATACATTCTTTTTATCTCGCTGGATTGAATACTATGGTCGCGAAATCGGGACGGAAAATTTATACATCTATCTGGACGGCACAGACCAAGAAACACCTGAAAACACGGGCGACGCACACATAACAAAATTACCGCATACCAATATGTCGCGTGCCGCAGGCGATAAATATCGCATTGGAAAAATGTCCGACCTGGCAAACGAATTATTAAAAAAATACGACATCGTCATCGGTTGCGATTGTGATGAATTTTTGATTGTGGACCCCGCCTTGAACACAACATTGGCAAAATATCTATCGAACAAGAAAATAAATACAACTGTATCTGGTCTGGGTCTGGACGTGGGGCAACACATGACACACGAAGAACCACTGGATACATCAAAACCATTTTTATCGCAACGTGGTTTTGCATTACTGTCCACACGATATACAAAACCCGTGGTTATCAATCGTCCGGTTCGATGGGGCTCTGGTTTTCACAGCATACGCGGACACAATTTCCACATTGATCCGAATTTATATTTATTGCACTTTGGCGCGGTTGATATGGACATGCTGGTGGCCAAGGCTGCATCCCGTGGCACAGATTGGGTCAACCATCTTAAACGTCGTGGGAATGGGACAATCAATGACGTTTCAAACCGTCCCGCCCACGGCGAAAGATGGCTGAAAATCGCCCGCATAATGCAGCGCATATTCCGCCCAATATATGCGTGGGACAAACCCGGAATGCTGGGGATTAAACGAATCGTTAAAATACCAACACGCTTTCAAAAATCGGGGGTATAGCCATGACACCAGAAGATATGAAAATAGACATTGTGTACCTGTGGGTGGACGATTCTGACAAAAAATGGCGCGCTCAAAAGGATAAATGGCTTGAAATCATCAAGGGTGAAAAACCGGTCTATCATGATGCCGCAATTGATGCCCGTTGGCGCGACAACGGCGAATTTTTATACTCCCTGCGCAGCGTTGATAAATTTGCCCCCTGGGTAAATCACATTTATATCATTACCGGATTTAATCAGGTACCCAAATGGCTGAACACAAAACATCCAAAAATTACAATTGTTCCACACGAACAAATTATGCCACATGATGCCCTGCCTACGTTTAATTCAGTGGCGATTGAAATGTGTATTCCAAACATCCCCGGATTATCCGAACACTTTTTATTAATGAACGACGACATGTTTTTCAATCGCCCCCTGTCCCCTGGTTTCTTTTACGACACACATGGACGCGCCCGCATTCTTTACAGCACACACGCCAAACACGACAAAAACATCGGCACATGGATGACCCAGGTTGATGAATATACACAAACGCTAATATTGGCTGCACAAAGCATTGATAAAATATTTGGCAAATCACTATATAAATATCGACCTGCACACAGCATTGACCCATATTTGAAATCCAGTTGGATAGAATGTCGCAACCATCCACTTATCACCGGTTTCATTGACAAACAAATCCGCAATAAATTCCGAACAAACAACGAACTACAACGTTGGCTGTTTAATTTATATGATTTAATAAACGACCGTGCGGTCTTTATACACTCACGCGCGCGCAAGCATTCACGCCACAAAATCAGCAATTTTATCTATAATGCAATTTTTGCACCATGGATAAAAAATTCCCCAGTTGTATGCACCGATACATCACGTGCACGAACCGCCCTGTTGCGCGCACCAATATTTTGTATTAACGACGGTCGCGACACAGACGAAACAATCCTGCGCGACAACGCAAAATTTATGGCAGAACGCTTTCCAGATAAATCCCAATTTGAAAAATAAAAACCGCCAAATTGGCGGTTTTTATTTATGAATCAACACGACATGTTTTGATAAAATCACAAATTTTCAATCGCAATTTTTTTGCCCATCTAAATGGCGGACGGTCCAGCGCACCAATCCGTTCCAAATCACGAAAACATTCCTGGGCAGCCATCTTTTCATCTTCGCTTTCAATATATTTTATCTTACGAAACGCCCAATTAATAAAATACCACTGAAAATTTTCCGACCACTTTTTCATCTGATGCGACGTTGCCACTTCCTGATATTTCAAGAACGCCGTCCGAATTCCCGTACACAAACTTTGCATAATTCGCAGTTGTTTTGCCGACAGCACAATCCCACCAAAATTCGGAATATAGAAATACAGTGGCAACGGCACAATGGTTGTACGCGGATTACGCAACATAACCTCACTCCACCATGGGAAATCTTCGAACAAGATTCCTTTGATAAACGGAATATCTGCAATCAATTCACGTCTGTACAGATTTTTCCACACCTGACAATGCTTTATCAGCCATTTTTTCTTTTTACCTGGCGCATTATGCGTACGTTCGGTCGCATATTCATACACATCATCCGTTGTAAGCGTTGGAATCCGCGCCAGATTATATCTCTTGTGCATGCGACGCGGAACAACATTATCTGTATCCATTTTCAGAACATGTCGCACCATCAGTTGCGGACGATAAATTCTGTCATATGTGAACGACACAATATCAGATTTATCACGCACCGCCAACGAATGTGCAATTTCCATGGTCTGGGGATGAATAAAATCATCACTGTCCAAATACAGAATATATTCACCCGTGGCAACCTTCATGCCCGCATTACGCGCATCAGACAAACCACCGTTTTCTTTATCTACAATTTTGAAACGCGCATCCTTGGCCGCATATTCCGCCAAGATGTCCGCACTATTATCCGGACTGCCATCATTAACGCAAATCGCCTCCCAGTCTTGAAATGTCTGATTTTGCACGCTGTCCAAACATCTGCGCAGATATTTTTCAACATTATAAATTGGTATAATAACCGAAATCGCAGGCATCATGCCCCCCTTCTGTTTTATTATTTATTCATATCGCAAATTGCCTGGGAAAAAGTCCCCGCCCTTGGCGCATCCGCATAGGCTGTTTTCTGAAAGAACGCATCCGCCGTTAATTCATCAAACAATTTCTGATCAAATGGCTGGAATTTATATTCATGCCACAACGTATGTGTCGGATACTGATCCACATGTGGCATTTCGGCAAAATACTTTTTCGCCCGTTCATCGTTTTGCACCAACGTCTGGAACAACATCTGATGCATAAAATAATCAAAACTTTTATTTTCATGCATCCAGTAATCCAAAATCATCGCGCGCCACGCACCCAACAGATACGATCCACGCCGACCACGAATAAAGCAGTTCTGACAGAACATATATTTTTGCCCTACTTTATCGCCCACCAGATACATAAAGAAATCTGTATCAACAATCCATTTTGGAATTTTATCGACAACAAAATCCGTTGAATCCAGCCAAAATCCACCATATTGATACAGCAATTCCACACGGCAAATATCTGCAAAATGCGCACGTCTGATTTTACCAGCCTTGTACTTTTCAACAATAACATCCGGCAATGTTATATAATCAAAAATATTATTATCATCCAAGACCACCAATTCCTGTTTGCAATGCTTTCTGATACTGCGGAAACAAGACTTTACCAATTCTGGCGCATTTTCTTCACCCTGTTGCCAAATTGTAAAAATCTTTTCATTTTTATCTTCTTTGATAACGGGACTTTCTTCTACATTTTTTACCGCCGGCAAATAACGCTTAAAATATTCTGGTGCCACACGTGACAAAACATTTGTACGAACATCGCGCCGATGGTCGCGACTGCGCCACGGCCAGTTAAAAACATGCGATTGGAAAAAGATTCTTGTTAACGCCCAGGCTCTATCAATATTCATATTCTATTCCTTTTATTATTATTTACAAATTACCCCAGCCATACCGACTGGGGGATTTTATTATTCTTCAACTTCACCCATTGTGTCATCCTCGTCAATTGGGCCTGTTGTCATTTCTTCGGCAATCCCGGACGCACGTGCCATAATTTTATCCAGCAATTCTTTCTGCACATCTTCATGGTCTTTCAACCATTGACGCGCATTTGCTTCGCCCTGACCCATACGTTCGCTGTTGTACGAATAGAAACTGCCCGCTTTTTCAATCAGATCATATTTCACACCCATATCCAAGATTTCGCTGATGCGTGAAATACCCTCGCCATACATGATTTTGAAATCGACCGTACGGAAAGGTGGCGCAACTTTGTTTTTCACAACCTTGACACGGGTTTCATTACCGATAATATTTTCTTTGTCCTTAATCTGTCCTGTACGGCGAATATCAAGGCGTACAGACGCATAGAACTTTAACGCATTACCCCCAGACGTTGTCTCTGGGTTACCAAACATAACACCAATCTTCATACGAATTTGATTGATAAAGATAAGTAATGTATTACTGCGCGATACCGACCCCGCCAATTTTTTCAGCGATTGACTCATCAATCGGGCGGTTGTACCAACGAACGAATCACCAATATTGCCTTCTAACTCGGCCTTGGGCACCAGGGCAGCAACCGAATCGATAACCACAACATCAACCGCCCCAGATTTAATCAGCGTATCTGCAATTTCCAATGCCTGTTCACCGGAATCCGGCTGAGAAATAATCAAATTAGAAACATCGACACCTAATTTTTTTGCATAACTTGGGTCCAATGCATTTTCCGCATCAATATACGCGCACGTTCCACCCTTTTTCTGGGATTCTGCAACCGCATGCAACGCCAACGTTGTTTTACCAGACGATTCCGGCCCATAGATTTCAACAATGCGCCCCTTGGGATAACCACCGATACCCAACGCAATATCCAACCCCAGCGACCCCGATGAAATCGCCTCGATATTTTGCTGAGACCCGTCGCCCATTTTCATAATTGCTTCTTTACCAAACTGCTTTTGAATTTGTGCCAACGCAGATTCCAACGCAGGATTTTTTGCGAACAATCCACTATCCTTGGCGGCTTCTTTTTTTGCCATACTTTTCCCCTTTATTTCTTAGGAAAATCATACAAACAAACGGTGCAAAAATCAACGAATTTATTGCTTTTTCTTTTCCACCAGAACCAGCAAACTGAACGCCCCAATAAACACCGTCACCACCCAAACAGCGGACGTCATCCCAAACATTGAAATTACCACCGCAGCCAATATTGGTGCAATTACATTTGGCAAATTTGCACTGGTCCGAAACACACCATAATATTTTGACTGTTGCGCCTTACTGGTCCCGTCAAAGAACAACAAATCATGCACAGATTCCATCAACGCACCCGACACCTGCCACGCAACAAATATCGCCAACAGCGGGATACCCGTCACAAACATCGCAACCGCAGACAGCGCTGCAAACGATCCAAACCCCAAAACCAACCAAATTGTCTTGCCAAAGCGACGCACCGCACGCCCCATAAATTCACTTAAAACCAAATACGGCACAATCCCCAATGTCAACACCCAACCCAAGACATCCTTATCAAAACCATTCTCGATAACCAAAATCGGCACATACAACACACGCATCGCCCGCAACGAATAATAACCAAAGTTCACCAAATATGCCCGCAACATTCCCGGCAACTTGAAAAATTCAATTGTATTCTTCCATAATGCTCTTACTGTTTTTCGCGGATTTACAGCATGTAAATTCTTATCTTCCTGAACAATTCTGAAATATTTAAACACCGACCAGGCTATTAAATAAATAACCGCCGACCCAAAGAACGCCCCCCTGTTTCCAAAATGATTCGCAATCAGCACAGCAACCGTTGGCGCAAACAACGCCCCCACATTCAGCCACAAATGATACCGCGAATTCAAACGCGCCATACCGATATGCTTGGAAAAATCAGACATAAACAGCGGTATCAACATGGAACTAAGTGTAATCGCAATCCCGGTTGTATAATCCAATATAACAAACGTACGCGGCAGGATAGAAAAACTCATCATCGCATAACATACCGCCATCATCAGCAACGAAAAATAGAATATACGCGCCTTGGAAAACATGCGCAAAATCTCATTTGCAAACAGCCCAACCAAGAAACAAAACACAGAATAAATTGCGACATAAATACCAACAATCGCGGACGATTTGAAAATTTCCAGAATAACCAGCGAATATACGGCATTATAAATACCATCCGCAAAACCCGTGAACAACCCCAGGTTTGCGAATGAAAAACCATTTACTTTTTTTCCAACAGAAATATATCTATCCCCCGCCATATCAATTCATTATATCATAAAAATCCCCCAAACGGGGGATTTTTATTTCTTTAACAACGTTCCCTTAACAATATCGGCAATCGCCATACCAATAAACGCCCCCAAAATAACATCACTTGGCCAATGTGCACCAATTGCAACCCGCGACAGACCAATCACAATCGCCAACGTCCACGTCAGCGCTTTATATTTCGGTGCCAACATCCCAACCATAACCAAGCCCGCAAAACAGATCGTCGTATGCCCCGACGGCATAGAATTAAATGCCCAATCCAGGGATGGCGGGAAAAATCCCGTCATATCTAACGCCTCGAAAAATATCGGCCGCGCACGTCCAATAAACGTCTTTAACACCTTGGCAATAACCCCTGCCCCTAACACACTACAAAATATCAGAAACGCATTATTAGTTTTTATGTTCAACAAAAAGTTATGAACAAACGCTGGCAAATTCAATCTATTTGCACACTTCAAAAAACTGCAATCTGTTTTCACGCATTTTTTTACACAAAAAACCAGCACAGCAATAAACGAACCAAAGACCCAAACCTTGCCATCAAAAATTACATCCAAATATTTCCACAATCCGCAATCAAATTCCCGCAAGAATAAAAACACAGGCTTATCAAACCATACAATCCCCAGCCACACCAACGCCGCTGTTATCAATGCCGCCAATCCCATCTTACGCCATTTAATTTCATTATTCGCTGTCAAAAACATATCCACACCCCCATGCGATAAATTTACTCGGCAATTAACCTGTTATAAACCTTTTTATCAGTCAAAATTTTAACAGAAACCGCCGTTGCCACCGCGTCTTCGTCCGCACCATTTGCAATTACCGGACAGCCCCGACGAATATCGGCCGGATTAACATCTGGTTCATTGTTAAAATCACGCGCATTAAAGTCATTATTTATCACATTCAAGAAAAACGCATTCTGTTGCTGAGATGTGCGAATATTGGACAAACACACAATCGGGAATATGCCACGCCCGTCAATCACACGTCCCTGCCCTGTTTTGATTGATTTATTCAGCAATTCCAACGCCCCACCATTACTCAAATCAATCCGTGACGCAATTCGTGCTGAACCTGCTGTTGGCGTTCCCACCAAGACCCCACGTTCATTTTCATAAAATGCGGCAACCAATGCCTCGGCTGTGCCACGCGTCTGGTTGCTCATCAACACAACAACGGGCGCATCTGTTGTGGCATCACCACCGGGAACAACTTCTACCTCGTCCGCGGCGGTTTCCACAATACGCATAACCGGGCTTTTACCTATAAACAATCCCGCCAATTTAGCAGCCGCCCGCTCATCATCACCACCCGCCACACGCAAATCCAAAACTATTCCAGACACATCAGGATATCGCGCCAAGGCTTCGTTCACAATTGCGACCGCGCCATCTGATACATTGTGCACAATTATCTCTAACAGACCACCCGTATCAGGGTCCGACCGATGTACCACATCAGCATCCGCCAACACAATTGTTGCACGACGCAAAACAACGTCTTTGTTCCCGTATGGTGTCAACAGGTGAACCTTGGAAGTACCCGAATTAAAGCCCGTCATTACCGCCGCCAATTCATCATCAGTCATATCTGCAACAAAACGACCATTAATCTGTTCAATCAAATCCCCGGCACGAATCCCGGCCATATCGGCGGGCGCCCCCTTGTAAATACCATTCACTCGGAAATTACCGCGTCCGTCGCGCGCACCTTCGATACCAACACTGGTCAGCAATCGTCCATCTTCGGCAATTTCTGCCGCCTTGGAAAAAATATAGCGTCCATTTTCATCAACACCGCGGATTAAACTGTCCACCACCGCTTGATACATTTCACTTTCCGACATTTGGCGCAAATTTGCATCATACGCACGCATTTTTAATATAAGTGCCGTTGTAATTTCACCAAAGCCACTCCAGTCATTTGCCGCCGGACGTGGAAAATTCGCGATAATATCATCATCCCACACCAGCACAACTCGTTCATCTGTTGCTGCTACATGTGCAGATTTATTCAGATTTTCCAAGCTTTCAATTGCCACATTCAGATTTTTTCCCGCCCAATTCACATCATCTAATTTTTGATAAATCTCGGCGAATGTTTTTGACACTTCGAACACGGGCAAACCGTCTTGGATTGGTTCGTCCTCGAAAAACAAACTGTCTGCGCGTGCACCACCAATCATCCCCAGGATTATCGTCATAAAAACAACAAATTTTTTTATTCCCATATTCCGTCCCCCCATGACGCACGCGCCTTGAATTATTTATCTGAATCACGCAGATTAAAGTGATACAGCATAATATTGGAAATATAAATACTGGTAAATGTTCCCATAATAACGCTGAATCCCATCGCATACGCAAATTCACGCAACATCTGCCCACCAAATATCGCCAATCCAATCATCGCCAATAATGTAGAAACACTGGTCAGCATTGTACGACGCAACATTTCATTAACAGACAAGTCAATTAAATCCCCCATTGGCATTTTGTGGTATTTTTTGACGTTTTCATCAATTCGGTCATAGTTCACAATCTTGTCATTAATAGAATAACCAATCCCGGTCAAAATAACCGCAATCGCAGTCTGATTAAATTCCAATCCCGTAATTGAAAAGAACCCAAACATCAGCACAAAGTCCAAGAACAAGGATACAAATGCACCAACCGCATATCCGCCCTTGTACCGAATCCAGACATAAATCGCCATCATAACAAAGGCAAACAAAATCGCCAAAATACCACCACGAACCAATTCACCACCAATTTTTGGTCCTACAACCTGAACCTGGGAATACTGAACATTATCGCCCAGAATATTTTTGATTTCCGCCACGCGTTCATTCTGTGTGGCATCCGTCGCCCCTTTTGGCAATCCCAAACGAATCAATATTGCATCACCATCAACGGTCTGCAATTCCGGCTTAAATTCTGCCAAAGATTCACGCATTTGTTCAATGCCATAGTTCTGAACAATTGGTTTAACTTCCATCGCGATACCGCCAGAAAAGTCAATACCATAATTCAACCCGCGAAACATCAGCGACAACACCGACAACAAAATCAGCGCACCCGACACGATGTACGATAACTTGCGAAACTTCATAACCTGCAATTTCATAATACTACCCCTTTGCAATCTTATTTTTTACCACCGACAAAGCCGATTTTCTTGTTTTTGCCATTCATGTACCATTCAACCAAAACGCGGGTCAGCCATACACATGTGAACAATGTTGTCAAAATACCAATCGACAATGTTACTGCGAACCCACGAATTGGACCGGCACCGAACTGGAACAGAACCAAACCACAAATCAGCGTTGTTAAATTTCCGTCCAAAACCGCCTTGGACGCACGGTCAAACCCCAAATTGACCGCACGCAACGGGGGCGTTCCGGCACGCACTTCGTCGCGAATACGTTCAAACGGCAACACGTTTGCGTCAACTGCCATACCCAATGTCAACACGATACCGGCGACACCTGGCAAAGTTAAAGTTGCCCCAAACAATGCAGTCAATCCAACAATCATGCCCAAATTCACCATCAGCGAAATCATTGCAATCACGCCAAATCCACGATACACCATCAGCAAGAATATAAAGATAAAGATAACGCCCGCAATTGCACCAATTTTACCACCGGCAATTGTGTCTGCCCCCAATCCTGCTCCAACGGTACGTTCTTCAATAACCTGCAATGGTGCTGGCAACGCCCCCGAACGCAACAGTACGGCCAAGTCTTTCGCACCCTGCAAAGAAAATCCACCAGAAATCTGACCACGTCCACCTGGGATTGGTTCACGTATAACTGGTGCCGACAAAACCTTGCCGTCCAGAACAATTGCAAATCGTTCATTTACATGTTCTGTTGTCAGTTTTGCAAAACGACGCGCACCTGACGCATCAAACACAGTTGACACAACAGGCATATTATGCTGATCAAAATCCGCCTGGGAATCTTTTAATGATTCACCAGAAACCTCTACACGACTATACACCGGAATCACAGAATCAGGCGCATCAATATAAGGCAAGAATTCTGTTCCTGCTGGCGCACGTCCAGACTGAATCTGTTCCATTGACACAGATTCATTTACCAAATGGAACGTCATCTTGGCGGTCTGCCCAATCAGTTCTTTGATACGTTCTGGGTTATCAACCCCCGGCAACTGAACCAAGATATACTCTCCCCCCTGACTTTGAATAGACGGTTCCTTGGTCCCCAACGCGTCAATACGACGACGAACGATTTCAATACTGCGCGCCAATGCATCCTGTTGCATTTCTTCTTTCTGTTTATCCGAATAAGACAGCGTGATTGTCTTCCCTTCGGACTTAATATCAACAGTATTACCAAACGCGCTTCTTAAACGTCCCTTAGCATCGCTGACTTCATCTTCATTACGCACAACCAAAGACACAACACCATCATGATTACGCAGATTAGAAAAACGAATAACCCCCTTGTTTCTGTCAATCAGGGACGAACGTGTTTCTTCATACAACTGTTCCGCCTTTTCCTGGAACATTGTATTGGTGTCCACCTCTAACAACAATTGTGCACCACCCTTTAAATCCAACCCCAACGGAATTGGTTCAATCCACTTTGGGAAATAAGGCGCCAAATTCGGCGACATTGTTGGCACAGCCAACAACACACAAAAGACTGCAATAAAAACAATCGCCAACTTCTTAAACATAACACAACCCTTTAACTATTCAACAGATGCAACGGCGTTCTTGGCCACTTCGATAACAACGCCCTTGGCAACTTCTACTTCTATTGTTTTTTCATTGATTTTTTTGATAGTCCCATAAATACCCGCCGCCATTACACGATTACCCACCTGTAATGAATCCAGCATTTTCTGATATTCTGCCATACGTTTTTTATTTGGGCGTACCATAAACAGATAAATAATCCCAAACACCACAACGCAATACAACACCATTCCCCAGAAACCATTCTGTGGGGCAACCTGCGTGGTCTGCACGGCCGTATCAACAACATCGATTGTCTGTTCCATATAATTTCTCCTTGTCTTTAATACATGGACAATAGTAAATCAGACCACAAAAGTAAAGAAAAAATAAAGAATTTATAACCGTTCGAACCAAGTATCAATTTCCGTCATCGGAATAAACTTATACACCGGCCGACCGTGATTACATTGTCCCGCACGTTCAGTTTTTTCAATATCCCGCAACAAGGCATCCATCTGAACCATGTCCAACTTCTGCCCTGCACGCACTGAATGGTGGCACGCATAGTTTGCCAACTTTAAATGCAACCGTTCGTTTAATTGTGCCGAATGTCCGTGCACACGCACCTCGTCCGCGATTGCACGCAACACATCCGCCCAGTTCATATCCCAATCGGCGGGCTTTTCAAATATCGCAACGGCTGCATCGCCAAATTCACCAATATGCAAGCCCGACACCTTTAACTCGTCCGCGATGGACGATACTGCGACCACATCTTCGGCACGCATATTCACAACAATCGGCGTCAACAATGGTTGGGTCTTGATTTTATTGGTGCGTAATTTTTCATATGTAATACGTTCATGGGCGGCATGCTGGTCCACAATAACCATATTGTCATCTTTCTGGGCAATTATATATTTATTACCAATCTGCCCCACAACACGCCCCAACGGCAAATCAATCACAACCGTATTGTCTATATACGACTTATTATCTGAACTCTTAACCCTGAACTCTGAACTCTGTTGTGTTGCCAATGGCAGCACAACATCATCCCTTACCTGAAAGATTTCCCGCCGAATTCCAAAGTCAAATTTTACAGGCTCAACCTCCCTATCTGCACTCTGAACTCTGCACTCTGAACTCTGCCCTGGTTGCTGCATCGTCCGACTTAATCTATCCCGCAAGGTCTTGATAATAAACGACCGCACATGATTTGGCTCTAAAAAATGCACTTCGGTCTTAGCGGGGGACACATTCACATCCACCGCCCCCGCTGGCACCGTCAGATACAGCGCACACAGCGGAAATTCACGTGCATGCATAACATCCATATATGCCGCACGCAACGCCCCAACCAACACTTTATCTTTAACCGGACGGCCATTCACAAACAGATATTGGTCTATACTGGATGCTCGTCTCAAAGTTGGTTCTGATATAAATCCAGTCAACTTCATTCCTACATTACTACTTGACGTTGCATCAACCTCTAACATTCGTCCCACAACATCATCACCCATAACGGACGCAATTCGCGTCATCAAATCTTCATTTTTTTGGAAATGCCATTTGTTATTTAACACAAACCCAACATCTGCACGCGACATAGCCAGTCGCTTTACCACCTCGACCACAGACATCATTTCCGCACGGTCGCCACGCAAAAACTTTAATCGTGCCGGCGTCTTGGCAAACAAGTTCTGCACCCGAATACGCGTACCACTTTCCCAGTTTGATGGCTTAATTTCATGTGTTGTCGCATCAATCTGCCAACCATTTGCGTCCATTCCATTACAAGTATCAATCACCATATCAGACACAGACGCAATTGATGGCAAGGCCTCGCCTCGAAAACCCATAAAGTTAATATTTAATAAATCATCTGTCGGCAATTTTGACGTTGCATGTCGCGTAATTGCGCGCGATAAATCATCACGACTCATCCCCGAACCATTATCAACAATACTGATAAGTGTCCGTCCCCCATCAACAACATCTATCATAATCTGGTCTGCACCCGCATCCAGCGCATTTTCCACCAGTTCTTTAACCACACTAGCGGGACGTTCCACCACCTCGCCTGCGGCGATTTGATTTATCAGAAAATCCGGCAAAACGCGAACTGCCATCTTTGTCCCCTATTCCTTGAAAGACACAGACAAAATTTCGTATTCTTTTTCACCACCCGGCAATTTTACAATACACGTGTCCCCCACACACCGCCCAATCATCGCACGCCCAACCGGCGAAGTACACGAAATCACGGTACGCCCATCGGATTCAATATCAGACAATATACGACATTGCATTTTATTACCATCTTCATCTTCGGCAACAACGCGCGCCCCAAACACAACGCGATCCCCTGTCAGCGAATCCACATCAATCACCGCGGCATTTTCAATCACATTTTCAATAAATCGAATACGCGCATCAATCTGACGTTGTTTCTCCTTTGCGGCACTGTAATCCGCATTTTCCGACAAATCCCCCAGCGACCGCGCCCACTGCACAGTCTTTAATATCTCGGGTCTTTGATTTTCCTGCAAATCCTTTAATTCTTTTATAAGCGCATCAAACCCAGCGCGCGAAATCGGCTTTTTTTCCATAACATCTTTCCTATTTTCTATAATTATTGGCAAATTATACGCAATCATTTTAATTTTGCAATTATGAAATTTCACGTTATACTATACATAATATGTTCAGGATAAATATCTTAACCCGTTTTTTACTGCGTCGTTTTTTTTCCGGCGTGGGTCTTGTTATGCTGGTTGTATGCGGCATTATTTTTGCCGTCACATTTGTGGAACGCCTGCCGTCAAATCCGACCGCATTTGCGGCATTGTACGATTCCTGGATAAGACTGCTGGAATACGTGCCAATGTTTTTACCCCTGGCGGTATTCATGGGAACATTGCTGACATCATATAATCTTACTAAATCAACGGAAAACATTATTATATCCAGCGCGGGTCTGTCCCCATACCAGGCAACAAAACCATTCTTGGTTGGCGCATTTTTAATTGGCGTTTTTGCAACGACCGTTATAAATCCCTATTCGGTCAACATTAGTGTTGAAAACATTACCCCCGACCATTTGCAGTTAATTGATAACACAATTTGGTTGCGCGAAGAATCCGAAAACGGCTTTATCACAATGAACGCCAAAAACGTGCACAAGGCGGGCAACATCCTGATTTTTGAAAAAGCAACAGTCTATACCCAGGCACCAAACTTCAAATTGCTTAATCGCATCCAGGCGGACACAATTACCCTGTCTGATATTGGTCTGTCTGCGCACAACGCAACAATCTGGAATGCGGACGGCACAACCACACGCAACGACTGGAAAAAACAAACACTAATCACGCCACAAACGGTTCTGGACCGATACCTGCAGCCTGACCAGATTTCTTTCTGGCAACTACCTGATTTCATCAAACGCATGGAATCGATTGGTGTACCGGTTCGCGGCCACAGGGTACAATTATGGACACTATTATTCTTGCCCCTGACAATGATTGCAATGGCAACACTTGGGGTTGCGTTTTCTCAAACAAAACAGCGCCGCAATTACAGTTTTGGCATTAAATTCAGCCTGGGCATCATCACCTGCTTTGCGCTGTATTTCTTGATAAATATGTTTAATGCATTGGGTTCAACGGGCACCCTGCCGCCGGTATTATCAATTATTGCGCCACCACTTATCATAATTGCGGGTGCCGGCATATTTATGAACAGTTTTGACACAATCTAAAACATACGGGGGTTATAAACACATGCCATTAAAAAAGAAAAAAAATTCCAAATTCCCACGTATTTTAATGTGGATATTGATTGCCATATTGGTCGTATTAATGATTATTTCATTTGCACCAACATCGCACATGACAGAAATCGTGGTGTACCCATAACATGAACCATATTGAAATATTTTTAGAAGCCCTGTCCGCCGAACGCGGTCGCAGCACCAAGACACTCAGCAGTTATGAATCTGATCTGCGCCTTGCAAATGACACCATTGCAGGTGGATTAATGGGTGCGGACGCAAACGCAATTCAAAAATACCTGGCAACCCTGCCGGACAAGCCATCATCCATCGCACGCAAGGCATCTGCCCTGCGTGGTTTCTATAAATTTTTAATGATGGAAAAAATCATATCGCACAACCCGACGGCAAACCTGGAACTACCAAAACGCAATCGCACATTGCCTAAATTTTTATCAATCGACGAAATAGAATTATTAATTTCCAGCGCGGGCGACATAAAAACATCAATTCGCCTGCGTGCGATGATTGAATTACTGTACGCATCGGGTCTGCGCGTTTCTGAACTGTGCGAATTACCCATGACGGGGGTACTGGGCGATAAATTATTGATTCATGGCAAGGGCGCCAAAGAACGCCTGGTCCCAATGCATGACGCCGCAATACACGCCCTGAATAAATGGCTGGACGCACGTGGCGACAATGAATCCAAATATGTATTCCCATCTAACGGAAAAACGGGTCATATCACCCGCGACGGATTTTTCAAGATATTGAAAAAATGCGCAACCCTGGCAGGCATTGACCCAAATCGGGTCAGTCCACACGTCCTGCGTCATTCATTTGCATCACACCTGTTGGCGGGCGGCGCAAACCTGCGCGCAATTCAAACCATGCTGGGGCACGAAGACATTTCCACCACCCAGATTTACACCCACGTCTTGCCACATGAGTTAACTGACACTATCGAGGCACATCATCCCCTGGCAAAGAAATAAGAAGGTATAAATAATGATAAAAAAATGTGATAAACCAGGTTGCACCAAGGCCGGCACATGCCGCGCCCCGAAATCACGTGATTTGCGCGAATATTGGTTTTTCTGCCAAGAGCATGCCGCCGAATACAACAAAAACTGGAACTATTATGCCGACATGACCCCGGACGAGATAGAGGCCGACTGGGAACGCCAAACATTCGGCGAACCGTTAAAGGACAAAGATACGGCAAAATCGGACGCTTCTGATTATGCAAAATTCATTAACGATTTTATCACAGGCCGTGGCAAATTCGACAAAATGCCCGCACGCAGTAAATTACCAACGAACGTTGTATCTGCATTAAAGGTGTTTGACCTGGGCATATCCGCCACCTGGCGCGAAGTTGGTG
>JAGBSK010000001.1 GCA_017631895.1 Alphaproteobacteria bacterium | reverse complement strand
GTTGAACAGAAACGTGCTGATAAAATTCTGGTGTTCAAAAAGAAACGCCGTCAGAATTATCGCCGCACAAAAGGCCATCGTCAGTATATCACTGTTCTGAAAGTAACAGATATTAAAGCCTAAGGAGCGAAGTTATGGCACATAAGAAAGCGGGTTCCGCATCAATGAATGGACGCGACTCAGCCGGACGCAGATTAGGTATCAAAAAATCCGGTGGTTCACGCGTAATCCCAGGCAACATCATCATTCGCCAGCGTGGTACATCTGTACACCCGGGCCTGAATGTTGGTATGGGTAAAGACCACACAATCTTTGCGAAGATTGCAGGTATTGTTAAGTTTAAGAAAGGCAACGGCGACCGCAGAACGGTTTCTGTTGTTCCAGAAGAAACAGAAGCAAAATAATAAAAATCCCGCAACCGCGGGATTTTTATTACCACAACTTTACACGTTTGCCGGGCGCAATATACATTGGCGAATCGGATTTGATATCAAACGTATCATACCATGCGTCAATATGTGGCAGAATGCCATTCACACGATTTTTTCCCAATGAATGTTCATCGACCTTGGTCAGGCGAATTTCTTCGTCCTCGCGAATGTTTTGCGCCCATGCTCCGGCGTACGCGATAAAAAATCGTCTGTCTGCGCTGATGTTTTCTGCATCGCCTGTATGCACGCCAAATTTTTTATATGCATCATACGCAATAGATACGCCACCATAGTCCGCCAAATTTTCGCCCAATGTAAATTCGCCATTTGCGTTAATTTCGTCATTGATTTTAATTTTGTTGAAAAATTCCTTCATGACCTTTGCGCGAACATCAAAACGCGCCGCGTCCAGTATGGTCCACCAATCGGTCATATTTCCGTCTTTATCAAAATGGCGTCCCGAATCGTCAAAGCCATGCGTCATTTCATGCCCGATAACCGCGCCAATCGCGCCATAGTTAAACGCATCGTCTGCCGCCATATCAAAGAACGGATATTGCAGAATGCCCGCAGGGAAACAAATTTCATTTGTTGACGGGTCGTAATACGCGTTGACTTCGTGTGCGTTCATATACCAGATTGTTGGGTCTTTTTTCTGACCGATTTTTTCAATCCAAAACGCATCTTCGAATTGTGCGACGCGAATCATATTTTCCCACAACGAATCATTTTTGATTTCCAGTTTTGAATAATCGCGCCACTTGTCTGGGTATCCAATTTTTGCACGGAATGTGGACAGTTTTTCCAATGCCTTTTGTTTGGTTTCGTCTGACATCCATTTCAGGTTTTCAATACGCATCGCGTATGCACTTTGCAGGTTTTTCACCAACGTCTGCATACGTTCTTTGGCGTCCGATGAAAAATATTTTTCAACATAAATGCGGCCGACTTCTTCGCCCAACGACCCGTCAATCAGCGACACAGCACGCTTCCAACGTGGTTTTGGTTCTTTCTGTCCGGCCATTGTGCGGTTATAGAAATCGAATGAAATATCATATGTTTTATCGTCCAGCACCGTATCTGCCGCACTAACAATACGATATTTCAAATAAGTCTTAATCAATTCGAAATCAGTATCATTCATAATTGCGATTGATTCTGTGATTGCTTCGGGCTGGGCAACGTTCATAAATTTTGCAGCCGTAGCCCCACGTGCGGACAAAAATGCATCCCAATTAAATCCAGGAAATTCCTTCTTTACCTGCGCCAAACTCATTTTATGATAATTCGCATGTGGGTCGCGTAATTTTTCTTTTGGATAGAATGATTTTGCCATGCGTTCTTCCAGCGCGTACAATTTATCGACATCAACCGCAATACCAAAGTTTTTCATTTGTTTGGCAATAAAATCTTTGTACTTTTTGCGGATTTTAATCGATTTTGCATCGTTGTCAAAATAGTAATCACGCGACAATCCCAATCCGCCCTGACCGATGTTGTACAGGAAATGTTCGCTGTCTTTTTCATCCAACGCAACACCGTCGCCCCAGAACGCAGATGAAAATGTGAACGTTTTTCCCAGATATGTTTCCAGGCCCGCGCGTGTCAGGTTATCAATTTCTGCCAACTGTAGCGCAACGGGTTTTACCCCGTCCGCATTTAACTTTTTTTTATCCATCGCGATTTTATACAAAGTGCCAATTTTACCTGTGTCGTTTTCTGCAACTTCGCGCGTGCGTTCCAGATTTGTGTTACGCAACACATCAAACGCACCATATCTTGCATAGTCGTCCGGAATTGGATTGTGTTTTTGCCATCCGCCATTTGCATATGCATAAAAATCGTCGCCTGGTTTTACCGTCATATCCATGTTTTCCAGTTTGATGCCCGCCATAACTACTTTCTCCTTTGTGTAAAAATAAGCCCATACAATTGCTGTCACAACCGCGACAATTCCAATAAAGTTCCAGAATTTACTGTCCATTTTATTTCACCAATTTTACCACCACTTCGTCCAAAATCAGCATTCCGTTTGGTGTTGCCGATATTCGGTCATCGTTAATTTGAACCTGGCTTGGATTGTTCCGTGCCCAGTCCATATCAATAACGTTTTTTATCGTGTCTGTCAATCGACAACCGCGTATTGTGCGCAACCCGGTCAGAATCATTTCGACGGCGCGCGCCGTGTCGCTTAATTTTTCAAATCGTGCACCATTGCCCAGTTGCTCGTACCATATGCCATCCATAAACACACGACCCGCGGCCCCGCGCCCAATTCCAATGTATGCATCCCCATCCCAAACATTCTGGTTGTGGCGACATTCATTGCCCGGCGTCGCATCGTTAGAAACCTCGTACCGGGGGATGTTCAATGTATCACTAATTGCTAAATACATCTGCGCCATTGTTTCGTTGTCTGGCATGTTCAGATTCATTTTGCCAAAAGGTGTGTCTGGTTCAATGGTCAATTCATACATCGAACAATGTTGCAGCCCCAGTTTATTAATCTGTTCGCACAGATTTATCACATCCGCAACCTCATCTCCGGGCAACCCATAAATAAAGTCCGCTGACACGCGCAATCCCATTTTTTGTGCTGTGTCCAGCAAATTCAGCGCATCCGCCACACTGTGTCGTCGTCCCAAGAATTTTAATTTTTCGTCACTCAGACTCTGTACCCCGACGGACAGACGATTTGCGCCCGCCGCGCAAAACGCGCGCAGTTTTTCTGCGTCCAATGTTCCTGGATTTGATTCGATTGTGATTTCTACATCCGCCAACAGATTAAAATTATTGCGAATGGTGTTCATGATTTTTTCAAAACACGCAACCGGCATCAGCGACGGTGTCCCGCCGCCCACAAATACGGTTGGTACATCCGTGCGTCCCAATTTTTGTGCCCAGAATTGAATTTCATCGCAAATGTCGGCGGTATATTTGTCCCAATCCGGTGTCGCACACGCTGCGGAAAAAAATGCGCAATAATTGCACTTGGATATGCAATATGGCACATGAATATAGATATTGTGTGGCGCGTTCTTCATATTGCCCACATTGTACAATGCAAATTTACATGCGCAAGTGGGAAATGAAAATACTTTTATGAATCTGATTTTTATGTTATAATAAACGCAACGATATTCATATGAAGGCAGGGAAGGTATCATTTTTATCGCTGATTTTTGCGCCATTCGTTGCGTTTGCCGCGAACGAGGGGGTGCCGTCATACTATCAAACACAATCCGCCCCAACGGCAAATCAGGCGTCATACGGTCGCTATGCGGACCAGGGCTATACAAAATACGTTGGCAAATCTGGTAATAAACAGGTTGTCGGGTCGCGAACTTATTCGTACCAGGTTCCGCGCCCGGTTATGCCAACTTTTTCTGGCACAATGACCACGAATGGGATTGCGGTGCCGGCGGAATCCGAACCTGCGACTTCAATCTATGCGGGTTATTCGCGTCGTTTTGCAGATTTTGAATTTGAAACGGGTGTAAATTCTATTTTGGAATGGGACGACATGATTTGGAACGAAATTCGTGTTGGTGCCCGCCATAATTTCAGTCTGCGTGATTTTGATTTGTCGGTTTATGGCGAATATGCCTATGGCGATATGTCGCATGGCGGTCTGTCCATGGACTATGACCTGAAACCGTTCGAGGCGCAATACCCAGAATACGGCATATTTACAATTTCTATGGGCGATCAATCGGGACGCAGCAATTATTTCCGATTTGGCATTTCTGCGCATCATATTTGGGATATTGGCGGCTGGAAACTATCGCCAACATTTGGTTATGAAATATTCAAACATAACCTGGAAATGTCCAATCATTATTACCCGAATCCTGGTGTGTATTTGCCTTTGATGACCAAGGACGGATTCTATGTGTTTGGAAATGAATCTGGGCAATATTTTGCGGTTCCTGTTGGCACAACGCCCCCAGATGACTGGTACCAGGTATGTATGTCACCCGAAGATATTAAGTTAGTATCTAATTCTATAAACTCATCTGGATCTGAATATGGTTTCCCATATCTGGGTGATTCTTTGACGACCGAAGATTATAATATTTCGCTGGGTACAATTCCATGGGGGGTTAGTGCGGGCGAATGTGTAATTATCGGTGGTGATGGTCCAATTGTGGTCGAAGGTACGACCCATATCTATAATACCACTTGGTCTGGATTCTATGTCGGGCTTGAGGTTGAAAAGCAGATGACCCTAAAAGACAAACTGCGTCTGTACATGCAAGTTGGTATGCCAAAGTATTCATCCGAGGGCATCTGGCCAAATCGTACCGACTGGCAACAGAACCCCAGTTTCCTGGACGAGGGCAGCAACGGTTCTTATTCATACGCCGCTGAATTGGAATACAACTATAAATTATCTGACCGCATGCAGTTGTCGTTAAAGGTTGATACAAACCTGTTCCATGTTGGCAAAATCCCGGGCGAATTATATGTTGCAGAATACAGTTACTATGCGACAGATGAAAATGGTCAATGGATAATGAAACCTGTTTATAATAACGATGGCTCCATTGCCTACTATGTACCAGAATTGATAGATGTCAAGGCCCACACCGAAAAGGTTTCTGATTCATTAAAGCGCGCCACATGGCAATCCTTTGGAATCCATCTGGGTGTAAAATACGCATTCTAATTTTATATGGGGGAATTGATGAATAAATTCGCAATGTGGCTTGGTGCTGCTGTGTTTTGTATGCCTTTATCGGTTTGGGCGGACCGTGGTTCATTTGATTCCGCGCGTTGGTACGATATGCTGGATTCTGTACGCGCGCGTGCCACATCTGAAAACATTTCCGAAACTATAATCAATGACACGCTTAAATACCCGTCTTTTATTCCATCTATTGTACGCAGCGACACAAACCAATCAGAATTCAAATTGACGCTGGACGGCTATCTGGCGCGTACGGTAAATCAAACGCGCATATCAGATGGTCAAAAAATACGCAAACGTTATCCGACATTACTGTCCCGCGTGGAAAATAAATATGGTGTGCCACCGCATATAATGTTGGCATTTTGGGGCATGGAATCAAACTATGGCACGGTTAAATCACGCCATAAATTAACAGACGCGTTCTTTACGTTAATGTACGACGGTCGTCGTGAAACATTCTTTTCAAACCAGTTAATCGCATTGATGAAAATCGCAGATAAAAACAGATTAGATATAAATTCTATATCTGGCTCATGGGCGGGCGCAATGGGGCATTTTCAGTTTATTCCAACAACCCTGACCCAATATGGTGCGGACGGTAATGGCGATGGGCGCATAGATATCATTAACAATATCTCGGACGCGATGTTCAGTGCGGGCAATTACCTGAATAAATTGGGCTGGAACAAAAACGAACGCATTGTTCGCCGTGTTATATTGCCGGGCGATTTTGACATATCGCTGTTGGACGGTAAAACAAAATTGACCCTGCCTCAGTGGTCGGCGCTGGGTGCGCTGAACCCAGACGGCACGCCAATTCCACAAAACGATATGACGGCGGGGCTGGTTGCAGATGTTAATGCGATTGAAACCGCGCGTGCAGACGCCATGGCAACTGCGACCCCCGATACGGATATTGCGCCAATGCCTGTTATAACGGCATACCTGACGTATCCTAATTTTTACAGAATCAAAAAATGGAACAATTCTAACTGGTATGCGATTGCGATTGCGACGCTGGCGGACGAATTACATTAGTTACCTTTGTTGTTTAATTTCGTATTAAAGACACGCATGCGCACCCCAAACAATTTTGTTTTATATATGCGATTGCGTGCAACAGCCTGCTTGTATTTTTATCTGTGTCTGGATTGTTAATAAGGATTTTTTCAACACGAAATTCGCATAAAAAATCAGCGATTGCATCTATGTTATGCGTTGTCCAAATTTGGCGCTGATTACATGCGAATGTTAAATGATATAATTGTGTTTGTGGAAAATGCCGCAGTTGTAAGACATTGAAATTTTTTTCCATTTCTTTGATTTTTTTTCCGGAATAAATATCACTCTGGCGTCCCAGTGCACCTTCAATCCACAAAATAATTGGCCGTTTGTTCAGTTTTTGTGCGCATGTCCAAGGGTTGTTTTTTTTGTTTGTTCGCCGCTGACAGGGCTGTGTTCTAATGTGTTGTCGAACCGATGCGACGGGAATAAAAAAACAAAAAGTGTTCATAATAGATTTCATTTTACAAACCTTGACGCGCCGACCTTTTTATGTCAGTTCCTAGCATAGTCGTAATTTTCTGCTTTTGCACTAGGACAGTATTCATTGGCGTTCATAAATTCGCTTGGTGGCCCCTAAATAAAAACGTTGAATATTGGGCGTTTGTTTGATATTCTTTTCCCATAGATTTATACCAAGGGATATATTTATGGCTATCAAAGTCCGCGATTTCGAGGTAAGATTAACCCGAAACAAAGAAGAAAGAAAACAAGTGCGCCAACTGCGATACCAGGTGTTCTGCCTGGAAGAGGGTGCTGGGGCTACCGAAGAACAACGTGCTCTGGGCGAAGAATATGATGCCTATGACCGCTTTGCGGAATACATGGCTGTGTTTCATCAGGGGCGTGTTGTTGGTACATATCGTATCATTGACCGAAATGCCGCGGAAAAAATGGGCAGTTTTTATACAGAAACTGAATTCAACCTGTCAAAAATTAAAAAGTATCCCGGCAATATTGCCGAAATGTCGCGTGCATGTGTCGCACCCGAATATCGTGAAAACGCGTTGGTTATGCGTCTGTTGTGGGCGGGGCTGGGCGAAATGATTGTTCGTCGTAAAATTGGTGTTGTGTTTGGTGTTGCGTCTTTTGTTGGCACAAAACCTGCACGCAGTGCCCAGGCGATTTCATACCTGTATTATAATCACTTGTCGCCATTGCGTTTGCGTGCGACGGTGTTGCCTGAAAAATTTCCAGACGGTGTAAATCCAAAATTGTCGCGCATGAATATTTTGCCACGTGAATTCGTGGACGAAGCAGACGCCAAGGCGGAAATGACACCACTAATTAAGGGGTATTTACGTCTGGGAGCCACATTTGGTCGTGGTGTGTTTGTTGATACGCCGTTTAACTCGTACGATGTTTTTGTAATGTTGGAAACGCGCAAAATGGACGCCGCATATCAGAAACATTTTCTGGGGCGTGAAAACGCGCTTGGTGCACCCGAAGATGATCGCGAAAAAATTATGAAAACCGTTGGAAAGATTATTACCCTGCCTGTGGTTGGCCCGTTCAAGGTTGTTCGTGCATTTGTTGATTTCTTACTTCGCGAAGATGCGGCCGATGCAGAATATATCGAAGATGCTGACAAGGCAGAAAACGAAGAATAATTTAACATGGCAAAACTACGCAAACAAAATATTTTTAATACAACAATGGCGGCGATTAAGTTCGCCTTGTTCTGGGTAATGGTTGTTATCCAGTTGCCGTTATTGATTTTAATGCCACGTCGCTGGGCGGTACAATACATGCCAGTATTTATGTGGTTCTTGGTAAAATTGTCCGGGATTAAAATTGTTGTGCATGGAAAATTGACGGATGCACGTCCGCTGATGGTTGTTGCCAATCACATATCAGTATTTGAAATTGCGACATTTCCATTTGCTTTCCGGGGCAGTTTTATTGCCAAGAAAGAAATGGAAAACTGGCCATTGGTTGGTTGGGTTGCGAAACGTTTTGGGGTTATTTTTGTTGACCGACGTCCGTCGCACGCGCGCGATGCGTTGGCGGTTGTGCAAAAAACGGTTCAGAACGTTAAGTATCCAATGATTTTATTCCCCGAAGGTACCACAACAAACGGTGCGTATGTAAAACCGTTCAAAAGTTCTTTGTTCAACTTTGTTGAAAATTCGAACGTCACGGTTCAGCCTATGGCAATGCATTATCGATACAAAGATGGTTCTGTGATTGATGATCAAACGCTTGCCGACCATTTTGCATACTTTGATAACAAAAAAATGGACATGGGGCCACATTGCAAACGTGAACGTTCCGCATTTGGTCAGGTGTTTCACATTATGATGTTGGGCGGATTTATGGTTGACATTACATTGTTGCCGCCACCGCCCCTGGCGGGTATGGACAGAAAGCAGATTGCCGACGTTCTGCACAAAATCGTGTCGGAAAAATATATGGAATTAAAAGATAAAAAAACGAATAAAAAATAAAAGAGATATTGAAAATGAAAACAGCAATTACACCAACACGCGCAGAAAATTTCAGCGAATGGTACCAGAATTTAATCGTCGCGGCCGATTTGGCGGAAAACGCACCTGTGCGCGGTTGTATGACAATTAAACCATATGGGTGGGCAATTTGGGAACTGATGCGCGATGAAATGGACCGTCGCATTAAATCACACGGCGTACAAAACGCAAACTTTCCATTATTGATTCCAATTGACTTTTTTAATAAAGAGGCAGAACACGTCGCCGGCTTTGCCAAAGAATGTGCGGTTGTTACCCACCATCGTCTGAAAATGATTGATGGTTCCCTGCAACCGGACCCAGATTCAAAATTGACAGAACCATACATCATCCGTCCAACATCCGAAACGATTATTGGCGAAGCGATGTCGCGCTGGGTTCAGTCATACCGCGATTTGCCGCTAAAATTGAATCAGTGGGTGAACGTAATGCGTTGGGAAATGCGCCCACGTATGTTCCTGCGCACATCCGAATTTAACTGGCAAGAAGGACATAACGTTTTCGCCACGCACGAAGAAGCAAACGCAGACGCACGCAAAATGCATAAAATGTATGGCGACTATATGCGTGAAATCTTGGCGATTCCATCCATTATGGGCGAAAAAACACCCGAAGAACGTTTTGCTGGCGCGGACCATACATACACCCTGGAACATATCATGCAAGACGGCAAGGCTTTACAGGCCGGTACCTCTCACGACCTGGGACAACATTTTTCAAAATCATTTGGAATCCAATTCCTGGGCACAGACGGTAAATTGCAACACGGTTGGACGACATCATGGGGCACAACAACCCGTATGATGGGGTCAATGTTCATGATTCATTCTGATGACGATGGACTAATTTTGCCACCGGCGGTTGCACCGTACCAGGTTGTAATCATTCCAATTACACGTGAAGAAACGGCGGACGCGTTAAACGCGTATGCGGAAACGTTGGGTGAAAAATTGCGTGCGGCGGGTGTGCGTGTGCTGGTTGACATGTCCGACATGCGTGCGCCAGACAAAATGTGGAAATGGATTAAACGTGGTGTGCCATTACGTGTTGAAATTGGTGCGCGAGAAATGGAATCTGACAATGTCACAATTACACGCCGTGATTTAGG
>JAGBSK010000040.1 GCA_017631895.1 Alphaproteobacteria bacterium | reverse complement strand
TATTTTATACGCGCACTGGTAGAATCCAAGTTAGCGATATACATGTTATATTCTGTAGCTATAGCCACAGTAGGGTTGCTGACATATTGTCTGTAAGGCATTGCTGGTCGTGTTAAGGCACTGTGCGAAGCAATCCGCGCAGGTGGCGTAAGAATTTAATTTGAATAAGACGGAGTATAATAATGGCACGTTTTGATGATAAAAAATTGCAGACAGATAACTTGGTTGATAAGTTAGTTTCTATCAACCGTGTATCTAAGACTGTAAAGGGCGGTCGCAATATGTCTTTCTCGGCATTGGTTGTCGTTGGGGACAAAGCAGGTCGCGTAGGTTTTGGCAAGGGTAAGGCTTTGGAAGTTCAGGCTGCTGTGCAAAAGGCAACCAAGGCGGCAAAGGCGAAAATGATTCGTGTACCACTGAAAGAAGGTCGTACATTGCATCATGATAGCACGGCTAAATACGGCGCCAGCAAGTTGGTTGTACGTAGTGCTGTTCCAGGTACTGGGATTATTGCTGGGGGTGCGTTGCGTGCGGTATTTGAATGCTTAGGTGTTCAGGACGTTGTTGTTAAATCACAGGGTTCAAATAATCCAAACAACATGATTCGTGCGGCGTTCTTGGCGTTCAATAAAATGAATTCTCCTAAAACTGTGGCTGCACGTCGTGGCAAGACAGTTGCTGAAATCATCGCCGGTCGTGATGGTAAGAAATTAGAAGTTGCGGATGACGCAAAATAATCTGGACAATTGATAGGAGTTTGAATTATGGCTAAGATAGTTGTAAAACAAGTTAAAAGCACAATCGGTCGTCCAGAAGCACAGGTCAAAATCGTGAAAGCGTTGGGCCTGGGACGTATCGGCAAAACCAAAGAAATCGAAGATACACCGGCCGTTCGTGGTATGGTTGCCAAGGTTTCTCATTTGGTAGAAGTTGCGGAATAAAATAATAAACCGAGTATGAAAACAGGACTTGTTTTTGTGCGACAAAGAACTATGTAAAACGTAGTTATAGGAGTAAAAGAAATGAAATTAAATGCTTTGATGGATAATTTTGGTGCACGTCAGAACGCAACACGCGTTGGTCGTGGTATGGGATCTGGTTCTGGTAAGACCGCTGGTCGTGGTCACAAAGGTCAGAAAGCACGCAGTGGTTCGCGCAAGCAGGCGACGTTCCAGGGCGGTCAGATGCCAATTTTGCGTCGTTTCCCAAAATTTGGTTTCAACAATCCTTTTGCTAAGGAATTTGTAACAATTAATCTGGGCGATATCGAAAAGTTCATCGCGTCTGGTAAAATTGATGCAAGCAAGGAAATCACAGTTGATTCTTTGATGGCAGCAAAGGTTATTAATCGCAAATTGGATGGCTTGAAAGTTTTGGCCAAGGGCGAAATCAAGACAGCTGTTAATGTTGTTGCAGACAAATGGTCCAAGGCAGCAGAAGAAGCGATTGTTAAGGCCGGTGGCACAATCAAAAATAACTAAAATCTAAATCTGTATTTGGCATCTGGCGTGTCCAGATGCCAATCAATGGTTAAAAGTTCACACACATGAAATTCTTAAAAGGCTTTTTCGGTAATCTTAGCGATTTGCAGAAGCGTATTCTGTTTACGTTGGGGGCGCTGGTTGTTTATCGTATTGGGTCGTTCATTCCACTGCCGGGGGTTAATGCGTCGGCGGTTTTGCACCTGTTCCAGGGTGATAATGGAATGATGGGCATGTTTGACATGTTCAGTGGTGGTTCTTTGTCGCGTATGTCTGTGCTGGCATTGAACATTTTCCCGTATATCTCGGCGTCTATCGTGTTGCAATTGTTAAGCGCGACCAGTAAGTCTTTGGGGGAATTGCGTAAAGAAGGTGAATCAGGACGCGTAAAAATCAATCAATATACCCGCTATCTGGCCGTGTTGTTGGCGGTTGTTCAGGGGTGGGCGGTTGTTCGCGGATTAGAGGCGATGGCACCGGTTAATGGTGTCGCCGCGGTTGTAAATCCGGGATTCGCATTTGAAATGTCCGCTATTATCGCATTGGTCGGTGGTACTGTGTTCGTCATGTGGTTGGCGGAACAGATTACTGCACGTGGTATCGGGCAGGGCGCATCATTGTTAATCTTTGCAGGTATTATTGCCGAAGTGCCGGGTGGTATTGCACAATTGATGTCGTTGGGTTCGGTCGGTCAGATTTCGCCTGCGATGATTGCGTTGGTGGTGGCGTTTGTTGTTGGTATTATTGCCTTGATTGCGTTCTTTGAACAGGCACAGCGTCGGATTCAGATTCTGTACCCACGTCAGGTTATGGCAAACGGTGTTGTGAATACAAATGCATCATATCTGCCGATTAAAATTAATATGTCGGGGGTTATGGGACCTGTATTTGCGTCGTCTATTATGATGTTGCCGGCATTTGTTCAGCGTTTCGTTCAAAGTGAAAATTTGACCGTGCAGACTATTTTAGGTTTCTTTACATATGGAACCTGGTCTTATATTTTCTTGTTCACGGTGTTGATTGCATTCTTTGCGTATTTTCAGACCGCGGTTATATTCAATTCCGAAGAAACCAGCAATAATCTGAAAAACGCGGGTGGCTATGTGCCGGGTGTGCGTCCAGGTGAACAGACAATCAAATATCTGGATAATGTTGTATCACGTACAACGGCGATTGGTGTTGCGTATCTGATTGTGGTTTGCGTGTTGCCGATTATCTTGAATACTCATTTGGGTATGCCATTGATGATTGGTGGGACCAGTGTTTTGATTGTGGCGGGTGTTGTTTTGGATACAACCAATCAGGTTCAATCGTACTTGGTTGCAAAGCAATACAGCGGTGTTATTAACAAGGCACAAAAGAAAGGGCGTTTCCGCGGTTAATGCGGGAATAAAACAAGATTTGACTTTTGTCGGGTTTTGTATAAAATTACCTGGCAAAATAAAATAGCCCATGGGGAAACCCAAGGGTTTGGGTATCGGGGAACCCGGTGGACTGGGGGAACCGCAGTTAAATAAAAAGGAAAATGAAAAATGGCACGTATAGCAGGTGTTAACATTCCGACTGAAAAACGTATTGAAATTGCGTTGCAGTATATTCACGGTATTGGGCCGGCAAAATCGGCACAAATCGTCAAGGCTTTGAAATTAAAAGACGGTCTGCGCGCGAAAGATTTGACAGACGAGGATGTTATTAAAATTTCGAAATACATCGAAGAAAACTTTAAGGTAGAAGGTGATGTTCGTCGTGAAGTGACAATGAACATCAAACGTTTGCAGGATTTGAAGGCATACCGTGGTATTCGCCATCGTAATCGCTTGCCGGTTCGTGGTCAGCGTACCCAGACAAATGCACGTACTCGTAAGGGGAAACGTGTAGTGGTTGCCGGTTCCGCAACCAAAGGGAAATAAAAATTAATCTAATGCGTGCATCTATGCGCGTTGGGCTTTGGTCATGTAGCGATTTGTACACTCCCGTCGCCCAACACACATATCTGCAACATTATCTTAATTTTTTCTAATAAGGTAGAGATTAACACCATAGTTAATTGAAGACATCGAAAAAAGGTATAAATAAAATGGCAATTACAAAAGCTAAGAAAAAAGTTGTTAAAAAAGTATCGCATGGTATTGCACATGTCGTTGCGACTAACAACAATACACGTATTACAATTACAGACCAGTCTGGCGCCGTTTTGACATGGGCAACCGCTGGGGCAAATAATTTTAAGGGCGCAAAAAAGTCCACACCATACGCGGCAACAATCGTTGCAGACGCAGTTGGTAAGAAAGTCGCCGAAATGGGTATGAAAACAGTTGATGTTTTGATGCGTGGTATTGGTCAGGGTCGTGAATCTGCTGTACGTGGATTGGCAAATGCCGGTCTGGTTGTGCAGTCCATTACTGATACTACACGTATCCCACACAATGGGTGTCGTCCAAAGAAGGTACGTCGCGTGTAATAAAAATAAATCTGATGATTTATCTAGAAAAATCCCGCTAAACGGCGGGATTTTTCTAAGGCATAAGTGATAGGGCATAAGGCGTATGAAATGCCCCGATAAAATTTTATTTCTGATTTGTGGGCTGGATTGCGTTACGCAGTGAAAGTGATAATTCATCCAATGCGGATTCAATCAAAATGTGATGATCGCGGCGCATCAGCATATTTTGAATTTCCATTATTTGATTGTTCAGAATATTATAATTATGTTCAGTTATAGTATACGTTATTTCTGGTTTTTGTTCTTTTGACATAAGATTCCTTTTGTATGTTCTAGGGTAATTGTTGAAATATACGTTGTCAAATGGAATAATGCAGGATTTTTTTGTGGTAATCTTGGATTTGATTGGTATAGTTTCTGTGAGTTTAGGGCACGGGGAATGTGCATAGGTAACAAAAGGTGTCGGAATGAAAAAGACTTTATTAGTTGCGTTGGGTGCTTTGTTTGTTTGTGGTGCGGCGATGGCATATACATACACAGAAACCGAAACAATTACAACGTATGAACGTTTTGGCGTTGAAACAAAGTGTGGTCAGGGGTGCGAAAAACGTTTCGTGTCTAGCCGTGATGTGAAACCCTGTGCAAGCCGTGCGCAACCGGTGCGTGTAAAAACACATACCGAGGTGATTGATCATTATCAGGTTTATCAGCCGGTTACGATTTATAAGCCGATGGGAACAGAAATTCAGCGTCGTATAGTGAAATAAATTATTCTAAAAATCCCCGAGTAGGGGATTTTTGTTAGTGTTCAGAGTGCATCCCATTTCGTTAAAACTTCGTGGGACAGGGGTGCAAAGTTCAAATAATGAATAAATAATACTTATAAGCAATATGGGGAATAAAAAAACACCGCCGGGGGCGGTGGGTTATTGTTGCTGGGTTACCGTTGTTATTTGTTTGCAATTTGCGGTGATTTTAACGCGACGGCATGGCGCATAGCGCGTGTCGCCCGTAATATCGTGGTCGGTATCCTTGCCCGAACATGCGCTGTATTCATAGTTAGAATAATCAACCGTTTGTCCGTTTATTTGACCCGTGGCGTCGGTTGATTTTTTACCCGCGCCGCATGTGCAGTTTACTTCGCCGTGTCCCGTGGCGGAGACGGATTCGATTGCCTTGTTTCGCAGACCTTCGATATATGTTTTAACGGCATTTGCACGATTCTGGGACAGATCTTGGTTTCTTTTTGGGCCACCCAGCGGATCGGTGTACCCGTCAACGATAATGTTGCAATTTGTATAACCTGCGTCAGATAAGCCCGTGATAAATGTGTTCAGGGCAACTTGTGCCGCATCCACAAGTTCGTATGAGCCAACCTTGAACAGGGAACCTGCGGGCAGGGATGCATTTTCAACCGTTGTCGTCGTCAGGGTTGAAATCTGTTCAACAATTGTTTTGGTTTCAATTGTGTGGCATGTGCCGTCGGCGCCCCTTGTTTTATTTTCACCGGTGCATGTGCATTGACCGTTGGTTAAAGTATAGCCGTCTGTGCATGAACATGTGCAGTCTTGTAATACTGTCAGATGGTCGCCTGGCTTTGGTGTACACTTTGGTGTGCATGTCGTGGGGCGGGCGATACATGTGCTGTTTTCACTGTCCCACAATGGTTTATCGGTTGGGCATTCGCATTTGCCATCTTTGACGATTTGACCGCCGATACACGCTTCGCATGTATGAGTGTTCGGATTATAGATTTTTGTTGTATCAGTACATGTACAATCTGGGTGTGCGGTGCCCGTTGTGCCGTTCGGACATGGGGCGGTTTGGGGCGGAATTGCCGTAACATCGGATTCCAGTTCGTCCAATAATTGTTTCTTTTTGTCGTATTTATTCAAGATTTCATCAACCTTGTTCTGTTTGTTTTTGCCGGAATTGATGGCCAGGTTGCCGACCAGGGATCCCGCCGCGCCAATGCCCGCGGTAATCATGCCGGTTTTCTTTTTGTCGGCGGTTTCGGCTTTCTGGGCGGCCCATGCGGCGGCATCCGCACCGTTGGGGTCCATAATCGCGCGCGCCAGAGATGTGTACGCACCGGATGTTTTACCAATTGCGATATCATCGTACAGACCGGACGTTGCCGCATCCAGTATGGATTCTGATTCAATGCCCGGTCGCATATCAAGTGCCGTTTTGCGTACCTTTAAATCGTTGGCCAGGTTGACGTATTCGGAATATAAATTAATTAATTCGTTTCCGCCGGGTAATTCAACGTTCTTTTCGCCACCGGCAATGTTTTTCCCCGCGCCATAATTACAATGGAACGTTGCCAGGTATGCGCGCATTGCCTGCTCGGCATCTTCGTCGGCCTTTTCTTCGGCCATGGCGGACGCCATTTGCATGCCACCGATACCGGTTGCGCCAATACCCGCCGCCCCCAGTGTTTTGTTAACAAGTGATTGTTCTTTGTCTTTCATAGCCTGGGCATTATCACGCAGTTCATCAATTTTTGCCTGGGAATCAGATTCGGATAATTCACCGGCAACGCATTTTGTGCCGTCTTTGTTGGGTTTGTAGCCATGGTTACAATCTGTGATAACACAGGTCATTTTGCCGTTAATTGTTTTGTATTCTGCAGCCGTTGCGTTCGTGTCGGAATGTGTACAAGGTTGTTTGTTCTTGTTGTAGCAGGTGTTTTTTTCTTTGTTGTGTGTGTAATCTGTGCTGATACATTCGCTGATTATACATACGGCCTTGTCATTATCGCATGACAGGTTCCCAGATTTTGCGTTTACCTTTTTCAGCTCTTTGTCGGTGCATGGTTTTGTGTAGTTGCCACTTGAGTCTTTTGGCCATTCAACACATTTTTCGTTTTGCAAATCATAGCCGCATTTACATTCCTGGGCAATGCAGGTTTCGGTTCCCTTTTTTATACCGGTTTTGGTTGCGTTGGGATGTTGTGCGATTTGTTCATCTGTGCATTTGTCCAGCATTTCAATGCATGCGTCCCCTGAATCATTCTTTTTCCAGCCCTTGGCGGTGTCGCAATCCGTCAGGACGCATTTCCATGTGTCGTTATCGGATTCCCATTTACCTGTACCATGTTTGAACGTGCATTTTTGTTCTACACATTTTACGCGTTTGCCCGTGCCAGATAATTCCCAGCGAGGTGTCAGGCATTTTGAGGGTAAGCATTGTCCATCGACATATTTTAATTCTGTGATACCATTTTTCTTGTCTATGTCTTTGCATTGAACTTGTGATTGACTACGTGTTAGGTTCGTTTTGATTGTAACTTTTGATTCTGGTATATTACATGCGGTTGCAACAGCTTTTTTCATCTTGTCGTGATTATCATTTTTGAATTTATAGCATCCTATTGATATGGAATCAGAGTAGGTTGTATAAGTTCCATAGGCGGGTGCGCTCAATATGTCATTGGATATGTATTTATAACCTTCTGCATCACAATAAGTTGATAAAATGTCCATAAGTCCAGTACAATTCACAGCCATTGCGGGCAGGGTGGTGATTGTAAAGATAAAAAAGATACTTAATAATTTTTTCATAGTGTCTGTCGTTTTGTTTTAGCGTGTGCCCAGATTGAATTTGGGTGAACCAAGGCTGCTAGTTCCCAGGCCTGGTTGATTTGATTGCCCTGTGCCCAGATTAGTAGAGGTGGTAATTTTTGGTGCTGGACCACACATGCCTGTTTTGGAATCCCATTTACCGCCATTTTTACAAATGCATGTTGCGGTGCCCCAAACACCCTGATTTTTGCACAAGGTTTTTTGCATTTCGATGCTAAGTGGTTTTTCGCCGGCTGCGTATTCTTTGCAGGTTTGGGTCCAATCGTTCCAATGTGCATTATCACCACATTTTGGGTCTTTGCAGATACCGTTTTCCCATTTGCCCTTGGCTTTCTTACAATTTTCCTTGGCGGTTTCATCGTCTGGGCGATTTGATTCGTTTTTGTCGGTCTTGTCGCTTGAGTTGTCTGATTTTACACATTTATTTTTTGTGCCGTCCCATGTCTTGTTGTTACCACAGTCTGCGCCGGTGCATGTGTTGTTTTCCCATTTGCCATTTGCTTTTGTGCAACGGCGTTCCGCAGCGCCCGGTTTGTTGTCGTCTTCATTGTCGTCTGTATCATCGGCTTTGCTTTTTTTCTTGGACTTTTTGTCGCCGTCTTCGCCGTCGCCGTATAATTCTTCGTGTTCTTTTTCTGCGTCTTTGACGGCCTTTTCTGCCTTGTGTCGATCGATTGCGCGGTCGATTGCACCTGATGTGATTGCGCCAACGCCCATACCAATTCCAGAACCCATCAATGCAGATGTGGCGGATGTTTGGGCACGCGTCAGGCGCATTGCATTTTCCTTGAACGTTGTAATGTCAACGCCAAACCAGTTCTGGTCGCAACTGAATGTGGAACCGGCGTATGCCTTTTTTGATGCGTAC
>JAGBSK010000039.1 GCA_017631895.1 Alphaproteobacteria bacterium | reverse complement strand
TTGGACGACATCATGGGGCACAACAACCCGTATGATGGGGTCAATGTTCATGATTCATTCTGATGACGATGGACTAATTTTGCCACCGGCGGTTGCACCATACCAGGTTGTGATTATTCCAATTACACGTGAAGAAACGGCGGACGCATTAAACGCGTATGCGGAAACGTTGGGTGAAAAATTGCGCGCGACGGGTGTGCGCGTTCTGGTTGACGCATCTGATATGCGTGCGCCGGACAAAATGTGGAAATGGATTAAGCGTGGTGTTCCATTGCGTGTGGAAATCGGCGCGCGCGAAATGGAATCGGGCAACATTACAATTACCCGTCGTGATTTGGGGCGTGAATCAAAACGTACAATCGCGACCGATGAATTGGTTGCAACCGTCAACGACATTATGCGCGACATTCATGATACCATGGTCGCACGCGTTGAAAAACGCAACGCAGAAATGATTCACGATGTTGCGGACCTGGATGCGCTGGACACGGCATTGGCAAATGGTGAAATTGGATTTTTCCGCATTAAATATGAATTAACCACAAATGAAGCGTTTGATGGATTAATGGAAAAATACAAAATTACACGTCGCTGTCTTGATGACCGCGACCCAGAATATGTATTCGTTGCAAAGTCTTATTAAAAAATACGGGGCGAATGCCCCGTTTCTTATTTTTGTAATTGATTAATATCTGATATCACTTTGTGCAATCTGTTGTACACGTTTTCATATTGCGCGGCGAAGAATTCATAATCTGCGCGCGATTGATCTGCAAAATCAATCCCATACAAATTTGGTGTCATATTGATTTCGCATGCGTCCATATTGTGTTCCAGCGATTCCAGTTGTCTTTCCAATGCACTACGCTCTGATTCTAGCTGGCGCAATATCGGTGCATTTTCAATTTTTTTGCATGTGTCCTGATATGATTTATAAAACTTGTCCGCATGTACCAATTGGGCGACCGCCATATTTCCACGATTAATTTTATCGCGAATTGCGGATGCCTGAATTTCATAGTCTGCCAGTTCGCGTTCGGCCTCTAACGCCTCGGCCCGGTCATAGCGGCTGTTGTCGATAAAGTGTTGCAATGTTGAAATATATTCGCATACAACGGGTTCTTCCTGGGCGGCGCGTTTACCTGCGTCAACGGCATCACGCAAAGGTTTTACCTTGTAATCCATAACAGATTTCAAGATATGTATAACGTTCATCGAAACTTTTTTCTTTTTATTTGGCATTCTACCCCCGTTCTTTACACACTATAATATAGTACGCAAAATACATTTGTCAAGACATAAAAGCAGGGGCATCATTCTGCCCCTTGTTTGTTTCAGTACTTTTTATTATTCCGCACGGGTAAATGCCCCGCCGTCCAGCATATCGCGAACCGCAAAGTGTTTTACCTTTTTAGCGGATGTTGATGGCAATTCTTCTTCGGTAATCGCAAAGTGTTTCACCCATTTATACTGGGCGATTTGCACATTGGATTTTTTCAGTAAAAATGCCACACGTTCCACCGTTGTGCCTGGCTTTACCTGGAACACAGCAAAAGGAACGATTTTGTCTTTGATAACATACTCAAACACCGCCGCATTCAAGATTTCTTCATTTTGCAGATACAAATCTTCCAATTCGTCCGGATAGACATTTTTGCCGCTGTCCAAAACGATAACCTGTTTTTGACGTCCCTTGACCGTCAGACGACCGAATTTATCCAGACATCCAATATCGCCCGTTTTGAACCAGCCTTGTTCAAACGCCTCGGCATTGGCAGCATCATTTTCCAGGTACCCCGGCATAACCATATTTCCACGCACCCATATTTCCCCAACACCGTGTTTGTCCGGGTTATGAATCTGGATTTCATTTCCCATCAATGGCCCCGCATAGTACATGGAACCATCGGGCCTGCGGAATGCAAAGTTAAAGTTGGCGGGACCGCATGTTTCTGTCAAACCATAACAGTCGCCCACAACAAAGCCCATGCTTTCATAGAACTTGCGAATAGAAGGTTTTAACGTCGCGCCCGCTGAAACCAATACCTTGGTATTGCCACCAAACGCATCATGAACGGGTTTTGTCACCTTGTCCACCAATTTGCCCAGCCCAATCGCACGCAATATACGGCGCATAGATACAATCACACGCATCAGTGTCCAAACATGCTTTTCGCGTGCGCTGTCCACAATCTTTTTATAGAACACTTCCCAAATGCGTGGAACGGCGGGGATAACCTCGGGTCTATATTGTTTAAAGTCCTTGATAAATTCCTGGGGCTTTAAGACCGGTTGCAACAACAATTTACCCTGTAATGCAACTGGTACAATAATGTTAATTACCACGCCATATATATGGTACAGCGGTAAAAATCCATAGAATATATATCCCGGATGAATTACAGGTGTGTAAAACTGTGCGCCATCTGCCAATGATATCAGATTTTCATGTGTCAGCCCCACAACCTTGGGGTTGCCGGTTGAGCCAGACGTAAATGACAACTGGGCAATATCGCTGCGTTCTGTGTCCGCCATTACAAATTCGTTTTCGTCTGTGTCATCAATATTTTCGATATCAAACATTTCGCACGGTGCATCTTCTATGAACAAAGATTGCTGTGCCAACGCCAATTTACAATCTGTGCGCTTCATCATATTGATGTGTTCAATTGTGTTCAGTCCCGTATCCAGCATCAACGCGCGTGCGCCAACCGACGTAATCGCAAAATACGACCGCAAAAAGTCCGGCGTATTGTGCGACAGAATCGCAACCGTGTCGCCCTTTTTAATACCAAAACGTTTCACCAACAAAACAGCACGCTGTTTCACCCGTCTTAACAAATCTGCATATGTTTCGTTCTGACGTACAAAGAAAATACCGTCTTTGTTCCGCGAACATACGTCTTGCAGCATTTCGTAAATATTTTTTATCATAACAATGACCTTATGTTCTATTAATTGTGCCGGAATCACCATAACACCGACAGGGCTAATATAGCCACTTTTGACAGGAAAAACAACCTAATATTATGAATCGGGAACATATTCGCATTTGTTAAGAAAATACAATATATAGTAAAATATTCGTTTTGTTTCATCAATATTTTGTGTTTTTGGTATAAATTCCGAATCGAAAAAATGAAAAAAAAGATAAAAACTTGGCACAAAAGACATATTCGTATCAAAACACCGATTCTGTTTATCCGCTGTAATATGCAGAAAATCCCCTTTCTAGAAAGTAAAGCGAAAAAAAAATTTTTTTTGCTTTTTCAGTATTGATAGTATTTTTATAAAACTATATATTGTAATCAAATCTAACAAACAACCACTATATGTTGTGTTTTGTGCAAGAATGGGAGTTATCAAAATGTCAGAAACACAAAATGAAATTAAAATTCAGATTACGCCAACATTGACGACCCGCCTGGTTGCGGTGCAAAAACGCAGTGGGGAAACGGTTCCTTTTGATGCGAAAAAGATTTATGATGCCATTAAAAAGGCGGTCGCCGTCACAACAGAAGTCTCAGATGTCGAGGTTGTCAAGATAACCCAGGACGTATTAAAGCGTCTGGATGACAAATTTGCTGATAAAACCCCAACGGTTGAAAATATCCAAGATATTGTTATTCAAACATTAATGGACAATCGTGCCTATAAAACGGCCGAGGCATACATTATCTATCGCCAGAAACGCACAGAAATCCGCGAATCTATGGTTGATGCTGTCGAAGTTATCGAAGGTTATGTTGGCGGGTCAAATTGGCGTATCAAAGAAAATGCAAATGTTGGCTATTCCATCGGTGGCCTGATTTTGCGTACCAGCGAACGCGTCACCGCGGAATATTGGTTGAACCTGTATCCGCGGGCGGTTGCTGATGCGCACAAAACCGCCGCCATTCATGTTCATGATTTGGGGTGGTTGACGGGTTATTGTGCGGGTTGGTCCCTGCGTGAATTGTTGTACGAAGGCTTTAACGGGGTTCCCGGCTATCTACAGTGCGAACCTGCACGCCACATGGCAACGGCTGTTTCTCATATGGTGAACTTTTTGGGCACATTGCAGAACGAATTTGCAGGCGCCCAGGCATTCTCGTCCGTGGACACATATCTGGCACCATATGTTCGAATTGATAATATGTCCTATGCCGATGTTAAAAATGCCATGCAGACATTGGTATTTAATTGCGCGGTTCCATGTCGTTGGGGAACGCAAACACCATTTATCAACTTTACATTCGATTGGACTTGTCCAAATGACTTAAAGAACCAGCGTCCATTTATCGGTCGTGAACAGGTTGACTTTACATATGGCGACCTGCAGGCTGAAATGGACATGATTAACAAGGCTTTCTTAGAGGTTATGACCGAAGGCGATGCCCTGGGGCGTCCATTTACTTTCCCAATTCCAACATATAACATTACGCCCGATTTCCCATGGGAACATCCAAATGTAAAACCTTTGTTTGAATTGGCGGCAAAGTACGGTATTCCAAACTTCCAGAATTTCTTGAATTCTGACCTGAACCCAACAGACGTTCGTTCTATGTGTTGCCGTCTGCGCTTAGATGTGCGTGAATTATTAAAGCGTGGTGGTGGCTTGTTTGGTTCTGCGGAAAAGACGGGTTCAATCGGTGTTATCACAATCAATTTGGCGCGTTTGGGCTATATCCACCGCGGCAACCGTGATGGATTGTTCACAGAACTGAAACGCTTGCTGGATTTAGGCCGCGATGCGTTGGAAATCAAGCGTGAAATTATTTCCAAGAATATGGAACGCGGATTGTATCCATTTACAAAACGTTATCTGGGTGATTGGAGCCACCACTTCTCGACCATTGGTGTAAATGGTGCAAACGAAATGGTGCGCAACTTCACAGGCGATCGTGAAAATATCGCGACACCTTTGGGTAAAAAGTTGGTTTTGGATGTAATGGATTTCATCCGTGAAAACCTGGCGACATTCCAGGAACAAACCGGCAACCTGTATAATTTGGAAGCGACCCCGGCCGAAGGCTGTTCATACCGCTTTGCGAAAACGGACGTCAAAAATTTCCCAGATATTATTACAGCGGGTACACCTGATGCGCCATACTACACAAATTCGACCCAGTTGCCTGTGAACTTTACAGACGACCCATTCGTTGCCCTGGAACACCAGGAAGAATTACAGCGTAAATATACCGGTGGTACAATGTTGCACTTGTATATGGGCGAACCTGTATCATCTGGCGACGCGGCCCAGAAAATCGTGCGCACAATATTCGAGAATTACAAGGTGCCATACATGACGCTGACGCCGACGTTCTCAATCTGTCCAAAGCATGGTTATCTGCCGGGCAAACATGAATTCTGTCCAAAGTGCGACGCAGAAAATGCGGCAAACACAGACAATAACGAACAACAATAAAACCAATAACGTCATAACGGTAAATCATAAAAGGGAGGAGAAAGATATGACAACAAATTGCAACAGAACACCATGCGAAGTTTTTTCACGTTCAATGGGCTTTATCAGACCTGTGTCAAACTTTAACATTGGTAAATATTCTGAATTCCGTGAACGCAAAACATTCACAGAATCAAATTGTTTGTCTGCGGGTGCCCGTCATTGTGATTTGTTGAAACGTGCGGCCTAAGTATTATGCGTGAAATACAAATTGGGGGATTGGTTCCATTCACCACCATTGACTATCCGGGCAAACTTGCATGTGTGCTGTTCTTGGTCGGATGTCCATTGCGGTGTGTGTATTGTTCCAATCCTCATTTATTATCCCCCGGCGATGGCGAATACGACCCTGCGCGCATCTTTGAATGGTTGCGCACCCGCGTTGGCAGATTAGAAGCGGTTGTCTTTTCCGGGGGCGAGGCCCTAATGCAATCAGACGTTGCGATTGAATACATGCGTCGTGTTCGCGCGTTGGGGTTCAAGATTGGCCTGCATACCAATGGTTTTTATCCAGACACCTTGGCGCGTGCCACAGACACGGTTGACTGGATTGGACTTGATTTCAAGGCAACACGTGAAAAATATCCCGACTTAACCGGACAGCATATCGCATACGACAATATGATTCGCAGTCTTGATGTATGGTTGTCCACCGGCAAAGAATTCGAAGTTCGTATAACATGCGATCCGCGCTATGTTTCTCCGGATGATTTGTTGGAAATCGCCGACATTTTATTCGCACGTAATGTAAAAAATATCGCGATTCAAAAATACGTCCCCCATTTCGAGGATGACACACACAAAACCACACCCGCCATGCGCGATGCGTTTTTCACAAATGTTGCTTTGCGTGATAAAATAAATGGCATGTTCTCATCCGTCGTCTGGCGCGAATAAAAGTTCTGTTAACAAATACAAAACAAAAACCGTCCAAAAGGACGGTTTTTTTTAATACTGGTGCGAGCAAAGGGGCTCGAACCCTCGACCTCAACCTTGGCAAGGTTGCGCTCTAGCCAACTGAGCTACGCTCGCATTGCGTCGTATATATTGGCATATCTTTTTGCCAATTGCAAGTATTATTTTTATTTTTTTATTCCAGTACCTGATTCTGTAATTCAATCAGGCGTTTGCACCCGGTTTCCGCCATCTGCATCAGTTCTGTTAACTGCGCTGCGTCAAATGGGTGTTGTTCGCCGGTCGCCTGGATTTCAATAAAACGTCCGTCGCCAGACATAACAAAGTTTGAATCCATTTCGGCCACACAGTCTTCTTCATAATCCAGGTCCAGTATCAAATCCCCGTTCCACAGTCCTGCGGAAACCGCGGCGACATTTTCAGAAATTGGGTTTTCGCGTATGCGTCCCTGTGCCATCAGCCAACGTACCGCCAATGCCATTGCGACAAATCCGCCAGTAATACTGGCGCATCGCGTACCACCGTCGCCCTGAATGACGTCACAATCGATTGTGATTGTGTGTTTGCCCAGTTTTTCCATATCGACCACGCTGCGCAGGCTGCGGCCAATCAGACGCGAAATTTCGACTGCGCGATTATCCCGTGACATTGCGTCGTGTGATTTACGCGTTTCGTTTGCGCGTGGCAGCATGGAATATTCTGCGGTCACCCATCCGCCTGTTTTGTTTTGTATACGTTTCCATGTAGGTTGGGAAAAATCGACCGACGCAGTACACAAAACGTGTGTTCCGCCCATTTTTATCAGGCAAGAACCTTCGGCCCACTTGTTTACACCGGTGTCCATTGAAACAGGGCGCATCTGGTTGTTCTTTCGCAGGGATGGACGCAGCATTTATTAAATTCCTTTGGTTTGTAATTGATATGTAAATATCTTACAGAACAAATTATATAACGCAACTAAATAAAAAAAGTCCCGC
>JAGBSK010000038.1 GCA_017631895.1 Alphaproteobacteria bacterium | reverse complement strand
CAGGACCAGATGAGTTGACAGGTGATGTTTCTGTCTGGACCGAAGAAGGATTTGCCGGCAGTTTGTTATTCATTGAATTGTGGAAGCTGTATGCAAAATATCCAAAAATCCGTTTGGATATATTAACGAATCGACATGTAAATAGTTCTAATCCTGATATTGCAATAATGAGTATGCGATCTGCGAATAAGATTCCTGGTACAAGTATGCTGTTTAAATTTAAAACCAAGGTAAAGTTTTATTCTACTCCGGCATATTTAGAAAAACGTGGAACGCCAAAAGACATGGAAGATATGTTGGAAAATTATGACCTGTGTATGCGTCAAGGTTTTTTGGAGTTGCCGGAATGTAAGTTTATTTTGAAGCGTGCAAAAAAATTAAATACCACGGCTGATTCTGCATCTATTATTTATCAGTTGGTGTGTGATGGTGCAGGTATTGCGCTGATGCCCGAATGGTGCACGATGAAAAATACCAAATTGGTCGAGGTTCCAAACATAGATTTTGACTATGAATATGTCTTGGTGGGTATCAGTAATCCTTTGACGATGAAAAGTCCAAAAATTCGTGCGTTCTTGGAATTCTTTTATGAATTTTGCCACGAGTATGAAATTCCATTAGAGATATTTGAATAAATAAGATAGTAAATCGTTCCTGTGTGGTGGTCGGGGGTGTCGTGGTATAATAATGTCCAAAAGGAGAGAAAAATGAAAAAATTTTGGACATTCGTTTTGGCAATTGTTATTTCGTTTATTCCGGGGATTATTGGCGGGTTCTTTTCGCCGATTGCGCCGGGTGCAAATGAATGGTATAATGGTTTGGCGCAATCTGTGTTGACACCGAATGGTTGGGTGTTCAGTATTGCATGGATTATTCTGTACACGTTGTTGGGTATTGCGCTGTATCTGATTATGCAAAGCGGTAAAAGTCGTCAGAACAAGGCGTTGGCGTATGCATTGTTTATTGCCCAGATGGGTTTGAACGCATTGTGGAGTTATTTGTTCTTTGGCCTGCAAATGATTGGCGGGGCGTTGATTTGTTTAGTTGCGCTGGTGGCGGTGGCGATTTGGATGGCGGCTGCGTTTCGGCCGATTAGTCGCGGGGCATCATACCTGGTGTGGCCTTATATTGCATGGTTGATATTTGCAACTTATTTGAATGGAACGATATTGGCGTTGAATTAAAAGAAAATCCCGGGAAACCGGGATTAATATTTTAGTATTTTAACCTTGGGGTCGCCGATGTTCAGGTATTTTAACCCCAGTTCTTCGACATAGTCGGGACTGTAATTTTGCAGTAATTTAATATGTGTTTGTAATTCGTCAAGGGTCTGTTGTTCCGTCATCAAATGTTCGTGTTCTTTGCCCAGTTGCCACATGTTGTATCCGAATCGCTGGACGCTGACGTCGCCCCAAAACAGACCGACAAACATAAAACCCGCAAATAACGCCAGAACGATTCCAAGTTTCCCACGGGCACCACCAGACCAGGCAGAACCCAGAAACCTAAATAAATTTTTGATTTTTCCTTTCATGAATGGCATTATATCACAAATGTTCGATGATAATCAAATTTTTGCTGCGCCACTGGCCGGGATTACAGATCGGCCGTTTCGTCGTATTGTGCGCGAATTTTCGCCAAATGCGCCGTTGCTGACCGAAATGATTTCGTGTCATTCATTAGTTGGGGCGCATAAAAATTGTTTGCGTAATTTTGATAACTATGCGGACGAAGGAAACGTTGGTGCCCAGATTTTTGGGGCGGATGTTAACCTGATGGCGGATGCTGCGCGCATATTGCAGGATGCGGGTGCAAAATGGATTGATATTAATATGGGGTGTCCCGTACCCAAGGTTGCAACCCGCGCCGGTGCCGGCGCGCATTTAATGCGCGACCATGTGTTGGCGGGTAAAATTATGTGTGCGGTGATTCGGGCGGTTGATATCCCGGTGTCGATAAAAACGCGATTGGGTTGGGATGATGAACATCGTGATTGGCGCGATTTAATTCAAATCGCGGCGGATTCGGGTGTGCGTTTTGCTGCCCTGCATGGGCGGACGCGTGCGCAATTATATCTTGGGAATGCGGTGCATCCCGATGTGTCTGATATGCCAATTCCGATTATTGCAAATGGTGATATTAAAACGGCGTCTGATTTAGAAGAATTAGATGGATTGGGCTATGTCGGGGCGATGATTGGACGCGGTTTGCTGGGGCGGCCGTGGGTGTTGGCGGAAATTATGGGGGGCGCGGCACCACAAAATATTGGTGAAATTGTATTGCGGCATTTGGAATATGCAATTGAATACTATGGTGAAAAAAACGCCATTCCAATGTTCAGAAAGCATGCCGCATGGTACAGCGCGGGTATGCCTAATTCGTCCGAGTTTAGAATAAAAGTGAACAGAATAGATGATGCAGGTGCCTTAAAGGTTGCAATTCGCGAATTTTGGGGTATGATTTAGGCACAGTTAAATTTTTAAGGGATGTAAGAAAATGACAGAAAATATCGAAAATGTTGATGTGGTTGTTGAAACACCTGCACCAATGACGGCGGGTGAAATGTTGCGTAATGCACGTACAACCGGGCGTCGCAAACGTGAAATCCCCACAATTGCCAAACAATTATGTATTCGCGAGGAATTTTTAGAAGCCTTGGAAAATGGGCAGTATGATGTTATTCCGGAACCTGTTTATATTTTGGGTTTTGCGCGCAACTATGCGATGGAATTGGGATTGAATCCAGATGAAGTGGTTGCAAAAATCAAACAGGAAATGGGATTGGTGTCGGATTGTGCGGCCGATGATGACGAAGATGTTAGTGCGTGCGCCATGCCGAGTATCAAAGAAGAAAGTTGGGCCAAGGTTGCATTTGGCAAAGCATATCAATTTGTGTATCAGAACTGGATTTGGTTTGTTGGGGGAATTGTTGCGATTGCGTTGATTGTATTTGCAATTGTGATGTTAAGCCCGTCTAAGACAGAAGAGGTGTCTGCACCGGCACAGGTGGTGGTGTCCGTTGAAGATATGGTCAAAGACCCTGAATATAAACAGGCGGTTCGTGAACGCTTTGGAACGGACAATCGCGCGGAAGCCAAAATTATTTTGCAGGCGAATAAAAAAACAGGCGAGGCCGGTACCTGGGTTGAAGTCAAAGACGCGCGTGGGCGTACCGAGTTAAGTCGTGTTTTAATGCCGGGTGATGTGTACTATGTTCCAGCCAAAGGTACGTATAAGGCGACATTTGGTAATGCGGGTGGTATTGATATCTGGGTTGATGGTAAATTGGCACCCCAGGTTGGTCAAGAATACAAGAAAGTGTCTGGGGTAGAATTAACGCCAGAGCGGCTGATGAAAACAGCAAAATAGAAAGATGATAGGGGCGAAAGGAATTTTCGCCCTTTGTATTGAAAATTTTTTGATATAAACTATATATATTCATACTATGGCAAGTGTAATAAAAATTCGCGGTGCACGCGAAAATAATCTTAAAAATATTGACTTGGACATACCAAAAAATAAATTGGTGGTCTTTACTGGCGTGTCTGGTTCGGGCAAATCGTCGTTGGCGTTTAATACCATTTATGCCGAGGGTCAACGTAGATATGTCGAATCGCTGTCCAGTTATGCGCGTCAGTTTTTGGATATGCAGAAAAAACCTGATGTCGATTTGATTGAGGGGTTAGCCCCCGCGATTTCTATTGAACAAAAGACTACGTCGAAAAATCCGCGTTCAACCGTTGGTACTGTGACCGAGGTTTATGATTATCTGCGATTGTTGTGGGCGCGAATTGGGGTGCCTCATTCGCCGGTGACGGGCAAGCCTATTAAGTCGCAGACCGTCGCAGAAATGGTTGATTGGACAATGAAAATTCCGGCGGGAACCAAGATTTTTATAATGGCGCCGTTGGTTCGTGAACGCAAAGGTGAATATCGCAAGGAACTGGCGTTCTTGGTAAAACAAGGATATCAGCGTGCAATTATTGATGGCGATTTGGTTGATTTGTCGGCGGTTGGTGCGCTGGATAAAAATAAAAAGCACAATATTTTTGTGATTGTTGACCGTTTGCAGATGCCACCCGCGGATTCCGATGTGGAAGAATTTCGTTCGCGCCTGTATTCTTCGTTCGAGGGTTCTTTGCGCCTGGTGCCGGGGGCGGTGTTGGTGCGTCGCTTGGACACAAATGAAGATACGCTGTATTCGCAAAGTTATGCGTGTCCGGTTAGTGGATTTACTGTACCCAAGATTGAACCGCGCTTGTTTTCTTTTAATGCGCCGATGGGGGCATGTCAAAACTGTGATGGATTGGGTGTGCAATTGAATATGTCGCCTGATTTGGTGGTGCCTGACCCGTCTAAGTCTATTTTGGGCGGTGCAATTGCGCCGTGGTCGCGTGGCGGAATGCTTAGCCAATTTGAACATTTGTTGGATGCGTTGCATAAAAAATTCAAAATTCCAATGTCTAAACCGTGGCATACATTGACGGTGGAACAAAAAGATTTGATTCTGTATGGCAGTGGGGACGAACCAATAAAAATCAATTGGAATGGATTTGTGTATGAAAAGCCTTATGAGGGGGTAATTCCAAATATTGAACGTCGTTGGCGCGAATCGGAATCCGAAGCGATGCGTGCGGAATTGGCAAAGTATCAATCTGAAAAGCCATGCCCGGTTTGTCATGGCAAGCGGTTGAATATTCAGGCATTGTGTGTTCGTATAAATGGCGCGGATATTATGGATGTGTGCGATATGTCTGTGGATGACAGTTTGACCTGGTTCCGTGATTTGCCCAACCATTTGTCGCAAAAAGATAATGATATTGCGCGAATTGTTTTGCGAGAAATTACAGACAGATTATATTTCTTGCAAAATGTGGGGTTGGGGTATTTGACGTTGTCGCGTATGGCGGGGACCCTGTCCGGGGGCGAGGCACAGCGTATTCGCCTGGCGTCGCAGATTGGCAGTGGCTTGTCTGGGGTGCTGTATGTATTGGACGAGCCGTCAATTGGTCTGCATCAGGCGGACAATGATAAATTGTTGGAAACATTAAAGATGTTGCGCGACAAAGACAATACTGTAATTGTTGTCGAGCATGACGAAGATGCAATGCGGGCGGCGGATTATTTGGTCGATATTGGACGTGGTGCGGGTATCAATGGTGGTAATGTTATTGCACATGGTACGCCCGCCCAGGTGATAAAGAACAAGGAATCAATTACTGGGCAATATTTGTCGGGTGCGCGTCGTATAGATGTGCCGCAGAAACGTCGAGCGGGTAATGGTAAATCGATTGTTGTATCGGGTGCGCGTGAAAATAATCTGAAGAACGTAGATGTGGAATTTCCGCTGGGCAAGTTTATTGCATTGACGGGTATGTCGGGATCGGGTAAATCGACATTATTGTTGGACACGTTATATCCTGCGTTGATGCGTGCGCTGTATAATTCTAAGTTGGAAACGGGGGCGCATGACATTATTCGTGGTATGGAAAATGTGGACAAGGTGGTTGACATAGATCAATCGCCAATTGGACGCAGCCCGCGCAGTAATCCGGCGACCTATACAGGGGTGTTTGGCGATATTCGTGATTTCTTTGCGGGATTGCCGGAGGCCAAGGCGCGTGGGTATGGTCCGGGACGTTTTTCGTTTAATGTCAAGGGCGGTCGGTGCGAGGCATGCCAGGGCGATGGTCAGATTAAGATTGAAATGAATTTCCTGGCGGATGTTTATGTGGAATGTGATTGTTGTCATGGTTCGCGATATAACGAAGAAACATTGGCGGTAAAGTACAAGGGCAAATCAATTGCAGATGTGCTGAATATGACGGTTGAAGAAGCGTACCGGTTCTTTGTAAATGTACCGAAAATTGCACGCAAACTGGAATTGTTAAAGCGCGTCGGACTGGACTATATCAAATTGGGGCAAAGTTCGTTAGACTTGTCCGGGGGCGAGGCGCAACGTATCAAGTTGTCCAAAGAATTAGCGGCGCGCAGTACAGGCGAAACCATTTATATTTTGGATGAGCCCACAACTGGCTTGCATTTTGAAGATATAAAAATGTTGTTGTCCGTTCTGCACGAGTTGGTCGAGCAGGGTAATACCGTGATTGTCATTGAACATAATTTGGAAGTTATCAAGACTGCGGACTGGATTATCGATTTGGGACCGACTGGCGGTGCCGGTGGTGGTCAGGTTATTGCAACTGGTACGCCCGAAGAAGTCGCAAATGTCGCTGAATCACAAACGGGAAAATATTTACAGCGGTATCTGGACAAACCAGCGAAAAATAGTAAAATAAAGGCACAAAAGGAGTAAATATTATGTTTGGTTTTGGTAAAAAGAAAAATAAAGCACAGTTTTCAGAAGCAGATATCAAGGCGGCAGAAAAGGATTTAGGTGCAGATAAAATGCCGGCGGGCATGAAAGAAACGGCCCAGCGCATGATGAGTGGCGAATTTGATATGAATGATATGCTGGCGCAGTTAAAGCAGATTAAGAAAATGAGTAATTTTAGTGGGTTGCTGAAAATGGTGCCGGGTATGTCGGGCGCTGTTTCTGCGATGAAAGAAAAAATCAAAGACGGCAGTGTTGATGCCCAGATTAGAATACTGGAAGCCATGACACCGGCAGAACGCGCGGAACCTGAAAAAGTTTTTGCCAATGCCAAGGCGCGTATTGCTGAAACGGCGAAATGTACCGTTCGAGATGTGGAACATATTATCAAGCAATACACAAAGATGAAACAGCAGATGGCGATGATTCAGCGCATGGGCGGGATGGAGGCAGTTATGCAGAAAATGCAACAGCAACCGGGTCCAAAACCACAGGGTGTCTAATGTGAGCTGTGAATGGTGGACAAATAGCATTGGCGCTATAGAGATAATAAGTGGATGAAAATTACAAATAAAAAAATTGCTGCTAAGAAATCTTCGGTCGCGTGGTTGCAACGTCAGGCGGCTGACCCTTATGTCGCGCGTGCGCAACGGGAAGGCTATCGGGCGCGCGCGGCGTATAAGTTGATTGAAATGAACGAAAAGTTCAAATTCTTGCGCAATGGTCAGGTTGTTGTGGACCTGGGGGCGGCACCGGGGTCTTGGTCGCAATATATTGCCCGTACATATCCGAAATCGCGTGTGTTTGCGATGGATTTGCTGGAAATTTCACCAATCGTTGGGGTTGAAACATATCAGGGTGATTTTACATCTGACGATGCGTTGCGTTGGTTGGAAGATAAGCTGGGGTTGCAACACGATGAAATGGGGGCGGGGACCGCGGATGTGATTGTGTCTGATATGGCACCGAATACCGTGGGACATAAAAAAACAGACCATATTCGCCAGATGGTTTTGTTGGAATATGCATTTGATTTTGCGTTGCGCGCATTAAAGCCGGGTGGGACATTTGTATGTAAATCGTTCACAGGTGGTACAACGAATGAATTGTTGAAACAAATCAAAGAACGTTTTGAAGCGGTGCATCATATAAAACCGCCATCCTCGCGCAAGGATAGTGTGGAAATGTTTATAGTTGCACTTGGATTCCGTGGTTAGAAAAAGTCCCCCGTTTGGGGGATTTTTATTTATCTAAGTTTCTATAACAAGGGGGGGGTATGAATAAATTATATTTTTTGTTGTTTTTATTGT
>JAGBSK010000037.1 GCA_017631895.1 Alphaproteobacteria bacterium | reverse complement strand
GGTCAACGTTGTACGACAATTCGGGCACCAGTTCATCGGCAACATAGATTTATACGCCAATCCCGCCTTAAAGAACTGAATAAACATCCATTGTGTCCATTTGATAAATTCCGGGTCAGACGTTGCGATCTGGGCATTCAAATCGATTGACCAGCCCATGTCTAACATATTCTTGGTAAATTTTTCCGCCAAATCACGCACCACAACGGACGGATGCTTACCAATTTTGTTTGAATAGTTATCCGCCGAAATCCCCAAGGAATCGAACCCCAACGGGTACAGCACATCAAACCCCTGCATACGACGAAAACGCGCCATAACATCACAGCCCGTATAATTCAGCATATGACCGCCATGCAACCCTGTACCACTTGGGAATGGAAATTCCGCCAACATATAGAACGGTTGTTTTGTCCCATCATTTTTTGGTGTGAACACACCCGCCTGTTGCCATTTTTGCTGCCATTTTGCTTCGCGTTCATGAATTTTCTTGATATCGTCTGCCATATTTTGGTCCTATTATTTTTATTACGTAAATTCTGCAAAATACTACCGCCAAAAACCCGTAAAGTCCAGAAATTTTCTATTCCACAACAAAAAAACAATCCTAGCTTGCAAACCATGCCAAAAATTCGGTATTACCACTGCCACCCTTGACGGGGGACGTGGTAATACCACGCAATTCAAACCCATGCGCATCAAAACACTTTACAACCTGATTTTTTGCGTATTCGTGCCATTCGGCGGACCGAATAATACCATTGGACCGCGCCGCCACATCCCGCGGGACCTCGAACTGGGGTTTTATCAAAACAATTATATTTTTCGCCCCCCATGGAATCAATGCATCAACAATATTCGTCAACGACACAAAAGAAACATCCACCACAATCAAATCCACCATCGATTGCACGGGCAGGGCGCGAATATCCGTCCTTTCCAGCGACACCACACGCACATCGTTGCGCAGTTCGGGTACCAACTGGTCCGTGCCAACATCAACCGCATAAACGCGCGACGCGCCACGCGTTAATAAAACATCGGTAAATCCACCTGTGCTGGCACCAACATCCAGACAAACCATGCCATTTGGATTAATTTTGAAACAATCCAACGCGTGCGCCAATTTCAAACTGCCACGACCGGTGGAATAGGGCAAATCCCCCGCCACCAACACATCCGTGTCCATAACGTCCTGACTGGGCTTTTTGGCGGGCGCACCATTAATGGAAACCAGTCCCGCCCGTATCGCAGCCACCGCCCGCGCACGCGTGGAATATAAATTTCGCTGAACCAATGCAACATCTAATCTCATACAACATATAGTAAACGATATTTTACCCACAATCAACCCCAGCAGAGTACAAAACACCCCACCCGGGGCATTTTTTATGCATAAAACCGCCCCGCCGGGCATAAAAACACCAGCAAACCCGCAGAAATTCGCCATTTTTTGCATTTTTCGGGCTCAGAATAGGGCACAAAACGCTATTTTTGCCCACATGCACACAATTTTACAACATCAACACGCATACCAAACATAACAACAGCCCATATTGGAAACCAGCGCCGCCATCATCCATTACGAACCAACAAATACAAAAAAACACACAAACTACACAAACTCATTTATAACACTAGAATCAAATTGATAATTTAATTTGTTAATAATTAAAACAAACCTCACACAGCCCAACAAAACACAACATCAATCAGAATGTTAACACTCGACAAACGACAACTTCACAACACAACAAACAACACGAACACCACAACGCACAAAAATCCAATCAAGCATACAAATATACGCTCAGCGCGCTCATACAGCACAGCAGACGAAAACACCTCATCTTATACAGCAACCCCACCACAACCCAAAATCATCTATATCATGCACACGTTAGCACAGCAAACTGTTGCCTATGCCCACCACAGCCCGAAATTATCTATATTATGTATACGTTTGCCTGTGCCCAGCACAACAAACTATACATAATATACATTATGCGCCTTTTGTGAAACACTATCCCCTGTTGATTTTCAGGACTTTTTTACTTAACACCATCACGCAACAAACCTTGACCCACTCCAAATCATTATCATCTTAAAAGACGCAAAAAAAATCCACACAACCCAACCACAAACGCCACCCAACCCAACAACACCAGAAACAAACACATCGCACCACTTCCTTTACCAATCAATCCCGCCCCGCAACGACAAAAAACACCCTATTCTCAACTATACATAATCCGCATCGCCCACACAAAAAAAATCGGACAACAACGGCCCGACTTTTATTAAACAAGCTTATCAAATATAAAAATTAACGCTTTGTAATCTTTTTAATTTTTTTAATCTTACCCAATGCGCCATCCGCTACACCAGACGCAAATTTCACAGCCTCTTTAACCCCTTTTTTCAAATCACTTTCAACCACTGCACCCGTCTCGACCGGATCCACATCTGAACAACAAAAGGCGCATTTTGTCGCCGCATTATTAATAGTCGATTTGCAATACGGACACGCATGCGTGTTTGCTGGTTTTTTATCACGCATCTTGTTCATAGTGCGCACAAACAAGAATATCGCAAACATAGTTATAAAGAAACTGACCACAGAATTCACAAAAACACCCAAATTCAGCGTGGTCGCACCCGCAGCCTGGGCCGCAGCAATCGTTTCATAATGTACACCCGGTTGACCGCCACCCAACACAAAGAACCACTGCGAAAAATCAACCCCGCCAATCAGCAACCCAATCGGCGGCATAATAACGTCTTTTACCAACGAATTCACAACCCCGGTCATAACACTACCAACAATAATACCGACCGCCATATCAATCGCATTTCCACGTTGAACAAAAGTGCTAAATTCTTTTAATAAATTGCTCTTTTTTGCCATTTTTTACTCCTTGTCTTGTTTGTTTGAATATTCTTCGATTCCGCGCAACACCGCCCCCAGCGTTTTACGCAAATTTTCATCATGTGTTTCGACCGTTATATCAGCCAACGCATAAATCCCATAACGCTCATCTATCAACTGCTGTAAAATCTTGCGACTGTCCGTATTTAACAATTGTGGACGCGTATCACGCGCCCCAGTACGCTTAACCAACAAATCCAAATCCGCACGCAGCCACACAGACAACGCGCGTTCCAGCACCATTTCACGCACAGCGGGCGTTATAAAAGCGCCCTCGCCCGTAGAAATTACTTTCAAGGCCGGCGGCGTATCCAACAGACGTTCAATCACACGTTGTTCTACACGGCGAAACTCTTCTTCGCCATACATAGAAAAAATATCAACAACGCTACAACCAGCCGCCGCTTCTATCTCTTTATCAGAATCCACAAACGGAATCCCCAGTCGTCGCGCCAAAGCACGCCCAACACTAGTCTTACCCGCCCCCATCAAACCAACCATAACAACAGGCCTGTCTATAAATTCATCTTTTGCGTTTTTCATATCAGCATACATGATATCAGATTTCCTAAAACTCTCAATAAAAATCACAATACCATTTTTAATGATATGAATTTTATGCTATAATATCAAATATTAAAGGAAAAATAAAAAAGAGAGAAAACCATGAAACAAACAACATTATTAACGGTTTCTTTATTCACACTGCTGGGCATATCTGGCGCGCACGCTGCAACAGACGCACACATTCACGCGAACACAATCTCGGCACACAATATCGCCACCATTCAATATTCCATAACCCAAACGGCATTCACATCTTTTGCGGGTTCGATGCGTGGCAATATGGGTGCACAAAAATCACGTTCCAAATCCATCAACGCGCAACGCGACGAAGACCCAAAAACAACGTATGGTCGCGCACCAATGTACGGCACCGCCCCAATATACGGCGAATTTAACGACGACGGCAGCGCTGGTCGCAGTGGCGGCGACATATACAACGCAGACGCAGCATTAAACAGCGTATGGCTGAACTGGCAACACTTGGGCGACACCGCAAAATTCGACGACTTTTCACGTCTTGACACAAACACCGACATATTTATGATGGGGGTCGCGGGCGGATTGTCTGAATTTGCGGGCGGTCTGTCTAAATGGGGATTGTACGCAGGCTTTACCGACGGCGACCAACAGAACAACAGTATCGCAATCGAATCCCAGGGCGGCTACTTCGGAATCTATAACGGAAACGCATTCGGCGATTTGGGGCTGTTTGCAACTATTAACGGTGGCGTACTGAACAATTCAGTCGACACAGCGCATGGCACGGACGAATTTTCAAACTTTTGGACCGGCGCCGCAATCAGCGCAACTTATGATTTTGCATTGGACGGAACATTTACCATACAACCCGGCATCCATTTGGGTTATACATGGATTCGTGGCGAAAACTATACATCGGCATCTGGCGACATCCTGAAAAACGATGCATTCGGCATGTTCGAAGTCGCCCCCACCCTGCGCGCAATTAAACACATTGCGAACGGATGGTTCGGCGCACTGAACGCAAAATACGTCATGATATTTGATAACGGTGGCGATCTGACCGCTAACAACACCGCAATCGCAACACTAGAAACATCCCATTATCGCGAATACGGCATATCGTTGGAAAAATACGTTAACAATTTCAACATATCCGCAAACTTTGGCCGTCGCGACGGCGCCCGCGACGGATGGATTGGCGGCATGAATATCAAATATGCATTCTAATTAAAAATCCCGGCGAACCGGGATTTTTTAACGCTGTTTTCTTATTTTTACAGGCAATTCCTTGTTTATTTCTAAACACCAACGCCATGTATCTGCAACGATTTTTCCGTGATCATCACCACCTTGTTCAAACTCTTTAATCCACCGCAAAACATCCGATTGATGCAACATATAGTCTTCATACAACTCATAACAATTCAACAAAGCACTGCGCTGAAAACGCAAGGCCCGATCGTATGGCGTATATTCTACAAATGATTTGCCACCCAATACATTTTCGCACAAAACATACACCCCATGAATCGCTTCTCGACTGCGCATAACACTACTCCATGTTCGCCAGCTGTTCCAATTGGTCCGCCGCAATCAATGCGTCAATCATCTCGTCCAAGCCTGCACCACCCGCTAAAATATCATCCAACTTATACAAAGTTAATTTGATGCGATGATCTGTCACGCGCTGTTCTGGGAAATTATATGTACGAATCTTCTCGCTTCTATCGCCGGAACCAACCATAGACTTACGCGATGCATTACTGGCAGATTCTTGTTCCATACGCTGTTTTTCATACAACTTGGACCGCAAAACCGCCATCGCCGCCGTCTTGTTCTGTAATTGACTGCGTTCATTTTGACACGTCACAACAATACCGGTCGGAAAGTGTGTAATGCGTATCGCACTATCAGTTTTATTAACGTGCTGACCACCTGCGCCTGATGCACGGAAAATATCGATACGAATATCTTTGTCTTCAATTACAACGTCAATATCTTTGGCCTCGGGCATAACCGCAACAGACGCCGCGCTGGTATGAATACGACCACCTGCCTCGGTTTCTGGCACGCGCTGTACACGATGAATCCCAGATTCAAACTTCATGCGGCCATACGCGCCTGCACCATCAATTTTGAACACGATTTCTTTATACCCGCGCAAAGATGTTGCATTTTCTTCAATAACTTCAACCTTCCAGCCCTGACGCAAAGCATATGATTTATACTGATTATACAAATCCCCCGCAAACAACGCAGATTCTTCACCGCCAACACCGGCACGAATTTCCATAATTACACTGTTATCATCCGCCGCATCACGTGGCAACAGCGCAATTTGCAAATCTTTTTCAATTTCTGGCAAACGATGATTCAATTCGTGCAACTGCTCGTTCGCGATTTCTCGCAATTCAGAATCATTCAGCATTTCGTTCGCGTCTGCTATTCCCGCGACCACCTGAAAATATTCGTTAATCAACGGCAATATTTCATTCAGCCGCGAATATTCCTTGGACAACTTGGTCAACTCATCCCCGGACACTTCACCCGAATTCATCTGCGCCTCTATCTCGGACGCGCGCGCCTGAATGTCTTTTAATTTCTGTTCAACAATCATAATTATTCACCCCGCACAACTTTTATCGCATCCAAGATTGACAAACTCTGTTGTTCCCCAGTTGTCATATTCTTTAATGCAACGACTTGATTTTTTGCTTCATCTTCCCCGATTATCATACTGAATTTGGCTTTTATTTTGTCGCTGTATTCAATTTGATTTTTAAACTTTTTATCCGCATCCAAATACGCAACCGACGCCACATTTGCATCCCGCAACGCATTTAATACAGATACAGCATACGCCAAATTATCCGCCCCCATACACAACACAGAAACATCAACCGGCGATTCAAAACGCGACAAATCAATCGCACCTGATTCCATCAGCGCAACAAATATACGCGAAAAACCAATCGCGGCACCAACACCAATTATCTTGGTCTTGCTGAATTTACCCGCCAAGTCCGCATAACGACCACCACCAGCGGCCGTTCCCAGTTCTGGATGATTCAACAACTTAAACTCGAAAACCAAACCGGTATAATATGCCAACCCACGCGTAATCGACAAATCAATTTCGGCATTTTTAACCCCGAACAATTCCAACGTTTTCATAAACTCGTTTAACTCTGCAATCGCAGAATTCAACTTGTCAGATTTGTTTAAGAAGTCCGAACAACCATTTGTAAATACAAATTTAATCTGATTTTCTTTTTCAGTATCCCCAAGCGTATCTTTCAGCCCCTCTGCAAAATCTTCATCGCCCATTTTATCTTTTTTATCGATTAAAACGAACACGTCTTTTTTCTGTCCGTCTGTCATTTCCAGAAAATCGAACAGCGCATCCCAGAATGGTCGCGAACCAACCCGAACCGCATTCGGACCAATAAATTCAGACACAGAATTCAATGTCCGCTGAATCACAGAAATAATTTCCGCATCATAATTTGTAGACAACGAATTAACACCCATTATATCCATATCCATCTGATAAAATTCACGATATCGACCACGCTGGGCACGTTCACCACGATAACGTTTGGAAAACTGGCTGGCACGGAATGGGAACACCAAATCATTCAGATGTCCTGCGACATAGCGCGACAATCCAACGGTCCCATCATATCGCAATCCCATTTTTGTATCACCCTTTTGAAACAAGAACATCTGGGTTTCAATTTCATCCCAGTTATCTTTGTCCGTTAAAACTTCTGCACGTTCAATCGCCGGCAAATCCAGCATATTAAACCCAGATGTTTTCAATACATCCAGCATACGCGCCGCACAAAAATCAAAGCAACGCTGTTGTATTGGTAATAATTCTATAAATCCCGACAAGGGTTTTGTTGGTTTCAAATCCATTTTATAAAATCCTATTGTTTATATACGAAAACCGACGACATACTATTAATGTCAATTATATCACAGAAATATACAATACGCTAATATTCGCCCGCGCGGGCGTGATGAAAAACAACAAAAAAGATGCTTTTATTTAACATTTCATCTTAATTTTAGTACAAATTTTTAATTTTTCAAGTACAAATAAAAACAAAGGCGGGGCGCAATCATCAATCAAACACACAAATGACGAAAGAAAAGATTCTTTTTACTTTTTTTACATCTGCAGCCGATGATTTTTTACGCCCCGAAAGATACATTTATATCATACCCAAAATCGCCCCACCCCACCACAGGTACGTTTTCATATATCAAAAATACTGATGCAATTGTCCGCCATTTTGCGTCAACCAACGTTTGGCACGCTCTACACCAAAACCATACAAATCACGCACGGTCGCCCAAAAATCCGCCGAATGATCCATATGTTTCGTATGCGCCAATTCGTGCATAACAACATACCGCATAACATCCACCGGCGCAAACGCCAGCCGCCACGAAAAAGACACAGTGCCCGTTGTCGAACAACTGCCCCAACGACTGGTCGTATCACGCAACGCAATACGTTTTGGCCAAAATTCACGTGGGGTTGTACGTATAATATTTTTTAATTCAACCAAAAATTGCGCCTTGATAAAATCACGTACACGCCGTTCAAACATAGACGCATCCCCACCAACACACAATGCATCACCAACCAGTTTATTAGAACGCATGGACGAATCATGTCGCAATTCAACCATTCGCCCCAAAAATTCTATGACATCACCCGGTTTTAATACAACCTTGGTCGGACATTTTTGAAAAACACACTCAACCCATTTCTGTTTAGAAACCAAGAATTTAATCGCCGCATTTTCCGACACCAACCACGGCTTAGAAATATGAATTTCACGTTTTGGATTTATTTTAGGACGCAATGTAATATTGCGCAAACCACGACGCGTTGTGATTACAACTGGAATTTCTTCACCCGACGATAACGTAAAAACATAGTCCGCCATTTACTTAATCTTGTTCGAAATATCACGCACAATCGCATCTACATTAAAACCCAGTTCCGAATAAACCGCGTCGCCATCGCCCGACATTCCAAAGCTGTCCACACCAACAACCGCATCAGCAAATTCAAACCACGGGGCGGACGCTGCTGCCTCTATCGCAACAACAAACCCGCGCAAGATTTCCTGTTTATAATCTGGTTTCTGCGCGCGAAAATCAGACACCGACAAAACAGACACAACCTGAACACCCGCGCCCAGTCGTTCCGCCACGGCGATTGCCAACGGAACCTCGGCCCCCGTCGCTAAAATAGTAGCACGTACACGCGCCGACGTCGCCGCACACACAACATACGCCCCACGCGACAAATCCGCCCCCAGGGGCGTCGCAACCTGTTTAATTTTCTGGCGCGACAAAACAATACACGACGGTTTATTTTTTTCCATCAACGCACGTCGCCAGGCATATATAACCTCGGCCCCATTACACGGGCGAAAAACATTCATATTCGGAACCAATCGCAACGACGGCAATTGTTCAATCGGTTGATGAGTTGGTCCATCTTCGCCAACGGCAACACTATCGTGTGTCAAAACATAGACAACCGGCAACCCCATCAACGCACTAAGCCGCATGGCTGGCCGCATATAATCACTAAACACCAGGAAAGTCGAACCAAACACGCGCAACCCCGACAAAGCCATACCATTTAATATTGCCGCCATCGCGCCTTCACGCACCCCAAAGTTTATATAATTTCCACTAAAATCATTTGCCACAATATCACGCGACGCAGCCACACGCACATTCGTACTGCCCCCCAGATCGGCACTGCCCCCAACAATATCGGCACTGGCCTGCAACAGAGCATTCAAATACATCCCCGACAATTCACGCGTTGAAATCTGATCCGGCAACGGCGGCAAAACAGCATGTGGCAACTCATAGCGAACATCTGCACCAACAACCGGCACCTGTTCCATCGCAACATTTCGCCATAAATTATCACCGCACGACGATATAAACCTCTGTACCAGTTGCATCAATTCAGAATCTGACACACCAAAACCATGCGCCTTGTTCGTGCCCGCAACGGATGCGCCACGCCCTATTTCGGTCTTGCATTGTATAAACACCGGCAGGTCAGATTTTTTCGCATTTTCCAACGCGCGATTGATACGCACAAAATCATGCCCATCAGCACAAACCACACGCCAGCCCGCCGCCGCCATACGCGCCGGCACATCAATATCTGTCTGCGCCACGCCATCAATACTGATTCCATTGTCATCCCACAACAAAACCAAATTATTTAATTTATAACGTCCCGCAAACGCAATAGATTCCTGGGCAACACCTTCCATTAAATCGCCATCAGAACACAGGCAATACACACGCGCATCTGTTTTATTTATCTTTTCTGCCAACGCCATACCGACGGCATTTCCAACCCCCTGCCCCAGGGGCCCAGTCGTCGCATCAACCCCATCAATTCCGTACTCAGGATGTCCCGGCAAACCGCCCATTTTGCGAAACGTTGCCATATCACCAACATTATACCCCGCCAATTTTAATACAGAATATAACAGCGCGCTGCCATGCCCCGCCGACATCACAAATCGATCGCGCCCACGACGCAAGAAATTAGCATAAACCACGGTAATAATATCTGCCGCCCCCAGCACGATTCCAACATGCCCGCTGCCCGCTGTTCGGATTGCATGCAACGCCCACGCGCGCACCGCATTTGCCATTTCTTTTAAATCTTTGGAATTATAGTTCATGTGTGATATTATATCATAAAAAGGACACATATAAAAATGTTAAAAATTTGGACAGACGGATCTTGCCTGGGCAACCCGGGACCTGGGGGTTGGGGTTTTGTTGCAACCGACGGGAAAAATATTGCCGAACGCAGCGGTGGCGAACAAAATACCACAAACAATCGCATGGAATTGATGGCGGTAATCTGCGCCCTGACGGCGGCACGCAAACACGACGAACTGGAAATTCAGACAGACAGCCAGTATGTCAAAAACGGAATGCAATCCTGGCTAAAAAATTGGAAGAAAAACAATTGGCGCACCGCGGATAAAAAGCCGGTCAAAAACCAAGACCTGTGGCAAAAACTGGACGAATTGGCATCAACAAAAAAGATACATTGGTTTTGGGTACGCGGACACAACGGCAATGAAATGAACGAACGTGTTGACGTCCTTGCCCGCACCGCCGCCGAAGGTTTGAAATAGCCCCCCCCCAGAAAACTATCGCCCAACCCCCAGACGTCTATAAATAACCGTAATATACGGCACGCCACAATCGTGCAATTTCGCCTTTAGCGCGGGCAGATATGTTTTATCATACCCATGTGACCACACCAACAATTTCCACAACGCCCCAGTAACAATTTTTTATATTTTCCGCCTGGAACGCGCGTCTGACACATCGATAATGTCGCAACAAAAGCCACCGTCTGTACCAAGAACACCCCGGATATCATCAAGAAAAAGTGAAAAAACATTCCCGTTCCTTCCCTGCGCCTTACAAACACAAGAGAACAGCGGTCGGGGAATTCAAAAAATCATAAAGACGATGACCCTGTTGATCTTTCGCTTAACGCTACGTATTGTATGCATCAACAGTTTCCCGACAAGCAACTTGTCAGCAGAAACAAATACAGCACAATACTGCACCCAATGTAGATTGCGATGCTGTATTGCACCGGTCTTTACGAGCTTTTTGACGGCCCCGAACACAAATCCCTTCATGTTCTGGAACATAGTGCAAGCTAAAAAAATAAAAACACAAGCATAAAATTAAAAAAATTTAATCATAAAAAAACACCCTGATGGGTGTTTTTTGTAAATCACAACTATTACCTTAGCTTTTGATCCTTCATAAGTTTTTTTACATCTGTTGTTTTTAAAACCCCCAGATTTTTTTCTTGTTTTCGAATTTGTTCTTCTGTTTTCTTTTTCCCTGTTTTAAAACTGTTTAATTTCAAAGCGGTATTATCTCTTGTCTGTTCAAGTGTAATTTGCCCTTCGACCACAGGCAACAATTCATCAATTTGTTTGTTTATTTGCAATATATGACGTTGCTGAACAATACCATGGGAATTATCAAAATTGTTTACAAAAAACTTTATAGCGATTAAAAGTTGTTTTACATCCGTCGCCGACACAATCGGATAAAACACCCGATTGCCCTGGGAACCCGTCACGGTATATTTACCAACACTTGCCGCTTTTATTTCACAGCGAAGATATTCTGTATACTCGTCAAAACGTCTTGAATCGAAAAAGCTGAATATAACATCATTATACCCACGCGCATAATGTTGCTGATAACCACCCGGTATCTCGGGAATAATGTCTATATTATCCCCTATCAACGTATTTGTCATTCCCTCCAGATGCGCTTCTCTTTTTTCCAATTCATCCGGCAGTTTTTCATATTCTCCGTCACCAATATGAAAAGGCGCCTTTTGTTCGCGCACCGCAGCATAAGCCCTTGCCCAGTCACCTTCTATTAATTCCAACGTGTTTGAAACCTTGTTTAAACGTGAATACATGGTTGTTGTTGGGATTCCCAGCGACTTATGATACTGCTCTGCCTTTCTTTGGCCATCGACTTCAGATTCCTGTTGCAATAACAAAGCCTGATAAAAATCAATACTATCTTGCAAAGATGCATCTTCGCGTAATAAATTGTCTAATTTCTCTTCTGCTTCTGGCACAAGAACCGTTTTTAAGATTTTTTCAAAATCCTTTTTCTGTTTAGATTTTACACCAAAAGTAACACCGCCCCCCAAAAGAGCAATTACACT
>JAGBSK010000036.1 GCA_017631895.1 Alphaproteobacteria bacterium | reverse complement strand
GCTGCCAAAATAAAACGACCACCGCAAGGGTGGTCTTTTTATTTTGGCAGCCCCAACCGGATTCGAACCGGTGTTCTCGCCTTGAAAGGGCGGTGTCCTAGGCCTCTAGACGATGGGGCCAAAACTGCCATGTTCATATCGAACGCCGGCAAATTATACATGTTGTTGCGGCCCTTGTCAAGTGAATATGAACGAATTTATTCAGCTACCACTTCTGTCGTTTCAACTGTGGTCGCTTCGCCCGGCTGGCTTTCAACCTGGGTAAAGATTATCTCTTTGCCGTCGGTCGCAATCAGGGTTAATTTTCCATCGCTCAGTTCGTATGTTTCAACAGTTGGCATAAATTCAAAGTATTCACGCTCTGTTTCCATTGCCTCGGGGTCGCCCATCATCATGGTTGACGCAAAACCTTCGAATTTAATATTGTCGCCGTCTGCAGTATAACCGCCATTATAGCGGTTCACAACACCACCATATACGCGCATTTCAACCGGATCAAACGATAATGTAATATCAACCCCAGGCTGGGCGGACACAAAGTTTGCACCCTTTAACAATTCTGGATTCTGGGTATCATCCGCACCGCACGCCACCAGTGCCAACGCACACGCGCCAATTGCAAATAATTTGAATTTCATGTTTTCTCCTTTTGCTTATCTTTGATAAGTGGATTATAAAGCATTATTTCTAATAATAAACAAGAAAATACACCAACCGCCCGAAATGGGCGGTGTTATTTATTTTGCAACAACAACCATTGCGGTTCGCAGAACCGTATCACCAAACATGTACCCGGTTTGCATTTCTTCGACAATAGTATTAGATTTTGCGTCCCCGCCGTCCACAACCTGAATTGCGTTATGGAACATAGGATTTAATGATTCACCCACGGATTCAATTTTCGTAATACCAATCTGGGCAAATGCAGATTCCAGCGCACGCGCCATCGATTGAATCCCCGCGTCATCTGGCGTATGTTTTAACGCGACATCCACCGCATCCATCACCGGCAAAATTTTTTCCGCAACCGACATAGAGCGCGTACGCGCACGCGATTCCGCATCAATCGCCGCACGACGACGTGTATTTTCCAATTCAGCCGCCAAACGCAGATATTTGTCATTCATTTCCGCCAATTGTGCGGTTAATTTTTCTATTTCTGGATCCTGCTGTGGCACATCCACAACCGGCGCATCATCCACGGACACAGATTCCACCTGGACTTCTTTTTTGTCTTCTTTATTCATACCTTTTTCCATTTGTTTCATACTATATACTTATTTTACACTGGTTATTATAGGTATGAAATCGTCGCTTTTCAAGGACGCACCACCAACCAACACCCCATCCACATTCGGAATTGACATAATTTCGGCGGCATTCGACCCCTTGACCGACGCACCATACAGAACCGGCGTCCCCGCCAACCCCATATCCGCCAACGTATTGGCAATTAACGTATGCGCCACGGCAATTTCATCCGCCGTCGGGGTCAGCCCTGCCCCAATCGCCCAGCGTGGCTCATATGCAATAACAATTGCCCCATTACCATCCGTCGGCACAGATTCACGAACCCCAGATTCAATTATTTCCATGGTCTTGCCGGCCTGCTTTTCATCCATTGTTTCACCAACACAGATAATTGGAATCATGCCATTTGCCAAAACCAATTCCGCCTTTTGACGAACGGTATCATTTGTATCGCCATTATACTGGCGACATTCGCTGTGTCCAACAATCACATACTTTGCACCCGTGTCCGCAACCATCTGGGCGGAAACAGATCCCGTATATGCCCCATGGGTGTGCTGACTTACATCCTGGGCACCGATTGCCACACGCGTATTTCCCGCACGCAACATAGTATATGGCACACACAAAATAATGGTGTTATTGGTTTCCACATTTTCCAAATCACGCAACATAGAATCCAACCCCGCACGCGTTCCATTCATTTTCCAGTTTCCTGCAATAATTTTCATTGAAAAATCCCCTTTTTTTAATTGCATTTTATTATATCGTTTTGCTATGGTATCGCAAAAGGGGAACAAATGCTAGAATATTTAAGAAATGCATCAGAAAAACCAATTGCCAAGATTTTAATCAGCATTTTGGCATTTTCTTTCGTTGGATGGGGCGTAGCCGAATGGATTTTTGGCAACGTTGCGAATGATAACACGCTGGTCCGCGTAGGCGACACAGAAATTTCCGCCCAGGAATTTAACCTGGAAAAATCGCGCGAACTGGCACAACTGGACAAAGATGCCCAACGTGCCATTTATACGGATGCGGCAACCCAGAATGCTTTTTCACAACAAATTCTGACCAAAATGGCTACCAAACAAATGGCGGAAAACCGTGCCGATGATTTGGGCTTTGTGGTCAGCGACAAACGCATCGCGCATGAAATTCGTTCTTTCCCAGAATTCCAGGTCAATGGCGAATTTTCCACATTGGCATTTGATACGGTGTTAAATAACTCCGGCTATTCCGAGGCTGCCTTTGCAGACGTCCTGCGTGGCAATGTATTGCGTTCTATGGTTCTGGGCGCGGTTGGCGTTGCGGTACCGGTGCCAGAATTTGCGGTACGTGCTGCATACGACGCACGCTATGGCATGCGCGAAATCGAATATGCCACAATTAAATATTCCGATTTTGATGTCGCCACACCTTCGGATGAACAATTGGCGGAATATTACAAACAAAACCCCAAAATTGTACCCGAAACACGTACTGTTTCATACGTAATCGTACCAACCGAAATGTCCCAACCCGATAAATACGACGCAGGTTATGCCATCGCCGTCAAATTCGAAGATGACATTATCGCGGGTGAAACAATGCAAGATGCGGCCAAAAAGCACGGTGCAAAATATGTCAGCCTTGGCGAATTCAATCGCGACAATCGCCCCGTTGACAAAGTTCTGACGGACACAATGATGGCAAAAATCTTTGACATGGACGAAGGTCTGGAAAGCGAAATGATAGAAACCAAAGACGGCTTTGTATTTGTGCGTGTTGATAAAATCACACCATCACATACCGCTGAATTTGAATCTGTCAAAAAATCATTGGTGGACGATTGGAAACGTACCGAACAGAAAAAACATGCATACGTCCGTGCGAACGAAGTACTGGGCAACCTGAAATCCGACGGCAAATTATCAGACGCCAAAACCGCAACGGTTTCCCGCGCATCTGGCGCGCCAAACGACGTACTGGTTGCGGCATTCCGTGGCGACATGAATGAAAAATCAATCGTGCCATCATCGGACGCATTCTATGTATTGAATATCAAAAACGCGATTGCGCCAAAAATGGACACAAAAAAGATGGCAGATTTGCGCAACGAAATGCAAACTATGTCAAAATCAGGCATTATTGACGATTATAATTCGTTCCTGATGCGTGAATACCCAATTGAAATAAACGAAAAGTTATTTAATCGTTTCTTTCAAAACTAATTAAAAATCCCCCAAACGGGGGATTTTTTCAACCTAGATATTTCTAAAACGTGGTATGAAAATCCACACACGCACCATTTTTGTCCGCTGAAACCACTACATTATATTTAGGTTCTGCAAATATCCACGCCAACAAAAATCCAATTGCCGCCCCCGCCAAGACATCATGCGTATAATGCTACCTGGATTGGATACGCGAATACCCCACAAAGGTCGCCATAGCATACGGCAAAATTGCCTGATTTATACTATATCGCCGATGAATAAAGACGGCATGCGCAAACGCATTTGACGTATGTCCAGACGGGCAACTATCATTTCCCCGTCCATTTGGACGTGGCTCGTCTATCTGTTCTTTCAAACCCATCTGTCACAGTTGACTTGATTAAATTAACCACCATCAGTTGCTTTAACCCATCCCAGTCATAATCATACCATGTTTCCCAATCAGAATTATAAAACGTAGATGCCGCCGAATACACTAGCAAAACCTTAAAGGACAAAAAATCGCCAATATCTTCTATTACACCACCGGCACTTGCACCACTACAACCGCCCAATGCCACCCCAACGGCAACACATAATTTTGTTATGTTTTTCATGACTAAATTCCTATTTATTTTATAAAAAAAACACCCACAGTTTTTGTAGGTGTCGGGAAGTTAGTCATTCAAACATAACGATGAATCTGCTGCCTTTACCCATGGGCTTTTGCATAGCAAACAGCTTCCCGACAATTTAATGTCGGGACAAATTGTTAGTAATTTCGTTATGTTCGGGTGACTAACCCCGTCCACTAACTGTGTGTCCTTGTGCCCAATTTATAATCAGGCACCATTAAGAAAAAAATAAAAAACGTCCATAATGCAAGGCGAAAGACACCCCAAAAAAAAATCCCGCCATTCGGCGGGATTTTTATATTTGCAATCAAAAATTATTTATCCAACGCTGCATTGATTTGGTCAGCTGGGATAGCACCAGGGAATGCTTCTTCACCGATAATCAAGAATGGTGTACCTGTGATTTCGAAACGATTCGCCAAATCACGTACATTTGCCAATTCGATTTCAACAATTTCGCTGGTCATATCTTTTTTCAACTGATCTGCATCCAAACCTGCTTCTTCTGCAAACTTCATCAAGTTCTTTTCAATTGCTGCGGCCAATTTCGCCTGATCCTGAATATTTTCAGATGGGCGATATTCTTTGGTCATAACGATATCAGCAAATTTTGCTGCCTTGGCTGCGTCCTGCATTTTTGCTGCGATCATCGCACGCGCTGGACCATCACTCATTACACCGTGAATCGAGAAGTTTTTCATCACAACCTTAACGTCATCACGCGCCTTTAACACACGGTCCAATTCACCATGTACACGACGGCAATAGCCACAAGAAGCCGCTGTCCAAACATAAATTGTTTTCTTTGCTTCTGGGTTACCCAAGATTGGGGCATGTTCACTCATTTCAAATGCAGATTCACGAACAACTTTGCGAATTGCTTTGTTCTTTTCTGCATTCTGCTGTGCCTGCATACCTTCGACCATTTCCTGAATAATTGCAGGATTAACAGATGTCAAATAATATGGAACATACAGACGACATACGCTGCCTGCAACCATAATGATAGAAATTACTTTGATTGCTTTCTTTGCCCAGATAACGCCCATCACTGGTTTTTTTGTATCCTGTTTCAGCAGCATGCCACCGAACATGTACAAAGCGATACCCAGAATCAGTACCAAAATTGTCCAAGTCATGATTTTCTCCTTCTTCTGTTGAACGATTTTACAATAGCAAATTTTCAACAAAGCGCAAGGAATAAATATATCAAATTATACGTTTTTTATCATGCGTCGCATTTGTGGAACACTTACACCCTGTTGCATACAAATATTTTCCAGAAAACGCAATGTCGTATTCAAATCCACTGGCAATTTATACAACCTGTCAATATAAGGCGCGGCACATTTATCACACACCGCCCGCCCTGTTCGTGGGGACAAATAATTCAGGAAATCCGTTGCGCCACACCCCGAACACCGGGACAAATCCAGCGCATACCCCAAATCACACAACAAATTAATTTCCCACGTCAAATATGCCGCCACATTCCCACGCGCCAGTTTCCCCAACAAATCCGATGTTTCATCATATAATGCAGAATACTCTTCACGTTCTGGTAATAACGTCGCCAAAATTTCACACGCAGAATTCATACACAACAACGCCCCCGGATTCACCATAACAGACGCCGACAAATTCTTTTCCGCTTCCCAATGAAACATCCCCAACTGCGAATCCAGTCGCGCATTCCACGTTGCCACCCCAACCTGTCCCACCAACGGACGATGTTTCCGGGCGACATTTGCACCCCGCATCATACCGACCAGAACCCCAAAATCGCGCGTGAACACGCGCGCAATTGCATCGCGCTCATTAAAGGGTCGTAAACTGATTAAAATGCCCTCGGATTCCAATTTCATGTAAGATATATAATAAAAACGCCAACAAAAAACAACAAAACATTAATTTATGCAATTATATATTCTATATTTGCTCTCTGTTCATTGCTCTTTGAAAAAAACACCCCAAAAGGGGTGTTTTTGTTTTATCTGGTGGCCCTGGTCGGACTCGAACCGACACTCCTTGCAGAACTTGATTTTGAGTCAAGCGCGTCTACCAATTCCGCCACGGGGCCATGACGCATTGAAAACCAATTAAGCGGCTTTCTTTGCTTCAACCTTTTTTACCAAACGTGCACTGCGATTCGCCTTGTGAACAGGCTTTTTTGCTGGTGCCGCTGGCTTTCCGTTCTTTTTTTCGATGGCTTTTTTAATTGCCGCCATTTCTTCTGTCAAACGAGACACAGGCTTTGCCATTACATACGCATCCAAACCGCCATGCTTGGTCAATGTACGCAGACCAGCGGTCGAAATACGCAACGAAAAATCACGTCCCAAAATATCACTGTGGAACTTCAAAACCTGCAGATTCGGCAAGAACGTACGTTTTGTACGACGATGAGAGTGGGAAACATTCATCCCTACTTCTGTTTTCTTACCTGTAACTTTACATACACGTGGCATAATACTCTACCTTTAATTTATGGCGAACCCAAATTTATAATAAAATTTAAGAAAAGTCAAGTAATGTTTTCATATTTTTATTCATTTACCGTATGCCCCGCCCCCAACAGATCTGAAATCACCTTGACCGGGGTAAATGTATCCAGCGGAGTTTCAACAAAAACAGTATTCCATTTTGCCATCGCACCGTTCCACAACCCCGGACGTTCCATCGCACGCAGGGCGCGCCCATTCTTAGACTTTTCGGATATAAACCCGGCGGTTGGATCCACAAATTTGGTTAAATCAAATTTATTACCCATATAATCACGTGGCATACAGACCAAATCTGTTGGGCTGAAAAATTCACCATTTTTCAAAATCAATATATTTTCAGGTGCAATCTGGCCTGGTTCTACAATTTGCAAACTGTGCGCGCCATCCGCCCCACGAACCCAGAACGGCCCACCGCCCGGCTCCCCTGTATTCTTAATAATACCGCACACACGCAACGGACGATTTAACACGGCACGCAAATCCGAATCAGCATCAACCACTATTCCAAGATTATTGTTTATAAAGTCCACAATTTCATCCACATCCGCCGTTCCTGCATCCAATGCACGCATATACTCAAATATACGCGCCTGTAATTTCATTGCCAAACCCGCCAAACGTTTTTTATGGGCAATCGTGGCCCCCCGCGCATTATCCGGGCAAACATTATCAATATTCTTGATAAATATTAAATCACCATCCGTGTCATTCAGATTTTCAATCAATGCACCATGTCCCGCCGGTCTGAATAACAATGTCCCATCATCATTTCTGAACGGCGTATTGTCCATATTCACCGCAATTGTATCGGTTGATGCCTTTTGCACAGACTTAGAAATACTGTATTTAACACCAAAAACCGATTCGAAATACGGCACAATTTTCACCAACAAATCATCAAACGCCACCATATGTTCTGGCGACACGGTAAAATGAATATTTACCACACCATTTGCTGATGCGTACTGTGCGCCCTCGACCAAGTGTTCTGCCAGGGCGGTCCGATTCGCTTCTGTGTATTTATGGAACTGCAACAGTGCCTTGGGCATTGCACCATAATTCAATCCACGTTCTGTAATCAGACATTCTATGATATCATGCGCGGTCGGATTTTCCGGCAGCGCCGCCCGCAAATCATCCCAAAATGCAAATTTTTCCAAATTGTCTAACACAATTTCTGTTGTTTTATTCATTTGACCAGATGATAAAAATTCAAACAAGTCCTTGAACATACGGGTCGCAGCCCCCGATGCCGGCACAAATTTAACCATTTTATATTCATTTCTGTGGGCATCATAATATTCTTCGTATTCCGCCCCCAGCATTGCGCGCACCCCATCACCAATAAGCGCCGCCCGCACAATATCAGAATACGGAAAACCACTTGCAAAATCAGCCAATTGCCCCTGCACCACATCCAAAACCAATCCATGATTTTGAATTTGTTCTATATCTTTTGGTGTAAATTCGTGCATATTCCATCCTTTTTATACTATTCAGTCTAAAACAAAAATCCCCCATCCGCAAGGATGATTTCGGCATTCGTTCCTATGACTTGAAAGCAAACTTTATGGCACTATATATATGGAAAACGAATTCAAAGAGGTAATTATAATGAACCCAGATGATTTACAAGAATCCCCCACCCAGGCGGTTGAAAAATACACAACCGACTTTACCAAACTGGCGGCAGACGGCAAACTGGACCCGGTTATTGGTCGCGACGAAGAAATTCGCCGTTCTATCCAGGTATTAAGTCGCCGCACAAAAAACAACCCGGTATTAATTGGTAATCCCGGCGTTGGTAAAACCGCAATCGTTGAAGGCTTGGCGAATCGCATCATATCAGGCGACGTCCCTGAAAACCTGTTGAACAAGCAATTATTAAGCCTGGATATGGGTGCCCTGATGGCGGGCGCATCATTCCGCGGTCAATTCGAAGGTCGTCTGAAAGCAATCCTGAAAGCGGTCAAAGATGCCGACGGCAAAATCATTTTATTTATTGACGAATTGCATACCCTAGTTGGCGCCGGCAAAGGCGAAGGTTCCATGGATGCCGCCAACCTGTTAAAGCCAATGCTGGCACGCGGCGAATTACATTGTTTAGGCGCGACCACATTGGATGAATATCGTCAATATATTGAAAAAGACCCCGCCCTGGCCCGTCGTTTCCAGCCGGTATATGTAGACGAACCAACCGTTGATGACACAATTTCAATCCTGCGCGGATTAAAAGAAAAATACGAAGGTCACCACGGTGTACGAATCGCCGACGCCGCATTGGTATCGGCGGTTAAACTATCGAATCGGTATATCACAGATCGCTTTTTACCAGACAAAGCAATCGACCTGATTGACGAAGCGGCCGCCCGTGTCCGTATCGAAGTTGCCTCAAAACCCGACCGCCTGGACGAAGTTGACCGCCATTTAATGCAGTTAAAAATCGAACAACAGGCATTAAAGAAAGAAAAAGATGAAGAATCTAAAAAACGGTTAAAGGAACTGGAAACGGTTATCGCCGGTGTTGAATCTGAATCCCGGGAACTGACCGCACAATGGCAATCAGAACAACAAAAAATGCGCGCCCTATCGGACGCGATGGCGGCACTTGATTCCGCCAAGGCCGAAGTTGCCACCGCCATGCGCAATGGCGACTATGAAAAAGCGTCCGCCCTGCAATACGGCAAGATTCCAGAATTAGAAGAACAAATTCACAAGATGAACGAGAACGCGCGTGAGTATAAAACGGTTCTTCCGGAACATATTGCCACAGTCGTCAGCAAATGGACCGGTGTCCCAGCCGACCGTCTGAACGCCGAAGAGCAATCAAAATTACTAAACATCGAAGACGAACTGCGCAAACGCGTTGTGGGTCAAGACCATGCCCTGGGGGTAATCGCCCGCGCAATCCGCCGCAGTCGCGCAGGATTATCCGACCCACGCCGTCCAATGGGCAGTTTTATGTTCCTGGGGCCCACCGGCATCGGCAAGACCGAAGTTGCAAAATCCCTGGCGGAATACTTGTTTAATGACGACACCGCAATGACACGAATCGACATGAGTGAATATATGGAACCACACTCGGTTTCCCGCCTGATTGGCAGCCCCCCGGGCTATGTCGGCTATGAACAAGGTGGCGTTTTAACCGAAAGCGTACGTCGCCGCCCATACCAGGTTTTGCTGTTCGACGAAATCGAAAAGGCAAACCCGGATGTATTCAATGTGTTTCTGCAGATTCTGGATGACGGGCGCCTGACCGATGGCCAGGGTCATGTGGTGAATTTCACCAACACCATTATAATAATGACCAGCAACCTACCCGATATGGCGGCGGTGAAATCAAATTTCCGCCCAGAATTTGTGAACCGAATTGATGAAATTGTGTTCTTTAATCCGCTGGGCAAGGACGTAATGGCGGGAATTGTCAAAATTCAATTGCGCGGTTTGGAAAAACGCCTTGCGGAACGCCACATTGAATTAAACATCACCGACAAAGCCATCAAATGGCTGGGCGACAATGGATACGATGCCGCATTTGGCGCCCGCCCATTAAAACGCCTGATAACATCTGCTGTCGAAGACAAAATCGCAGACCTGATTCTAACAGGTTCAATCGGCGAAGGCAGCACAGTCTATATAGATGTCAAAGGCAAAGACCTGACGGTTGGATAATAACACCGCCCACAGGAGCCAGGGTAATAATGGCATATCTGCACGCGGTGCCACCATTAAATAAAAGATAATGGTATAGATAAACGAATTGTGGGTGTCGTAGTGTACAAACGCTACATGAGACACCCACAATTCGCTTTAGATATGCCATTAGATTTTATTTAGATTGATTTTCGTTGTAAAATTGTTATCCTATTACCCTTGTAAAAGGATGTATATGTCAGTCAAGACAAAACGCCTGATTAAAAAGTTTATCAGTTATTCAGGCATTTTCTTTTTTATTTTGGCGGCTGGTATGCTGTGGTGGCAGTTGCGCAATTACAGTCTATCCGACATCGCACATGCAATTCTGGACATTCCATTTGTTAACCTGGCGATGGCATGCGTGGCATGTATGCTGGGGTATTTGGCATTGTCTTTATATGACTTTTTGGCATTAAATTATGTCGGCGGACATGTTTCTTGGTGGAAATGGATGCTGGCGGGGATGCTGGGATTCGCAATAAGTAATAATGCCGGCCACGCCGTGGTCAGCGGTGGCGCAATCAGATACCGCCTTTATACCCGTTGGCGTATTCGTGGTGGCGACATCTTGAAAATGCTAACCATATCGGGATTTACATATTTCTTGGGCGCGTCCGCCATTGTGGTAATCAGTTATTTCCTGGTTCCACATGAACTGTTTCAAAACTCAATCGGGGCCAGTGTTGGTATAAACGCACTGTTTATATTCTGTCTGACAACCCTGCTGGTATATTTTGCAACATCAATTTTCTTTCATAAAAAAAGCATTAAAATCGGTCAAATCAAATTCCAAATTCCATCGGCAAAAATGGCATTTACCCAAACAATTCTGGGCATAACGGACAGCGTTCTGGCCGGATTGGTGCTGTATTTCTGTCTGATTCCATTTGTAAAAATACCATTTGTTGTATTTATAGGACTGTTTGCGATTGCCCAATCAACCGGTGTTTTCAGCCAGGTTCCCGGCGGCATTGGGGTATTTGAAACTGTATTCTTGGTCGCCCTGCCCGACAGCGTGGACAAGGCCAGCATATTCGGCGCCCTGTTGGCCTATCGCATTATTTACTATGTTTTGCCATTAATTGGCATGGGCAGTTTGTTCTTTATCTATGAACGCTGGTTGCGCAGTCGCATGAAACGCTGGTTGGCCGAGGCCAAAGAAAAAATCCCCGCCAAAATCAACCAAATAAAATCTGGCATAAAAATCAGAAAATAAATACCTTGCGAACACTATAATGGCATGTTAGAATAAGCCCTGTGTATGAATATGGGGCTATAATAAGTGTTTGTATTATCACTATTTTCAACAATTCGCATGGCGCTTATGGTTATCGTGGCGCAATCCCTTGGCATGGGCTTGGACGCCCCACGGGGACGGGTTATTGCCATATCATACAACGCCAAAACAAAAGGATTACAAAATGTCAAAAAAAATATATGTGGATGCAGTCCACCCGGAAGAAACCAGGGTAGTAGTTGTTGATACATCGACAAATCGCGTATCAGACTTTGACGTTGAAACCACAACCAAACCCCAGATTAAGGGCAATATCTATCTGGCCAAGGTTATTCGCGTTGAACCATCCCTGCAGGCTGCGTTCGTAGATTATGGAACTGGAAAAAACGGATTTTTGCCGTTTTCGGAAATTCACCCAGATTACTATCAGGTAACGGCGGAACAGAAAAAGAAACTGCTGGAACTGGCACATGCCAACATTGTTGACGACGACGACGATCCAAATGACGAAGAAGACGAAGTCGCCGAATACGATGACCACAGCGCCGGCGAAGATAACAAAGAATTCGCCAAACGCGCCCGTGAATTCAAGATTCAGGACGTTATTAAACCAAAACAAATTTTACTGGTCCAGGGCGTCAAAGAAGAGCGCGGTCAAAAAGGCGCATCAATGACAACATATCTGTCATTGGCGGGTCGTTTTGCGGTTTTGATGCCAAACTCTCGCAAACGCAACAGTTATGGCATTTCCAAAAAGATTTCTGACAAATCCGAACGCGCGCGCCTGCGTGATGTTCTGCACGGATTAAAGATACCCAAGGGCATGACGGTTGTCTTGCGTACTGCGGCCATGGGTGCGGCACCTGCGGATATTGCGGCGGACTATGATTACCTGGTTAATTTGTGGAATGAAATCCGTAAAACCACATTGGAATCTGTTGCGCCGGTCACCATTCACACCGAGGATTCATTGTTGCGTCGCGTCGTTCGTGATTTCTTAAGCGATAAAGAAGACGTTCTGATTATCCAAGGCGAAGAAGCATTTGATGCGGCCAAACAACACTTTATTCAAATGTATGGTCGTGCACCACGCAAACAACTGGTTCACTATAAAGACGCAGGCGTCCCATTAATGGTCAAGGCCGGCGTTGAAAAACAACTGGAAGGTTTGCATGGTCCATACGTACAATTGCCATCTGGCGGTTCGCTGGTTATCAACCAGACCGAAGCGATGGTAACAATTGACGTTAACTCGTCCCGCGCGATTAAGGAAAAAGACATCGAACAAACCGCACTGAACACTAATTTAGAGGCGGCCGAAGAAATCGCCCTGCAATTGCGTCTGCGCGATTTGGCGGGAATTGTTGCGATTGACTTTATCGACATGGAAGAAGAAAAGAACAACCGCAAACTGGAATTAAAAATGCGCGAGGTTATGAAACGCGACCGCGCCCGCACCCAAGTTGCAAAAATCAACAACTTTGGTGTATTGATGTTATCGCGTCAACGCCTGCGCAGTAGTTTTATGGAATCATCATACGTTCCATGCCCACACTGTATGGGTGCGGGTGTTGTCCCATCAATACAGACGGCTGCGATTATCCTGTTCCGTCATCTTCAGGAAAAATTACTGGCCAAGACGGCACAAAAAATCATCATGACGGTTCCGACAGACGTTGCAGTTTATCTGCTAAATCACAAACGTGCCGAATTAGCGGAAATGGAATCCAAATTCGAAACTGAAATTGTGATTGTTGGCGACGACAGCCTGATGAATATCGACCAATATTCAATCCAGCGCGTCGCCCCAGAACAAAATAAAACCGAAGATCTGTTGGGCGCATATGCACCATCGACCGATGCAAAACGCAAGAACGCGCAACACATCGATGCGAAAAAGACCACGGTCAACGCACAACGTCGTCGTCGCAAAAAACAACCCCAGAAAAAATCATTCTGGCAAAAACTGGTCAGTTAGAAAATCCCGCCAATGGCGGGATTTTTATTAGAATGCAAAGTTCAAATTATGAATACATGAATTACTTCGCTAAATAAAAATTTAGTGGGCTAAAAAGAAATTCGTCATGCCCACGCAGGGACCAAAAAACGTCCGCAGCGCCGCGAATTCCCTCCACACCCCCCGCGCAAACAAATGTTTGCGTGGGTGGAACCAAGCAGGAATGACGAATCTTAATATTAATCGCTCTTTACTATCTGCTCATTGCTCTTTAAATAAAAATCCCGCTTTCGCGGGACTTTTATTATTTTTCAACAATATCTACAACCTTAACCTTAAAGATTACGGATTTACCCGCCAAATCTTCCACATACTGTTCTGGGAAAGTGATATTGATATCGCGTTCTTCGCCCTCGGTCATGCCAACCAATTGTTCTTCAAATCCTGGCACAAACTGACCGCTGCCCAATTTCAATGGGAAATTTTCTGCTGTACCACCTGAGAACTGAACACCATCCAGATAACCCGCAAAATTAATTACAACCGTATCACCATTTTCTGCAACTGGCACCTTTTCACCACACCCGGCCAATCCCAATGCAGCCAACACACCCATAACAGATACTACTTTTTTCATTACATGCCCCTTTTGTTTTGTTGTTAATTATTTATTATAAACACATCTGAAACCATACTCACGCATGGTTGCGCCTTCGGCCTCAATCCGATAATCAAAATATGGTGTTGGACGCATTACATCAAAAGACGGTCTGTCATAGACCATAACAATACTGTCCGCATTACGCCCACATACGCGCTTCATTTCAAAATCTGCAACCGCCGCCAAAACCGTACGCGAATCGCCATCAATATCCATACCATCTGCATTCTGCATCAGGCGCAACCGCATTTCACGCACATCTGTATTCCCCAGCAATATTTGCACACGAACCATCGCACCCTTGTATTCCTGCCAGCGGGTTTCCATACGCGACGTATTCCATCGGTTTGCATTCTGTTCTTTTTCTGCCCCTGTCTTGGGCTTATACGAATCGATATTGCTATACTGATTATCAGATTGCATAAAAGTGCTGGTACGTTCGTTATAAAGTGGCGCATCCTCACCCCCCTGGGCAAAGTCCACCTCGTTATAAGGGGCATCTTTATCCGTCGCACACCCCGCCAATGTCAGCACACCCAACAAAGCAAACAAAATTGATTTCTTCATATTCAATCTCTCTTTTTATTGATTGTAACAAATAAAGATTTTTGATTCAAGTCAGGATTTATGATAAAATCAATTATATGTCAAATGTAGTCTTGGAATCTTTGCTGAAACCGCTGGCGGAATTTTATTCGCCATCTTTTGTCGAAGAAATCGCAATCAACCACGCAGGCCAGGTTTGGATGCGCCTGCACGGCGCGCGCGTTCCCTGGGTTTCATACCAGGCTGAAATATTAAGCAAGCAATACCTGGTCGATTTAATCCACACCGTGGCAAATATATACGAACTGCCATTCGATCCAATCCACGGTATGCCGGTTGTTTATGCCACCCTGCCCGGGAATCATCGCTTTACCGCAATTGCGGGCCCAAACGTACAGTATGATGAACGCGACGTAACGGGTGGTGTCGCACTAAACATTCGTGGTGGCGGCGCACACGATACCAGTTTTGAAAACTATCACCTGCGTCGCGGGGAAAAATTATTAACGGTAAAACCACGCGAAAACATTCGCCCTGATGACCCATACGACCGATTGATGAGTGCCATTAATGACGGCAGTCCTATTTTAATAACTGGCGCGACCGCTACTGGGAAAACAACGTTTCTGAATCACATGCTAACATTAATCGACAAAAACAGTCGTGTAATTACCGTCGAAGACGCACGTGAAATTCGTGTACCCCAGGCGAATCGGGTTCACTTTGTTTTGTCGCGCACGGAACAAACAAACAATTTCAATTATGCACGTCTGCTGGACTTGGTTGTGCGCATGACACCCGATGTAATTATCGGCGGGGAAATATCGACCGACAACGCGGCTGTTTTATGGGAAATGCTGGGAACGGGGCACGACCATTTCTATACAACAATTCACGCAGAAAGCGCGGATGCCGCATACGCAGCATTTGCCGATCGAATTCTGCACACCCAGCCGGCCTACAATCGCACAGATTTAATATCCGAAATGAAAAAGAAAATTCGCGTTGTCCAATTATCACGCGACGGCGCCCTGCGCGCTGTGACCGAAGTGGTATAACAAACAAGGAAAATATCATGGACGAATACGGCATTACAATAATAGATCCAAATTACCGCGACATAGCCGCCCAACAGGCATACGAACGCGAAGAACAGGAACGCACCGCAGAAAAATTAGTAATAGCCGCCGCCCGCGAAGAACGCTGGCTGAACGAGCCATTCTTATACGAAAAAATAATTGCCCGTGCAAAACAAATATACGCCAAACTGTTTTCAAAACAAAAAAGTCATTAAAATCCCGCCAATCGGCGGGATTTTATAAAATTGATTAGAACGATTTAAATGCGGAACGGTTCCGACAACGTCGGTGTACAAACACTACCCTACTCCTTGTTTGGCGTTAAATAAAAGATAATGTTATAGATAAACGAATTGTGGGTGTCGTAGTGTACAAACGCTACATGAGACACCCACAATTCGCTTTAGATATGCCATTAGATTTTATTTAGAACTTGCCACGGAATTTAATCATCCCAGTCTGTGATGTATAATCACGATGCAAATCCAAATCATACATCAAGGATACTTCCAATCCCTTGTACGTGGCAGTCAAACCGATACCGAATTCACCACCCATACGGCTCAGACGTTCTGTTTCAACCTGGTACGATGCCACACCCGGCATAACAACGGTCGCATACGCGTCATCACTAACAAAGTCATAGGTTGCCGCTGCACGCAATTCCGGACGCAACTGAATTGTCCAATCATTTTCAATTGCGAATGCATATTTCAGCCCTGCAACACCTGACAAGAACTTCGTATCAACCGCGCCTACCTGGAAACCAGATTCCTGGGTATATGCATCCTGGGAAACATTCAAATAACGAACCCCTGCTTCGGTTGTAATACCCGGTGTAAAATCATAACCAGTCATAACCTGAACACCATATGAATCAACATCATATGTATCCATCAAAGCAATTCCCCCAGAATTCTTATGTTCTGTATACTCGGCCATATTATATGTCGCAGTTGCATTCACAAACCAATTATTTGGTTTATACTGGCCATACAGGAACAAAGTCTTGCTGTCTATATCCGTATGACTTCCATCGGCATGAACATCGCTATTATTCGTTGCAAGTCCACCACCAATTGTCCACTTTCTGTCAATCAGCGTATCTGCGCCTAATGCAACCCCGCGTGTATATCCATGGAAATCATCACCCATTTTTGATTTATTAAACAGTCCCTGAATCCAGAAACCATTTTCCTGGCTGCTTTCATCACCACCGGCACGACCGACGGCAATACCACCCGCCATACGTCCGGACGCCAATGACAGAACCTGGTTCTGAACCGATGCCGCGGCGGCCTGGGCCACTGGTTTATCGGTTGGGTTCAGTTTCTTGGTTTCACGTTCAACATATTCAGCATCCCCGGCATTTAACGCTTCCTGCAATGCCAATGACACCTGATGTGCCTTGCCACTGTTGGCATTCGCAAGGCCTACAACCGCACCAGACGCCTGGGTTGAAAGTCCCTGTTCTTCTGCAATTGTATCAACAGACTTGGTCACAATTCTAACACCATTCGCGTCCATTTCAGCAATTTCATAGATACTACCAACAAAGACCTGGTCTTTGGCAACTTCTGCGGCCCCCCAGATGTTATAAGTACCAACTGCACCCACACTCAGTTCAAATTTTGCACCCAAATCAACCGTGATATCATCACTATGGAATTTACCATAGTTAAGTGCACGTTTGTCATCATTTCCGGCATTTAACAATGAAACCTTAACAGTTCCATACAAGTCAATTGAATCCTGGTGAATCAAAGATGTACCAATATCCAAGGTTGCTCCCTGGGCCAGGGTTAATGTACCATTACCCGACACCCCACCACCAAATGTTGTTGTGCCATCTGTGATATTCAGCGCTCCATCATTATGGATATCATTCGCACCCTTGCCTGCGACATTATTTGCAAATGTGTTATCCCCAGACATATTGACTACGCCAGCGGCATCATTATAAATAGCAGCCCCTTTAAAATTCGCACGATTTCCCGTAAAGGTATTACGGCCCGTCAAATTCAAAGTCTCATAATTTTCAATCGCGCCACCATAATCTGCTGTATTATTGTGGAACAAATTATCCCCAACCATAGTAATCGCACCAGTATAATTTGAAATCGCACCACCCGACGCATATTCATCGGTCGCAGCCGTCGCTTCATTACTGATAAAATTACCGCTTAACGCTTTTATCGTTCCAAAATTCACCAACGCCCCACCCATAGCAGAGCCTTCTTCTGCCGACGCCGTCACAGTATTTTTCACAAAGTCACCAGCCATCGTATCAATAGTGCCATAGTTAATCACAGCACCACCGGCGGCAAAATCGCCCGCTTTGACCGAATTTCCTTCAAAGTTTGCAACCAATTCTCCGATTGTAGCATCCTGGCTGTTATACAGTGCACCTGCCCAACCATATACGGCTCCTTCCGTCTTATTATTCAAGAAGCCAGATTTCAACTGATGAAGTTTTGTAATTGTACCATCATTAACGATTGCGCCACCAATCGCTTCACCGCTACCAAACGCTGAATTTCCATCAAAGTCGGCAACAACGGAATCCATAACAGAACCCGCAAAGGTATAAATAGCACCGCCCTTAGCCGAAGTCCATGCATCAGGATTTATAGCACGCACCGTGTTTTGTTCAAACTCGCCCGTTATTTCGCCAATTTTACCAATATTAGCAATTGCACCACCTGCCGCAAAGTCCGAATTTTCTACCTTGTTTTCTTCAAATTCTGCTATCAACTTGGTTATATTACCCGCAGAAGTATTATAAATCGCACCACCATAATTACCATTGGCAATATTTCTATCAAAGTTTGCTTTGGCAATTGTCATTTGCGATCCATTAAATATCGCCCCACCAACACCGCTGGCGATATTGTTTTCAAATTCAACTTCGCCATTTATAGTAAAACTTGCAGTTCCTATTGTAGAACCACTTTTCGCAGCATTATTCCAAATTGCACCACCATTTAATGCCGCAGTATTACCAACAAATGTTGTATCACCATTTATAACTACTTCTGAATTTTGTGTATCACCATCATATGCACGTGCAACAATCGCACCACCATGGGCATTTGACTGATTCCCGCTAAACACGTTCACACTATCTTTTGTTCCAACAACCAACGTAGTTGTTCCTGTCTGTCCACGGTTATGAATCGCACCACCACCATGCTTGGTTGTTCCTGTATCCTTAGCAATATTATTACTAAATACATTTTCCGCACCCAAGATGCTCATATCACCTGAATTAAATATCGCACCTGCATACCCTGCATCAGATGTATTTCCCAAGAACGAAACATTACCTGCCGTCAAAGTTAAAATACCCGAGTTATCAACCGCACCACCTGTTGACTTGGTAATATTCGTATCAAACAGAACATTACCCGTTGTATCAACAGTAACCGTACCCACATTTTTCAGACCACCACCACTTTCGCCTGAATTATGCATAAATACAAAATCACCAGAATTTAAAGTCACATCACCAGCATTCTGCAAAGTTCCATTTTTAGTATTTGTATTTTGATAGAATTTTACACCATTTTCAAACACAACAGAACCAGTAGCTGAATTATTCCACAATGCTGCTGTCCCTATATTTCTATCAAACAGTGCAAAATCCTTAAACACCAATGATGAATTTGCCTCGGACATCGCCACTGCTGCCCCAGCCCCAGCAGAATTACTCTTAAAAGTTGCTTCTTTTTCAAAGGTGACGTTTCCACCCATCATGGCCAATGCCCCACCTTGGGACGAAGCCTCATTATCTTCAAAAATTGCTTCACCCTTGAACAACATTGTACCTGCGGTCATAATCGCCCCACCCTTGGATGCGGACGTATTGCCACTAAATAACGCATCATCATTAAATACAATAGCGCCATCACGATGATGAATCGCACCACCACCAACATGAACAGAACTTGTTGTCCCTGTAACTGAATTTCCTATAAATTCTGCATCGCCATTAAATACAATATCTGGGCTATCTGTAGTACCAACACCATAGTTAAATATCGCACCACCACCATTTGTACTGTTTGTAGTATTTTTTTCAAAATTCACATCGCCATTAAAAACAATCTTACCACCTGGGGTATATGGTGTCCATTTATCTGCATCCTTGGTTGACAACCAACCATTACCAATGACGCCACCCATACCACCACCATTCAATGAATTATTTGTAAAAGAAGAATTTCCCTGAAAATTCAATACAACATCCTGAACATCTTCCATATAGAAAACGCCACCATTATTTGCACAGGACGATGCAATACCATTAACAGTCAAGCTTTTATACGTTTTGTTTTCTGTTATGACTTGTCGTTCTGAAACACCATCCCCCATCGCAGGCATGATTACCAAGGCTGGCAAAATACTGCAGACTTTCAACAAATCCGCCAAATGTTTTGTATTGGACATGTGGTTCTCCTTCTTAAGAATATTCCCAAATTATATGCTTTTATTCATAGCACACTTATTTTGATATTCAATAAAAATTATTTTTATTTTTTTACTAAACACAAAAAAATATGCCGTCAAAGAAATTTGACGGTCGGGTGGGTTAAGAAAATCACCAGAAAGTATGACCCCGCCAGCCTTTGGGAAACTTTTATTCATCATTGTAATATATTCTGCAACGGCACTTTTTATCTCATATTCGCCATGCGCTAGGCTCTGGCGGATCCAGCCACCCCAGATAAAATAAAAATGCCCCATCGGGACATTTTTACTTTATCTTGGTTGTGCAATCTGTGCAGTTCGCGAGCCAATGATTATGCCGATTTAATTGAACTTGGTGAAGAAGTTAAGAAACTTTTGAATAAATAATGGCAAGATATTATTGTTTCCAGACATCTATTTGATTGGTGTTGTTTTTATGGTATAATACGTTAGTGGATTTGGTTGATGAATATGATAGAACACGAGTACTGCTCTTTTTGTGGTAAAAAATTTGAAGGACAAACTTTAACTAATGGAGAACACCTGTTTCCTGCTTTTGCTTGTAAGAAAATTTTTGGCACATCAACTGGATCAAAAAAATTACAAGAAAGAATAAAAATTAAAGTGTGTCAAGATTGTAATTCGCATTATGGATCAGATTTAGAGGCCAAATTAAAAAATATAATAAATGCTATTTCAAATGATGATAAAAAATTCTCGTTTAGAACAGAAGAAGCTCTTACGTTACTGAATTATATGACCAAAACAAGGGTGTTATTAAGTTTTAAACAGCAACACAAATTATTTAAACCGACATTGGGAAATTACAATAGAGTTAAAAATATTGCCTCATTTGATCGACAACTGATTGTTCTTAAAGGCCCTGTTCCAGATGGGATATATATCCCAAGGGCTATACCAAAAATAAATATGCCAAAAGATTGTGAATTTTTGTCTACAGAAAACACAGATTTCCTTACATGTTTTGCTGTTGTGATAAATGGTGTAATTTTAGTTTCATTTGAAAATAAACTTGCGTGCGCCGAATTAGGTTTTCCATATACTTCAATAGCGTGGGGAAAAAAACAAAATGTTCCCGGAATATTGGTCCAAGAGAATGGCGACCCAGTAGAACGCCTTTGGGTCAATGGCACCAATAATGTTGAAGATTTATGGTTTTGGGGTTATTTACAACAAGAAAAATTGTTAAATTCGTTTATCTTAGCACAACCGAGAACATTGAATTTTGTGAATGATTACACAAAAAAATATGTATTGTCTAAGAATACTGATGGATACAGATATGGTATATATTATAAAAACAAAGATAAATCTAGTTGGTTAACTAAGGCAAATAATGAAAAGGGAGCAAAAGGAATAGATATTTCTTGTGTCCAAGATAGCATCACTTTGCCGGAACTGGAAAATTTTCTAAAATTAATTTCCATGGCTGAACTTTGGGAATGGGAGGTATTTTATTGGGGTGTAGAAACGGGCTATCCCCCAGAAAAAATACTAACTGAACTATGTGGATGGATTAATTCTTCTGAAATAAAAATAGAAAATATTTTGGCTTTTGATGTTAACGAAAAAGCATTATATAACAATGCATTAAAAGTGTTAGAAACTTCGGGATTAACTAAACAACAAATTATAAATAATTTGTATACATTTATAGAAAATCTGAATAAACGAAAAGTAACGGACGAACCTCGTTCCATAGAAGAATTATTGTCTAAAAACGATTCTTATGAACATAAAAGATGAATTATAAATTTTTTACGTTTACGTATCGATATTTTAAGCATAAATAAACCGTCTTGTATAGATTTATCATGATAAGTTCGAAAATGCTAGAAAATTGTCATTTTTCAAAAACAAACTTTCGAACTTGGTGGAAATATTAGAAACCAAACAAAAACCCGCCTTTATCGGCGGGCTTGTTTATCTTGGTTGGGGCAGCTGGATTCGAACCAACACTGACGGAGTCAGAGTCCGGAGTTCTACCGTTAAACTATGCCCCAATGCGTCGCGCATTATATAACGATAAAAAATAAAAAGCAACCAAAATATTTTTATGAAATCACCCCTATTGCCCTGCACCACCCAAACATCAATAATTATGACAAAGGGGGAAACACCATGAAAAAATCACTATTCTTTATTACACTTGCCACGTGCATTGCGCTGACCCAATCCGCAAACGCATGCACCGGCATCACATTAAAATCCAAAGACGGCGCAACAATCGTTGCACGAACGATGGATTGGTCTGGTTCTGAAAACAACAGCATGTACGTAGTCGTTCCGCGCGGCCACAATGCACAATCATTATTACCCGGCGGAACTATGGACGGTCTGAACTATACATCATTATACGGCTACAGCGGTCTGGCGGTTGAACAACCCGAATTTGTAATTGACGGCACGAACGAAGCCGGCCTGTCCGCCGCCCTATTCTATTTCCCAAGATACGGTAAATACCAAGCCTATAACGAAGCCAACAAAGATATTTCTCTGGCCGATTTCCAGGTTGTATCATGGATTCTGTCGCGCTTTTCAAGCATAGACCAAGTCAAGGCCGCAATTAACGACGTACGCATCATAAATGTCGACCCAACGGCTGGCACCGTTCATTGGCGCATAACCGAACCATCTGGTCGCCAGATTGTCCTGGAAATAGTGGACGGCCGTCCAAACTTTTATGAAAACGAAGTTGGCGTCCTGACCAACGCACCTGGTTTCCCATGGCAAATGACCAACCTGAATAACTATGTAAATCTGCACCCCGGCGGTGCTGGCCCAACCAAATTCGGACCCATCGAACTGCGGTCTTTTGGGTCTGGTTCGGGATTTCTGGGTCTGCCTGGCGACGTTACCCCGCCATCACGATTTGTACGCGCAGCATTTCAAACAACCTACTCTTTACAGCCGGATAACGCATACAACACCACACACCAGGCGTTTCACATCCTGAATAATTTTGACGTACCATTGGGCGCAGAATTCGCAGTTGGCGCCACAACACCAGACATGC
>JAGBSK010000035.1 GCA_017631895.1 Alphaproteobacteria bacterium | reverse complement strand
ATTTTTTTGAACCAAGGGACATATAATAATGGCAAAAAAGTATTTAATAACATCGGCATTACCATACGTAAATGGTGAATTGCACCTGGGGCATTTAATCGGCTGTTGGTTGCCGTCGGATGTTTATGCGCGTTTTTGTCGTGCGCGTGGTCGCGACGTTTTGTATATCTGTGGCGCGGACGAGCATGGAACCCCCGCCGTCGTTGGTGCGGCCGCTGAAAATATGCCGGTTATAGAATACAACAATAAATACTATGAAAAGCACCTACGTGCGGTGCGTGATTTTAATTTGTCGTTTGACCTGTATGGTCGCACCCACACAGAAAAACAGGAAAAATTAATCCACGAATTGTTTTCGCGCCTGGACGAATTGGGGCTAATCGAAGAACGCGAAACGATTCAGCCGTTTTCGGTTGATGACAACATGTTCCTTGCGGATCGTCAGTTGGTGGGCACATGCCCAAAATGTGGCTTTGAAGGCGCGCGCGGGGACCAGTGTGATAAATGCAGCGCCACGTACGAGGCAACAGAACTTCTGAACCCACGCAGTACCATTTCGGGCAGCGATAAAATCGAAATGCGTCCAACCAAGAATCTGTTCTTTTTGGCATCACGCGTCGAAGACACTTGGAAGGCTTGGTTGGCCGAACACGCACCAAAATGGTCGCGTTCTGCGGCGTCAATTGCGCGCGGTTGGGCGAACGAAGGCTTGCGCGATACATCCATTACACGCGACCTGCCGTGGGGGATACCGGTCAACAAACCGGGCTATGAAAACAAGGTTTTCTATGTATGGTTTGATGCGCCATGGGGCTATGTATCTATTTCTCAGGCGGCAAATGAAAATTGGGCGGATTGGTGGAAAAATCCAGATGCCCACTATGCGCAATTTATGGGCAAAGACAACGTGAAATTCCATTCGGTGTTTTTCCCAGAACAGCAATTGGCGATGAACGACAACTGGAAAACCGTCGATATGTTAAAGGGCATGAATTTCCTGAACTTCGAAGGTGGCAAATTCTCGAAATCGCAAAAGCGCGGGATATTCTTGGATTCCGCAATTGATGTTGCGCCGGCAGATTATTGGCGTTATGCGCTGTTGGCAAACGCACCCGAAACGGACGATAACGATTTTACAATCGCGCGCTTTGCGGACGTTGTGAACAAAGATTTGAACGGTATGTTGGGGAACTTTGTGTCGCGCGTATGCAAGTTAACTGCTAAGAATTTTGGCAACAACGTGCCCAAGGCGGGTGCGATTAACGCAGAACTGGCAACCCAGATTAACGAAAAATTGTCTGAATTGACAACTGCGCTGGATGCGTGTGAATTCCGTGCGGCGATTGCGGCGTTGCGTGGTCTGTATGCTATTGGTAATGAATATATGACGGCATGCGAACCATGGGCGTTGGTAAAGAACGGCGATATGGACGCGGCGGCCGCATGCCTGAATGAATGTTTTCAGTTGATTGATTTGTTTGCGCGTGCGTCGGCACCTTTTATTCCAACTGCGGCGGAAAAAATGCAGAATGTTTTCGCAGATGCGCATGACCTGACATGGCCGGAAAAATACGAACGTCGCATCGCAGATGGCGCAGAATTTATGGTGCCTGAAAATCTGTTCAATCGCATTGATGATGAAACGGTTGCGATATTGACTGAAAAATACGCCCCGAAAAAACAAGAAAACATTCCTACGCCAATTGTTGCGGAAATTGTGGATGTAAAAAATCATGACACGCGCGCTGATTTACATATTTTAACGGTTAACACCGGCACAGACACGTTGCAAATTGTGTGCGGTGCACCAAATGTGCGTGTGGGGCTTCGTGGTGTGTTGGCGCCGGTTGGGTCAAAATTGCCAGGCATGAAAAAACCGATGGCACAAAGAACTGTTGCAGGCGTTGAATCATATGGTATGATGTGCAGTCCAGCCGAACTGGGCATTGGCACCGACGGGGAAAAAATAATTGAATTAAATGATAATGCAGAAATAGGAACGGAATATAAATGTTAGAAAGATTAAACAGAAGCATAAAAGTAATTGTAAATCATAATGGGGCGCCTGTGTATCTTGCGCACTATTACTGTGCCAAATGTAAAAATGTGCACGAATGCCAAAATCAGGCAAATTGTCATTTTGTGGACTATGTTCGCGAACGTATTCCACAAACTACATACAAGATTAATACTGATATGTCGGTGCTGACAGCGTTCGTTGCTGATGACGCTGCCCATGCGCGTGCATTAAATATAATTCATCGCGCCCAGCGTCTGCGTTCCAATCGTGCGACCATGTGTCAAAAAACATTGTGATGAATGATATACGCCTGGTTTTATTGTCCTGTTGTGCTCCGTGTTCTGCGGGTGCGATTAAACAACTGTCGGATGGTATGCCGGGCGTATTTGATTTTATCGTTTTATTTTATAATCCAAATATTTTTCCAGAAACTGAATACACCAAACGCATGCAAGAACAGATTAAGTATTGTGAAACACTTGGTGTAAAATATGCGGTTCTGGAATACGACCATGACGCATGGCGGGACGCGGTGCGCGGGTTTGAAACCGCACCCGAACGTGGTGCGCGCTGTTCGCTGTGCTTTGAATATCGTTTCCGTCGTGCGGTGCGTTTTGCGCGCGAAAACGGATATAACGCGATTGCAAGTGTTCTTGGGGTATCTCGCCACAAGAATCAGGCCCAGGTTGATACATCCGCCACATCCGTCTGTGCAGATATTCAGTATCTTCCAATCAAATGGGACGAAGATTTACGGGTTCAAATAAACCGTTCTTCTGATTTTTACCGCCAAAATTATTGCGGTTGCGAATTCAGTATTCGCAAAGTATAATAATCCTGTGATTTAACAAAGGACAATAGATGTCATCAATTTTTGTATTCCCGGGCCAGGGCGCGCAAAGCGTCGGCATGGGACGTGATTTATATGAAAACAATGCAGACGCACGCGCGGTCTTTGACGCGGTGGATGCGGCATTGGGCGAAAAACTGTCGGATATTATCTTTAACGGTCCGGCCGATACTTTGACCATGACCGCCAATGTTCAGCCTGCGATTATGGCGACATCAATTGCTATGATGCGTGCGGCGGGTGCGACGGTTCCTGAATATGTGGCGGGACATTCCCTGGGCGAATACACCGCGCTGTGTGCAGCGGGTGCATTGTCGGTTGGTGATGCCGCAAAATTGCTGCGTGCGCGTGGAAACGCTATGCAGAATGCTGCGCCGGCTGGAACGGGTCTGACGGCGGTTATTCTGGGGATGGAAATAGAAGACCTGCGTAAAATTTGTGATGCGTCCGGTTGTGATGTTGCAAACGATAATTCCCCCGGCCAGGTTGTAATTTCCGGCACGCGCGAATCTGTAGAAGCAGCGATGGCAATCGCAAAAGAGCAGGGCGCAAAACGCGCGATGCCATTGGCGTTGTCTGTGCCGGTTCATTGTCGGGTGCAGGCACCCGCGGCGGATGTTATGCGTGCAGCATTGGATTCGGTCGATTTCAAAACGCCGGTTGTTCCGATTATCTTGAATAAAACGTGCGCCCCCACGACGGATATTGATGAAATCAAAGAAGCCCTGATTTATCAGATGACACACGGCGTGCGCTGGCGCGAAAGTGTGTTGAACATGGCGGATTTGGGAATTACAGAAATGATAGAGGTTGGACCCGGTTCCGTCCTGACGGGCTTGTGTTCCCGCATAACAGATAAAATAACAGCAAAGAAATTGGAGATATAACGATGTTTGATTTAACGGGTAAAGTTGCGTTAATCACAGGCGCAACCGGTGGTATCGGTGGCGCAATTGCAAAAAAGATGAAACAGGCGGGCGCAACGGTTGTTGTTTCTGGTCGTAATGTGGCGAAAATGGATGCAGAATTTGGTGATGAATACATCAAAATTCCGTGTGATCTGGCGGCCGAAGGCGGTGCGGTTGAACTGGTCATGAACACAATTGAACGCGCGGGCAAAATTGACATTTTGATAAATAACGCGGGAATTACACGCGACACATTGTTAATGCGTATGACGGACGAACAGTTTGACGAAGTTATCAATACAAATCTGCGTTCTTGTTTCAAGATGTGCCGTGCGGCAATTATGCCAATGATGAAGAATCGCTTTGGTCGTATTATCAATATGGCTTCAATCATCGGCACAATTGGTGGCCCAGGCCAGGCAAACTATGCATCATCCAAGGGTGGCATGATTGCGATGACAAAATCCATCGCGGCCGAGGTTGCGTCTCGTGGCATCACCGCCAACGCAATTGCACCTGGATTTATTCAGACCCCAATGACGGATGTTTTGCCGGATGAATTAAAGAAAACATATCTGGCGCAAATTCCTGCGGGCCGTTTTGGTGAACCGGACGATATTGCGAACGCGTGTGTATTCTTGGCGTCTGACGAAGCGTCCTATATCAACGGTCAAACATTGCATGTTAACGGCGGAATGGGGCGTTTCTAAATAAAATGCAGAACTATGATGTAATCGTTATCGGTGGTGGACATGCTGGCACGGAATCTGCGTCTGCTGCTGCTCGTCGTGGTGCAAAAACATTGTTGCTGACCATGGCGGAATCCGACCTGGGGGCATTGTCTTGCAACCCCAGTATTGGTGGCCCAGGCAAATCCCAGATGGTTGCCGAAATGGATGCGTTTGCCGGTGTGATGCCACGCGCAGCAGACCGTGCGGGTATTCATTGGCGTACATTGAACGCCACCCACGGTGCGGCAACCCAGGCCCTGCGTGCGCAAATTGATCGCGATTTATATCATAATGCAATTGTTGATATTTTATCTGAATATAAAAATCTGGACGTTGTTTTTGAACCGGTTGAAAATATAGACCTGGAAAACGCAACCGTTAACAATAAATATCATGCGCGTGCAATTGTTTTGACAACGGGTACATTCTTGAACGGCACCGTCACACGTGGCACGGAAAAGATTCTGTCGGGACGATTAATGGACGATGGCACATATCAGGATGCTGATAAAAACATATCTTGCATATTACAGAACGCGGGCTTTCGTGTATTGCGTTTGAAAACGGGTACACCTGCGCGTATCAAGCGTGATTCGATTGATTTTTCTGTATGTGAAATTCAGCCCGGCGACACACCCCATGATTGGTTTTCGGACGGTGATGAAAATAATAAATATGACTCGGTTTGTTATATCACGCATACAACCGAAACTACACACAATGTAATTCGTGAAAACATTAAAAATGCCCCAATGTACAATGGCGACATTCGTGGTACAGGCCCGCGCTATTGCCCAAGTCTAGAAGACAAAGTAATGCGTTTCCCCGAACACGCATCACATCATGTTTTCCTGGAACCCGAGGGCTATAACAGTCCCCTGATTTACCCCAACGGCATTTCGACCAGTTTTGGCGCAGACATCCAAGACAAATGGATTCGCACCATTCCGGGGCTTGAAAACGCCGAAATTGCGCGATATGGCTATGCGATTGAATACGACGCAATTGATGCCCGCGCATTGAATGATAAATTGCAGTCCAAGGACCATCCACACCTGTTCTTTGCGGGGCAAATCAACGGCACGTCTGGATACGAAGAAGCCGCGGCCCAGGGCCTGGTTGCGGGCGCAAATGCTGCGGCATATGCGTGCGATTTACCGTATTTAGAATTAGACCGCACAAACGCGATGATTGGCGTGCTGATTGACGACATCACAACGCTTGGCGTGGACGAACCGTACAGAATGTTCACATCGCGCGCGGAATATCGTCTGTCCCTGCGTGCAGATAATGCGATTGCGCGTTTGGGGAAAATTGGCGTGGAACTTGGGTTAATTGATGCGGGCTCATACGAACGAAAATTGGCGAATAAATCTGCACAAATTGCCGAAAACGATAAATTTTATGCGGGTTATATCGCACGTAACGAACGCGAAATCGCCGCCTATAAACGCGATGCGGAATTAAAGATTCCATCTGATTTTGTGTACACGGGCCTGCCCGGATTAACGAATGAGTTAATTGAAAAGTTAACGGCCACACGCCCAGAAAATATCGCGGACCTGTCGCGCATACCGGGCATGACCCCCGCGGGCATTATGGTTGTCCTGCGGAAAATCAAGAATTAAAACACCGCCCATTTGGGCGGTATTTTCTTAAAATCTAAAACCAAATCCGGTTGTTATATTAAATCCTGAAATTTCAATATTTACATCATCATAATCATCTAATTCAAACTCGACAACACTGAATCCCAAGGCCAACTTAAAGAATAAATTATCGGCAATATCGTACAAGATTCCAGCATGCATACCATAGCCCATTGCGGTTTCTGATATATCGTAATCTTCTGCGTCAATCCAATTAAATCCGACATGTATGCCCAAAAATGGGGAAACGCGGTCGCGTTTTGGCATAAAATCCAACGACAAATCAATTGAACCCAACTCAACATTTTCTTCGGTTTGAAAACTGGGCGACACGGCAAAACGAACAGATTCTGTTTCTATACCAACAGACAAAGACATACGACCATCAGAATTCAGTTGTGTTATATCAATGTCATCCATATCTGTTATTTCAACTTCTGTATTTGAATACAGCGCAATATTATACTCAATAAACAGTTGTTCATTTGTTGGGTTTATATATAACTCAGGATACATGTATTCATCTGGAACGATGATATTTTCTTCTACTTCTATTTGTGTGGTTTCATTTTCTTGCGATTGGGTTTCTTCCGCCATTACGGTACACGGCAAAGCAAAAATCAACAAACAAGACAGTAAAAATTTTTTCATGTGTTATCCTTTGTTGTCCAGGAAATTATACCCAACGAATAACCAAAATCAAATACCAAAAAATTAAAAAAACTACTGGAATTTATTCTGGGAATGCATTATAGTCATCCTCGCACGCCGGTGTAGCTCAGCTGGTAGAGCATCTCATTCGTAATGAGGGGGTCGTAGGTTCAAGTCCTATCACCGGCACCACACATTAATCCCGCATGGCGGGATTTTTTATTATAAAAATTATTGCTGTTTTATGATACAATTGTGCCTGAAAAAACAGCGGGGGAAAATATGATTCAGTATAAATTCGGGAAAAGTTATTACATAGCAAGTCATGGAAATGCATACAGCGAACTGGAATTAATCGTTGTTCATGCCAATTCTATGTACGGCCGCTATGCGTACAGTTATGCTCAGTCGCGCGGGCAGGCCCGTGATTATAAAAATATACAAAACACATTGGCAGACGCAGAAAAATACATAGCGGACCGTGTGGCCAAGGTTTCTTTCCGTGCTGATGAAAAGCCCGAAGATGCCAACAAGAAAATTAAAAAGTTCATAGATGAAAACAATCAGTATCGCGCATTTGATGCTTCCATCGCATCGGACATAGATGCCAACGAAGATTTTTATCTGAGAATGAAAAATGCCGAATATTATCATCAGGCTTTATTGGCATTGTCTAAATTTGAACCTGCGGGCGTTCGTGCGATTTTGACGGGGGAAAAGTATCCTTTCTCGGCGGTGGCGCACGATTTTGCACGTGGTGTTTCGCACAAACAAATCAAACAAGACATCGCAAAATTACCCAGACCAGTTGTAAATCGTATGCGTGAATTTGCGTCCCAGCGTAATTGGGTTATTTCATACGATGCCGCTAATACCGAGGGTCGCGATTACAAAGATATGATTCTGCGCGCTCGTCCAAAAATAGACCATTCTGACGCGCGTGTGGACAATGTTATTGCTCGCGCGGTTGATGATATGTTGCGCGATGCGCTGGAATATAAATACTATAAAAAGACCGGAAATATGGGAATATTTATATCAGAAACCGGTCAAAAATCTGCGGACGGACTGTCTGATTCCGATTTTATCCAGGTTGTTGGTTGGAACGCAATGCAAAATTATGGCAACGCATTACAGGTTATTCGTCGTATGGAACGCATAATTGCCGCGAAACGCGACATTACACCATTTATGACGGAATTGAATAAAACGTTGGGTGATGGCTATGCGAACCAGGAAATTATTCGCATGATGTATGACACATTGGCGCCACATTATAACAAATTCAAAAATAATAAAAAGGTAACAGAATTTGTCCGTCGTTTGCATGGACTTGTCAAAGATGGACGTCAGGCAAGGCACATGGCGGAAACGTTTGGACTGCCAGATGCACCAAAACCACAAAAGGACAAGGTTCGTGCCGAACTGGCGGTGGCGGCCGCGCGCATTGCGTCGGGCGACAATGTGTCTGGTGTTGTTGTGCTGGATAACGAATTGAAGATGGCGCGTGATTTTGCGGTTATTCCAACCCCGGAAACATTTAGTAAAATCAAGAAATCGATAAAGCCAACCGCGACCCAGATGAAAATTCTGGAAAAATATGGCGCCCACCAAAAATAAAAATCCCCGTTCTCGGGGATTTTTTCTGTTTTACTTTCACATATTTGTTGTTATAGTACGTTCATAACAAAATCAAAGGATGGAAAAATGGTAAAAAAATCATCAGAAAACCAAGTTGTAAAAAATTATAAAAAGACCGGCATTATCGCGGCAATTGTTATTGCGGTTGCGGTGTTGGGTGTTTGGGCGGTGCGTGCTTTGAATTCTAATTCTGGTGCATCTGTATCGGATGCTGTCGCGGTTGTCAGCGAAGATGCCGCAAATGGTGCTAACTTGCGCATTGCTGTTGTTCGTATGGACGCAATTCAGGGTACAGCCACCGCATTAAAAGACCTGCGTGCACAAAAGGAAAAATATGAAAATTCCCTGCGTGATGAATTGACCCGCGACCAAAAGGCGCTGGAAAAAGAAAAGGCAGAAATTGAAAAGTCCCAGGATGTTTTATCGCGTGAGGCTTTACAACGTCGCGTTGTTGACTATCAAAACAAGGTTACAAAATTGCAACGTGATTTGACAGAACGTGCCCAGTCGATTGAAATGTCTTATCAAAAGGCATTGAACGAAGTTCAGACAAAACACCTGGACCCAGTAATCGAAGGCATTATCGCGAAAAAGAAATTGTCCCTGGTAATTGACGGTCGTATGGCGCGCACAGGTGCGGACGTTGCCAACCTGGACATCACAGACGAAGTGATTAAGGCGCTGGATAAAAAAGTATCCAAGGTCAAAATGGAAAACCCAAAAGGTTTCTAAACCAAAAATCCCCCAGTCGGGGGATTTTTTATTATATGTACTTGCAATCTTAATAAATCCGTTGTAATCTGTACACCGATGAAACAAACAACAATAATTATTATTAAATAAGGCTGCACTGCGCTTCGCACGGTGGCTGGGGCGCATGGGCGCCTTTTTTAGTATAAAAAACAGGACAAAACATGACGTACACAAAGACTGATGCTCGCCCAGACTTTACCGCACTGGAACAGCAAATGTTGTCCAAGTGGGCAACCGAAAACACTTTTCATAAATCGCTGGATAAAACAAAATCCGGTCGTCCTTTTTCGTTCTATGACGGTCCCCCATTTGCAAACGGTCTGCCGCATTGGGGGCATTTGGGCGTGTCCGTTGTCAAAGATATGGTTGCGCGTTTTCAGACAATGTCTGGTCGCCACGTATCGCGTGAGTTGGGTTGGGATTGCCACGGTTTGCCGGCGGAAAATTCCGTTGAAAAGAAACAGGCGCGTCCCGCCAAAGATATTGTTGCCACCGACGGTATTGCCGCATTTTGCGACATGTGTCGCACAGACGTTATGACATACACCAACGAATGGAACGCGTTTATTACCCGTATGGGTCGCTGGGTTGATATTGGCGACGGCTATGGGTATAAAACCATGGATAAAAATTATATGGAATCCATGCTGTGGACATTGAAAAGCCTGTATGAACGGGGTCTGTTGTACAAAGATTACAGCGTGAATCCATACGACTGGGTAAATGGCACGGTTGTATCTAATTCCGAAGCGTCCCAGGATTATCGTGAAATTGTTGATGATGCGGTAACGGTTTGGTTTGAATTAGAAAATGGTGACCGCGCAATCGCATGGACAACAACGCCATGGACATTGCCTGCGAATTCTGCATTGGCGGTAAATCCGAATATGACATATCTGCGCATGCAGGACAGCGACGGTGCAGTATATGTAATCGCAGAATCGCGTCTAAAGGCATATGAAAAACAATTCGCCAACGCAACCGAAGTGGGACGTATCACAGGCGCAGATCTGGCGGGTATGCATTACGCGCCATTGTTCCCATACTATGCGGGAACGTCTGATTTGTTGTATCAAATCATCCCTGCGGACTATGTTTCTGATTCCGACGGTACGGGTATCGTACATATTGCACCGGCCTATGGCGCAGAAGACTTTTGGGCGGCAAAAAACATTGACCCAAAATTCCCGGTATTATTGAACGTTGACACATATGGTAATTTTGATGAAACTGTTTTGGACTTTGCTGGCGAAAACATCTTTGCGGCGACACCAAAAATCATGGATTGGTTAAAAACGAATGGCAAATTGGTTAAAAAAGAACAGTATAAACATTCATATCCATTTGGCGACCGCAGCAAAGAAAAGTTAATCCAGCGTGCAACCGATTCTTGGTACATTGATGTTCCAAAAATCAAAGACAAATTATTGGCAAACAATAAAAAAGTTAATTGGACGTCGGCTGGTGAACGTTTCCGTATGTGGATAGAAGGCGCACGTCCTTGGTCAATTTCGCGCAACCGTTTCTGGGGTATGCCATTACCAATCTGGGAACGTGATGGCGAATACAAAGTATTTGGTTCAATCGCAGAATTGGAAGAATTCTTTGGTGTTACGGTTGACGACCTGCATCGTCCAACATTGGACAAGTTAACCAAGGATGGCTGGACACGCATCCCAGACGTATTGGATTGCTGGGTTGAATCAGGTTCTATGCCCTGGGCGTCATTACACTATCCGTTTGAAAATGTAGAAAAGTTCAATGCGACTTTCCCTGCGGACTATATTATCGAAGGCCAGGATCAGACCCGTGGTTGGTTCTATGCGCTGATGGTATTGGCGACGGCATTGTTTGATAAGCCTGCGTTTATGGCGGTATCTGCCAATGGTATGGTTGTGGACGAAAATAAAAAGAAGTTCTCGAAATCCCTGCGCAATTTTGTGAACCCCGCCGACCAAATTGAACAGTACGGTGCAGACGCTGTGCGTTTGTATATCTTGGGCTCTAATTTTATGAAGGCAGAACCCGTTCCCGTTGATAAAGAAGGTAAAGTATTCGTAGAATCCACAAAAACAATCCAGACACCTTTGTGGAACGCGTATCACTTCTTTACATTGTACGCGAATGCGGGCAATGTTACCGCACACGAAATGACTGCGCCAACAAATCCGCTGGATAAATATATCTTGGCGGAATTGAATATGCTGACGGACACGGTTCGTGATGCGTTGACTGAATATAAACCGGATGCGGCGGTCAAAGAATTTGTACGCTTCCTGGACGTTTTGAACAATTGGTACATCCGTCGTGGTCGCGCACGCTTCTGGGACGAAGAACAGGCGGCATTTGATACCCTGTACACGGTTCTGACGCGTTTCTGTCGCATTCTGGCACCGTTTGCGCCATTTGTATCAGAATACATCTATACCAACCTGACGGGCGAAGAATCTGTACATTTGACAACTTTCCCTGCGGCGGTTTCTGCCGATACGAAAATTGTAGACGATATGCGTCGCGTACAAATGATTGTATCCACCGGCAAGCAACTGCGCGAAACATATAAATTGCGCAACCGTCTGCCATTAAATTCTTTGACGGTGGCGGGTGTGAATATGCCGGAATACGCAGATATCATCCAGGATGAACTGAATGTAAAATCGGTTGTGTTCAAAGAATCGTTTGGTGACATCGCAGACAGTTTTGTGTACCTGATTACACCAAAAATCGGCGCACGCCTGGGTGGTGCGTTAAAAGAAATCATCCCATCTGTCAAACATGGTGATTATGAATTGGTGGGCGACAAATTGATTGCCGCGGGTCATGAATTGAACGCAGACGAATTTGAAATGCGTCTGACCATGCGTGATGGTGTATCTGGTGCGGCATTGCCGGATAATACGGCGGTTGTTGTACTGGACACAGATGTTAATTCAGAATTGGTCGCCGAAGGGTTGGCGAACGATGCCCTGCGCTTTATCCAAGACACGCGCAAGGCAACGAATCTGGACGTATCTGACCGCATTGTTTTGACGTATTCTGCGGATCCGGCCCTGGCAAACGCGCTGGAAGCCCATAAAAAACGCATCATGCACGAAGCGCTGATTGTCGAAATGGTTGCGGGCGACGGCGAATACGAAACCGAAATCGAAGGCTATAACCTGGCGATTTCTGTTAAAAAGGCTTAATAAAAAGGATAAGTTATGGCAAAAAATTATTGTGAAAAATATTTTTACCCAGAAAAATATAACACATATAAATGCGAACAAAATGGGCAACGGGTATGTCCGTGTGAATGCCATGCTGCTAATTGGTGTTCACGCAAATTGTCTTTGGATAATAAAGAGTTTGCAATGCTGGACAGTTTGCGTGCTGTAAAGGAGCAAAATCTAAAAATCTTGGAACAAAACAAAAAGATTATAGAAGAGTTGGCATTACAACAATTACAGAAATTAAAATAATGACACCGGCACAATATTTTGAATTGGTTCCTCCGACCGTAGATATGACAATACGGTCGGAACTGTATCATACCAATGAATTTAACTTTGCGGTGGCTGTGATTTTATCCGCCCAGGCAACAGATAAAAAGGTGAACGAGGTCACCCCAGCATTATTTGCCGTTGCCCCCACACCACAAAGAATGTTGGAATTGGGTATTGACGGGCTAAAAGAACATATCAAAGTAATATCGTTCTTTAATAACAAGGCGAAAAACATAATCGCCCTGGCGGAACGTCTGGTGGCGGAAAATATGACCGACACATTCCCAGACAAATACCACAACCGCGATGAATTGATGAAATTACCCGGTATTGGCCAGAAAACGGCAAATGTCGTCTGTAATGTTTTGTGGCATGCGCCAAATATCGGTGTTGATACGCATGTGTTTCGCAATGCACACCGATATGGCTGGGTGGATGACACAGACAATACGCCTGAAAAAGTTGAATTAAAACTGTTAAAAAAAATACCAAAAAAATATCATCCAATTGTCAATCATGTAATGGTGTTGCATGGACGATACATCTGTAAAGCGCTGCGACCCGAATGCGCCAAATGCCCCGTCGCAAAATGGTGCCCCGTTGCAAAAAAATAAACCGCCGTTTGGCGGTTTTTGTTATTCTTGCACCTTTTGCAGAACGGCGGAAAATGTAGATTCTGCAACCTTTTTTCCACCAACCAACGCAATGCCATGGAATTTATATAAACTCATTTTCGTCATTAACAATTCTACATGCAATTCCAATTTATCGCCTGGGCGCACCATATGTGAAAATTTAATTTTTTCCATAGATGTAAAATACCCCAGCATGTTTTCGCGTTCTTCTGGGCTTAATCTGCTGAATGCGACAAAGCATGCAGTCTGGGCCAACGCTTCGACCTGTAAAACACCCGGCATAATTGGGTTGCCCGGAAAGTGTCCATCGCACCAGAATTCATCGTCGCGCACATATTTAATGCCAACCGCACTAGTGTCGCTGAATTCGCGTACTTCATCAATCAGGCGCATATTGCCACGATGTGGAATAATTTTTTCAATTTCTTTTGAGTCAATCATACTGCTCTCTCTCGTCCTTAATTTTTCATCTGTTTTTTCAGCCACGCATAATGACGCATAAATTCGGTTCCCGGTCCCGCTGGGTACCCCATATGGGATTCTCCATCAGGTACATTGCGGAATACACCACTGTTTGCGCCAACCGACGCATCATTTCCGATTTTTACGCCATTTGCGACACCAACGTGTCCGCCCAGCAATACGCGGTCGCCAACAACAACCCCGCCGGCAAGTCCCACACCGCTGGCCAAGAAACATTCTTTGCCAACAACAACCCCGTGTGCAATCTGGCACAGGTTGTCGATTTTTGTCCCCTCGCCAATTGTTGTGTCAGTCATTGCACCGCGGTCAATACATGTATTTGCACCCACCGACACACGTTCGCCAATAACAACACGTCCCACATGCGGAATAAAGATATTTTTCCCATTTTGACGTGTGTACCCAAATCCGTCCTTGCCGATAACTGCGTTTGCGTTGATAACGCTGTTTGCGCCAATGGTTGCGTTTTCGATATGTGCGCCACTTTGCACAATTGTGCCACGCCCCAAAACAACGTTTCGTCCGATAAATGCACCTGGGTAAATTTTAACCTCAGGCTCAATCACGGCGCCACGTTCAATCGTAACGAATTGTCCAACATAAATAGTGCGTTTTTTACGGAAAAACACGCCACGTTCGATAAAGGCATGTTTGCTGATACCGAATCTTGGTTTTTCGCGATAAATTTCCCCCAAAATTTTTACGATATTTCCGCGTGGACTGTTCGTGATTAACAGCGTTGCGCCCGCGGGTGCATGCTTTGCCATTTCTGGCTGAACCAGAATAACGGTTGCGCGCGTGTTTTCAAGCACACTTATCGGCAATATTTTGAACGCATTACTGTTCTGTTCTGTGGAATAGAACGCCAATTGACCCGGTCGTGCATCCGCAATTGGCGCGACCCCGCGCACAGGCGCATTTGCATCCCCACGTAATTCCAGACCAAATTTGGTCGCCAATGCACCGGCTGTTGTTTTACTTGCCGCCGGCATAAACAAAGATTTAATTATTTTCATCATAGCACGCCGATTATAGATAAAAAAAATTCCACATTCCACATTTTTATAAAAGTTTATATTTTTGCTTGCGTTTTGCTAATTCGCCTTTATAATACCAAGTGTTCTTAAATAATAATTTAAGGGCGGGGTCGAAAAAACCCCGCCCTTCTACTAAGACATGTAATAACGCAAAGGAGTGTACAAGATGTCTTTTGTATCAATGCCTCGTCAGGACTTGTTGTTGGCGATTGATTCGCTGGCCCAGGAAAAGCAAATTGATCGTGAAATTGTTTTTGAATCGTTGGAAATTGCGGTCGCGAAAATTGCCAAACATAAATATGGCGAAGAATTTAATATTGTTGCGGATATTGACCGCAAAAATGGGGCAATACATGTCAAGCGTCTATTTACTGTTATCGAATCCCCGGAATCTGTGGGCGAAGAATATGATGCAAACACAATGCTGACGGTGGCCCAGGCGAAAAAGTATGCCAAGAATCCGGTTGTTGGCGACGTGGTCGAAGATGCGCTGCCGGAACCTGAATTTGGTCGTATGGCATTCCAGACCGCGAAACAGATTATGACAACCCGTGTTCGCGACGCAGAAAAGGGTCGTCAGTTCGAAGAATTCAAAGACAATATCGGCGACATCGTCAGCGGTATTGTAAAACGTATCGAATTCGGCAGTGTTTATGTCGATATTAATGGCAAGGCCGAAGGCTATATCAAAGGCACAGAATTAATCCCGGGCGAACGCTTGAATGTTGGCGACCGCGTACGTGCATTGATTATGGACGTTGCGCGTTCCAATACGGGTCCCCAGATTTTCCTGACACGTACACATCCAATGTTTATGGAAAAACTGTTCATCCAGGAAGTGCCAGAAATTTATGAAGGTGTTATCAAGATTAAATCTGTTGCGCGCGCACCTGGCTCGCACGCGAAAATTGCTGTTGAAACGGCGGATCCATCTATTGATGCGGTTGGTATGACTGTGGGGATTAAGGGTACACGTATCCAGCCGGTTATCAACGAATGTCATGGTGAAAAGATTGACGTTATCTTGTATTCCGAAGACCCTGCGGTATTTATTGTTAATGCTATGCAACCGGCCAAGGTCGCGAAAATCATCGTTGACGAAGATACACGCAGCGCGGCGGTTGTTGTGAACGAAGACCAGCAGTCGCTTGCAATCGGTCGTCGTGGTCAGAACGTACGTCTGGCGTCCCAATTGACTGGCTGGAACATCGATGTTATGAACGAAACCGAAGAACAAGAACGTCGTGCCAAGGAATTCAAGGAAAAGACAGAATTGTTTATCGGTGGTCTGGACGTCGACGAAATGATTGCGCAATTGCTGATTACCGAAGGGTTCCGTACAATCGAAGAAATTGCATTCGTGGATGTGTCCGAACTGGAAAGCATCGAAGGCTTTAACCCAGAATTGGCGGCGGAATTGCAGAAACGCGCCAAGGATTATCTGGAAAAAATCGAAAGCGATTATATGGACGCGGGTCATAAATTGGGCATGTCCGACGACCTGTTGAAATTTGATTTTATCAAACGTCCAACAATCATGAAACTGGGCGAAGGTGGCATTAAATCTTTGGAAGATTTGGCGGACCTTGCAACAGACGAATTGGTTGAAATCTTGGGCGAAGATACAATGTCATCTCGTTTGGCGGGTCGCGTGATTATGAAGGCACGTGAACTGGCATACGGTATAACCAAAGACAATGAATAAAAATATATAAAACAGACGGAGTTGTTAAAACATGGCAACATTGACACTTGGAAAATCTGTAACAACTGATGCTGTGCGCAGTAAAAAGGGCGACGCGGTCTTCGTTGAACGTCGTCGCCGCGTTGTTGCGCCCGGCAGCAAGGAATTACGCGATGAGCCGATCGCGCCATCCGCACCAAAAAATGCAGCGGATGAAAAACTGCGCGCGGTATTGGCGGCGGCCAAGGCCCGCGAAGAAGAACGCAAGGCCCGCGAAGCCGAAGAGGCCGCAGCCCGTGCCGCCCGCGACGCGGAAATTGAACGCGAAAATCGCGAATACGAACAGGTCAAATCCCAGTTGGCTGCTCGCGAAAATGCGAATGCAGGGGATGCTTCTGATGTTGCCGAAGAAGTCCCTGTGCAAAAGCCCAAGGCGGCACCCGCACCCAAGGTATTCACAAACAATGCGGTTGCAGGCGCATCGCGTCGTGGTCGCAACGCAGACGACGAAGACACGCGTCCTGGTAAATTCAATAACAAAAAAGATTTCAAAAAATCTGGTAAAATTCACCTGAACGATATTGTTATGGGTGGTGGCGATGATGACGATGATGAAATCGGCATTCGTGGTGCAAACCGCCGTCGTTCCGAAGCGTCCCTAAAACGTTTCCGTGAAAAGGCGCGCGCCGTATTTTCTGCCCCACAAAAGGTTGAACATGTTGTCAACCTGGGCGACACAATTACGGTCAAAGACCTGGCGGCTGCAATGGCTGAAAAGGCGGGTAATGTTATCAAAAAATTGATGGAAATGGGCATGATGGTGTCCGTGAATCAGTCTATTGATGCCGACACCGCAGAATTGATTGCAACTGAATTTGGCGCGACAGTAAAACGCGTTGTTGTAAAACCATACGCAGATATTCTGGAACGTGAACCAAACCCAGAACACATGACGCCACGTGCGCCAGTTGTGACCGTTGTGGGACACGTTGACCATGGTAAAACGTCCCTGCTGGACGCGTTCCGAAATGCGAACGTTGCAGCGGGCGAAGCGGGCGGTATTACCCAACACGTTTCATCGTACGAGGTTAAAACAAAATCCGGTGCCATGATTACATTCTTGGACACGCCGGGTCATGAAACATTTACCGCTATGCGCGCCCGTGGTGCCCAGATGGCGGACATTGTTGTATTGGTTGTTGCGGCAAACGATTCTATCATGCCACAAACGATTGAGGCTATTAACCACATCCGTGCGGCAAACGTTCCATTTATTGTTGCGATTAACAAAATCGACCTGCCCGAAGCAAACCCAACCCGTGTTAAGACCGACTTGTTGCAACAGGAAGTTCAGGTAGAAGAAATGGGTGGCGATGTCCAATGCGTTGAAATTTCTGCGACCAAGAAAATCGGTCTGGACAAACTGGAAGACGCAATCCTGTTGCAGGCAGAAATGATGGAATTAAAGGCTGATGCAGAAATGCCGGCTGTTGCATATGTTGTCGAAGCCAAGATGGAAAAAGGCTTAGGGTCGGTTGCGACCGTCCTGATGCGCCAGGGTACATTGAAAATCGGTGATGTATTTGTTGTTGGTGAAACATTTGGACGCGTTCGTGGTTTAATCAATTCCGCTGGCGAACGTGTAAAATCTGTAAAGCCGGGCCAACCTGCGGTTGTTTTGGGGCTGGATTCTGTGCCGGGCGCGGGCGATGAATTGCGTGTTATGGAAAACGAAGCACAAACGCGTGAAGTTGCTGCATATCGCACTCAGCAGGCCAAGGACCGTGCAAACGCGGTTAAACGTTCATCATTGGAAGAATTGTTTGCCAAACGTGACGAGTCCAAAAAACTTATCTTGCCAATCATCTTGCGTGCAGATGTTCAGGGTTCTGTCGAGGCGATTTCTGACATGGTCAAAGACATTACAACAGACAAGGTTGGTGTTGAAATCCTGTCGTCTGGTGTTGGTCAAATTACCGAAGGCGACATCCGCCTTGCGACGGCATCTGGCGCGGTGATTATTGCGTTTAACGTACGTGCAGATTCTGCGGTTCGTGATATGGCACGCAACAATGGTGTTGACATTCGCTATCACAGCGTTGTATATCGCATTACGGACGAAATCAAAGAAATTCTGTCTGGTAAATTGGCACCTGAAAAGCGCGAAACATTTATCGGCTATGCGGACGTTATCGCATTGTTCACGGTCGGCAAAGGCGTACGCGTTGCGGGCTGTCGCATGACCGAAGGCACGATTAAGAAAGACGCGTTCGTTCGTTTGTTACGCAACAATGTTGTTATCTATGACGGCAAAATCGGACAGTTGCGCCGCGAAAAGAACGAGGTTAAAGAAGTATCAGGTGGTGTTGAATTTGGTATGTCTTTTGACAAGTATAATGACTTGAAAGAAGGCGACCGCGTCGAATGTTACGAGGTCGAAGAAGTTCGCGCCCAGTTATAAAAATTCCCGCCACCCGGCGGGATTTTTATTTGTGGTATATATTGTTAAAATCTTGAAATTTGAATTTAATCTGGTACGATTTGAACCAGATTATTTTTATAAACAGGACAACAAACATGAATATAGAATTGGGCAAAAATATAAATCCACGTGAAATCGAAACAAAAATCCAGGAATTTTGGGACCACAGCACATTCTGGAACAATGATGTTGCGTCTGAAAAACCGGCATTTTGTATCATGATGCCACCACCAAACGTGACGGGTAATTTGCACATGGGGCATGCGCTGGACAATGTTTTGACAGATATTGTATGTCGCTATAAACGTATGTGCGGTTTTGATGTCCTGTGGCAACCGGGAACCGACCACGCATCAATCGCGACCCAGTTGTTGGTTGAACGTGATTTGTCCAAGCGTGGCATAAATCCTCATTCATTGTCGTTGGCTGAAAAATTAAATGCCGCCTGGACGTGGAAGGCTGACAAGGGGGGTCAGATTATGAACCAGTTGCATGTTCTGGGGGTGACACCTGTTTGGTCGCGCGAACGTTTTACAATGGACGAAGGGCTGTCGAACGCCGTTACAAAACTGTTTGTAAAAATGTATAACGAGGGCTTAATTTACCGTGAAAAGCGTCTGGTAAACTGGTGCCCAAAACAGCAGACATCCGTTTCTGATTTAGAAGTTGAAACCCGCGACGAAAAGGGCAAATTCTATTACTTCAACTATCAGTTGGTTGACGGTGGCGCGATTGAAATTGCAACAACACGTCCTGAAACTTTATTCGGGGACCAGGCGATTGCGGTGCACCCTGAAAACGAAAAATTAAAACATTTGATTGGCAAACGCGCAATCATTCCATTGACCGATATTGAAATTCCAATTATCGCGGACGAACATGCCGACCCGGACAAGGGTACCGGTGCGGTAAAAATTACCCCGGCCCACGACTTTGATGACTGGGAAGTTGGTGTCCGTCATAACCTGACCCCGGTTTGCATTTTGACCCCGGACGCGAAATTAAACGACAACCCTGTGGTTCCTGAAAAATATCGTGGCTTGGATCGATACAAGGCGCGCGAAGCGGTTGTTGCAGATATCGAAGCAGCGGGTCTGTTGGTCAAGATAGAAGACAAGGTTATTCCAACACCATATTCTGAACGTGGTGGTGTTCCGGTTGAACCATACCTGACGGATCAATGGTTTGTAGACGCGGAAAAGTTGGCGATTCCTGCGATTAAGGCAGTAGAAGAGGGTCGTATTAAATTCCTGCCTGAACATCGTTATAACCTATTTATGGCATGGATGAAGGGTATTCGTCCTTGGACAATTTCACGTCAGTTGTGGTGGGGACATCATATTCCGGCGTGGTACGACGCAGACGGTCGGGTTTATGTTGCAGAAACCGAAGAAGAAGCGATTAAAATGGCAGGTGGCAAAACATTGACCCGCGACCCAGACGTTCTGGACACATGGTTTTCATCTGGTCTGTGGCCATTTTCCACATTGGGTTGGCCAGACGACACATTGGAATTAAAAAAGTATTATCCAACTGACTTGTTGTACACCGGTGCAGACATCATCTTCTTCTGGGTGGCGCGTATGGTTATGATGGGTATGTACGTTATGGGCGACGTGCCATTCAAGACCGTAAACTTCCACGGTTTGGTACGCGATTCCAAGGGGCAAAAAATGTCCAAAACCAAGGGCAACGGTACCGACCCATTAACTGCGGTTGATAAATTTGGTGCGGACGCATTGCGCTATTGGATTGCGACCGCCCCAATTGGCACCGACCTGCGATATAGTGATGACGAAGTTAAACGCGGTTCAAAACTGCTGACAAAATTGTGGAACGCGTCTAAATACGTTCTGATGAACTTGTCTGATTTTGATCCAAAAACGGCACCCGTGGTACCTGTATCTGAACGCTTTATCGAAGATCGTTGGGTTCTGAACGAATTGAACAAGACAATTGCAGAAACGCGCAAACACTTGGATAAATATGACAATTACAATTCACGCGCAGCCATCGACACATTCTTCTGGGATATTTTCTGTGACCAGTATTTGGAATTCATCAAGGATCGCTTCTGGGCACCTGAAAAATACAGCGCAGAATCCAAATTGTCTGCACAATGGACATTGTACACAGTACTGCGTGCGATAATTGGCCTGTATGCGCCATTTATACCATTCCTGACCGAAGAATTGTGGCAGAAAATTTACAAACCAACCGAAGGTGGCGAAACATTACACCTGACCGCATACCCGGACGTTATTGCCGAATATGAAACAGATGTATCGACAATGAATATTGCGTTGGAACTGTTGAAAAACATCCGTGGTCTGCGCACAGATCGGAAAATTGGCAACGGTGCAAAACTGGAAACGTTAACGATTCCATCTGACACACCGGCGGTTTTGCATGTTCTGATTAAATCTGCGGCACGCGCGAATGAAATTCAGTTGGGTGACGCATTAGATTTTGTTGTGGCGACCCAAAACATTGCGGGGTAAATCATGGCAGATAAACTGATTGAAACGCGTGTTTTACAGGCATATCAGTGCGACCGTTTTGGCAATGTCCGTCCATTGATTTTGATGAACGAATTGCAATCGATTGCCGACCGCCATGCGGAATTTTTGGGCTGTGGTCGTACATATTGCCTGGAACATGGTGTTGGCTGGGTTGTAATGTATTACCTGGTTGATATAATCGAATTACCGACCGAGGGCGAAGAACTAACATTTTCCACATGGCCTTCGTGCCAGGATGCCCTGCGTGCCACGCGTGATTTTGAAATTCATGGCGCGGATGGTCGTTTAATGGTTCGTGCCACATCCCAATGGATTTTGATTGATATGGCGACGCGTCGTCCGTTGCCATTGGCAAATCATCTGTCGCCGGATGTGGTGGTGCCACACCGCGCATATGGTTGCGCTTTTGACAAGTTTCCAGACTTTGATACAAACAAAACCCATGTTATGAAATGCCGGTTTGATGATATTGACGTGAACCAGCATATAAACAACGCGGTCTATGCGGTCTGGGCAACGGAAAGTGTTGGATATCAATATCGCACACAACACAAACTGCGTAAAATCGACATCAATTTCAAGAAAGAGGTATCTCCCGACACCCCTGAAATTCGCATAGATGTTGCAATTGATGGATTGGTATCAAGACACAAAATCTGTGTTGGCGACACAGTACACGCCGTTGTAATCTGTCATTGGGACGAAATATAAAAATAAACCGCCGTTGTGGCGGTTTTTTTATTTACGTTTTGCGTTGTTCAGACGCAGTTGCCCACAGGCTGACCCAATATCCGTTCCACGTTCACGTCTGATGCGCGTGTGAATACCGTTTTTAATCAGGGTATCTTGGAATCGATGAACCGCATTCCCCGACAGGGATGCAAAGTCGCGTTCATCAACCGCATTCCATGGGATTAAATTCACCATACAATTTTTCCCGCGCAACAGTTCTGACAATTTTTCCGCGTATTCTGGGGTTGCGTTGTACAATTCGGTTTCGCCGTTTTCATTTTTTTTGCCCAACAGAATATATTCAATCATCAACTGGCGATTATGATTGTCCGTAAAACGCCACGCAGCGTCCAAAACATCGTTCAATTTATACTTGTTGTTAATTGGCATAATTTGCGAACGCAATTCATCCGTTGGCGCATGCAAAGATATCGCCAGATTAATTGGTCGCCCCCATTCGATTAAGCGATCAATCCCAGGCACAATACCGCATGTTGAAACCGTAATTCGTCGCCAACCGATACCCATATCGCGGTTTGCGCGTTCAATAAAGTCAATCACGTTTTCTGTATTTTGTAATGGTTCACCTGTTCCCATGATTACAATGTGCGACACGTCCCCATTGTTTGCGTCACCATTTGGTCTAATTGGTTTGTCATTAAATTTATCGGCACGCAGTTCCCATTGTGCAACCAAGATTTGCGAGAAAATTTCATTAGCGGTTAAATTCCGTTTCAGTCCCAACAACGTACTGGCACAGAATTTACATCCCATTGCACATCCTGCCTGGGAACTGACGCAGACGCTGTTTCCGTATGTTGTGCGCATTAACACACATTCAATCTGTTCGCCGTCATTTAATTCCAACAGAAACTTAGTTGTTTCACCATCTGACGATTCCAATTTCTTGATAATTTTAACAGGCAATGTCTGCGCCACTTCATCCAATGCGTCCCGCAAAGATTCGGGAATATTTTTCATAGACATAAAATCAGGCGCGCCCCGATTTAACCATTCGCGAATTTGTTTTGCGCGAAAACGTGGTTGACCCATGTCCACAATAAATTTTTCTAATTCTGCATCCGTCAGATTAAATAGGATTTTTTTCATAATTTATACCGTTCGTCATTGATTACAACAACCGCTTTGCGACGCAACTGCTTTAACTGTTGGTCTGCCATGAACATGGCCTGTTTATAGATTGTGTTTTGTTTGATAACCTCATCCAGATTTTTATATTCGTCTGTTTTTTTTGTACTGCACACCAACAGTACAGAACCGTCTTCTGCACGCTTGGACCATGTCATATTTGGCAACGTTGCCACGCGTTCGCGTAAATCCGCCGACAATTCATATTGCAATGCGGTAAATTTCTGAGGCACGCCACCCAAAGATTCCGCCATTTCAATCGCCGCATCACATGTTTTTGGCTTGGCAAGTTTCGCAACCACATCTGCCGGCACATCCGTCAGTCGTACAATTGTCATTTCAATTGGCAATCCATGTTCGCGTGCAATATTTGCACGTTCATTTGCAATATCTTCGTCTGTTGCGTCAACCGTCGGCATAACGGTACGTGCAACAACAATCTGCCATGCGATTTCGGCGCGCAACGCATTTCGTGCCATTTCGCGTTCGGTCGCACTTAAATCATCCCCAAGTTTCATTTTTTTCAGTTCCGCATCCACCGTTTTATCGTCTGGCACGGCATTAAAGTTCTGGGCATATGCCAATTTTACGCTGTCATCAATAATACTTTGTAATGCCACGCGACGATTATCGGTCGAAGTCTGTCCCTGGCGCGCCATCAATTTGGTACGTGCGGTAATATCAGTATCTGTAATTGGCGCGCCATTAACGGTTGCAACAACCGATGCACCGAACGCCGGCATCATAAAAAATACAGACAATAACGCAAAAATGCCTTTCATAGTTTTCCCCTTTCCTTAATATTGCTGACCATTGATGGCCATACCGAATCTGAACTGGAATGTGGTGGTTCCGACATAGTCTTCTTTAATGGCGTTATCACGACGATATTCCACCGACAGATAATAGCACGGATGATTATAGAAAAATCCACCTGTATGGCGTTGGAATTGTTTTTCTTCTATATTGTAAATTGCATTCCATCGCATTGACCAGCGGTTTGTTAATTGTATGCCTGCACCAATAATCGCCTCGTTAATATTGACATTTTCGCGCAATTCAGTATTCCAATGCTGGGACCAAATATGCCCAACGTTGAAAAAGTTTCGCGAACTGCCAATGTTTGCAGTTGTTTCCATATGACGCAGTACAAGTGTGTCCTGGCTTAACCTGAAACGCGTCGCCACATTCAGCAATTTCATATCATTATAACTGACGCGTCCCACATAGTCCGACAAACCATTTCTAAAACCAGTATCCAGTTCTGTGTCTGGTCGTTCTGTAAAGTCATACGATTGCCCCAGGAAAATTTCCACGTTTGTACCATCTTCGTTAAACGCGGCCCAACGCACGCCATAGTCCGCATACGTACCATTTTCCCACAAATCCAATCCAGCAAAACGATTATCTGAAAACAGTACAGAATCAGTCAAAATTGTTCCCGCAGAATCATTGTTTGTTGCAAATGTTTCCGCATCCATTTCGCGCATAACGGTCAAACGCGCGCGTGGTTCAATAATCTGTGTCCAATTATTCGTCGGCTTGAACAAAGGCAATCCCCATTCCAAGTATCCGCTGGGCAGAAAACGATTCTTGAACCCAGAATAAATCGCCCCGTCAATCATTTCTGTATTATGAAAATGATACAGGTCATATCGTGCGGAAACACTTGCCGTCAATCGATTGCCCCCCCACAATGTCCACGGTGTGGTCAGACGTGCATCCCCAATCATACGCTGGGCGGATGTCCCGTCGCCCGAAATTCCCAACACATCAGCGGCAAACGTTGCATATGTTTCACCAAACAATGGCGCAGTCTGGTGTACAGCACGAATGTTTGGCAAAATATCACCATCTGGTGCGGTTTGAATACCCGTACTGTCACGCAGTTCCTGGAATATATGTGCGTCCGCCACAACATAACTGCTTTGTCCGAATAATTCCAGTTTTGCACCTGATTCCAAGTACGGCTGGTCTTCATAGAATCCATATTTCTGCAAATATGTTTTATCAGACGCGCGTTCCAGGAATACAGTTGCGCGTGCATATTCGCCCAGTTCAATTACATCATCATTAAATATATGCCAACGGCTTTCACCTTCGCGATTATGCGTAAAAGAACCATGGGTTCTGTATTCAGAATGTTCGGCATTTAATCTGTGTTCAAATTGGAACAATGGGTTTTCCTGGGTCAGATATGAAAATGTAAATGTCATATCGTGGGTGTCAGACAACGATATGTACAGCGGAATATTTATCTGGGTCCCCATTTTATTCGTTGATTCAAAGTCGGGCATTAAAAAACCCGTCTTATACTTAACCCCAGGGTCGGGCATTTCAAAGTATGGCCACCACAGAACAGGTATGTCGTACGTGCGCAATACGGGACTGTAAAATTTCAACATGCGCGAATCCATATCATGAATAATTTTGTATGTCGAAATTTCCCATGCGTCGCCGTACGCATCACAATCATCACATGCCGTAAATGTTGCGTGCCGCGCAATTGTCAGGTTCCCCTTGCGCGTGATATTATCTGATTCGACATACACATGATTGCCCAGCCACAATCTGATGTCATCGCCTGATAATTCTTCGCCCTGTTGTGTGATATAAGAATCGGTCAGGGTCATTCTTTGCCCCGACTGATTTACAATTTCTGTGTTTCCAACGGTTTTAATTGTTTCAGATTTTACATCATATTCAATACGGTCGGCGGTAATTGTTCTTGGTTCGTCCATATTAACAGACATTGCATCCGCATTTGCGGATGCCAAAATAAACAATAAAAATGCAGACCATCTTTTTATCATTTCTTTGCCAATATCGCCAATATCATCACAAGTAATGCCACCAACCCAATTGCCAGCATCCCAAACCCGGTCAAACTGGACACCATATTAGACAGCGACATATACAATCCCATCACGCCCGCCATTGCGCCAACGGCGACCATGGGCGCAAAACTGGCACGACGTCGCAACAAAGACGTTCGTAATAAAATTGTTGCACATAACGCGGCCAATATCAGGTTCATTATCGGACTTAAAAAACGGTTGCACATTTCGGTCAAAATGGTTTTATGCCGTTTTTTTGTTTCTGCATCAAATACGACACGCAACAAATCAGGCGTTGAAACACGACGCACCTTGAATGAAGTATTATCGCCACGGTCAACAACATTCAAATCCATATCAAATGTTTCAAATGTCCCCGTCACCATAGTATCACCCGACGCCTGTAATGAACCATTTGTCATAACCAGCGACAACCCACGTGTGGTCGATACTAATTTGCCTTTTTCTGCGAAAATCATAGACGGTGCATTTTCATCGCGCATATCAGACAACATAACCTGTGCCAAATCATGCCCCGACACACGGTCCACATAAACAACCAATCCATCAGATATTTCGGTAAAAGCACTTTCTTGTAATTTCATATGCGCCATACCATATTGCAGATTCCATTGTGTGTCATAAAACAATGCCTGACTGCGTGGCACAATCCATATACTTAGTATCAGATTCAATACCATCAACACCGACCCCAAAATCAATGCTGGACGTGCAATCTGACGTGGCGACAACCCAGATGCCGCCATCACGGTAATTTCATTGTCGCCAATCATCTTGTTATAAACAAATATTACGGCAATAAAGCAAACAAACGGCACGATAATTGATGCGATAAACGGAATCATCAGTGCGGTCAAACCTAAAAAACTGCCAACATCAATCCCGTATTTTAACAAGAATTTCATCATGGACATAATCTGCATCATCCATGCCAATCCCGTTAAAATCAGCAACAGCATAACAAAAATTGCAATCAATTGACGCAAAAAATACCGGTTTAAAATCTTCATGATTCCCAGTATAAATCATTAATTCCCAGTTTTCAAGGCATAGATACGCATGCTTATTCGTATCGCAGACTGTCAATCGGGTTCAGTTTTGCCGCCTTCATCGCCGGCATAACCCCGGACGATAATCCCACAATTACCGCAACCGATACAGACAAAACCACCGGCCAAATACTGAATGGCACATTATACCCCAGTATAAATCGTCCCACGCCCTGGCTTAGCCCAACGCCAATAATCAGACCAATCATAGAACCGATAAACGAAATTAAAACAGATTCAGACAAAAACTGAATAATAATCATCCGTTCACGTGCGCCAATTGCCTTGCGAATACCGATTTCGCGTGTGCGCTCTGCCACCGACACCAGCATCATGTTCATAATACCGATTGCGCCCACTAACAACGATACCGCTGCAATCGCAATCAACAGCAACTTCATATACCCGGTAACGGTCGTCATTGTTTCCATAACTTGTTTCATGTCCATAATTTGGAAATCATCAACCGCATCGTCTTTCAGTCTGTGTCGTTGACGCAACAGGGCGGTTATCTGTTCAATTGCCATGTTGTTGTCTGAATCTGCGAACAATTTCAGCGCAATCATATTAACAGAATTTGGAAATCTTGACCCCTGCAAACGTTTCTTTAATGTTGTGATTGGAATCAGAATCATGTCGTCCTGACTGCCCATGGCGGAATCACCCTTAGCCTTGGTGACACCGATAATAACAAACGGGGTATTTTGAACACGAATAACTTCGCCCACGGGGTTTTCTGGCAACCCTAATTCTTCGGCCGTTTCTGGTCCAATTACCGCGTATGTAGATGCGTTGCGAACGGAAGACATATCAAAGAACGTACCAAATTCCATTTCGATGTTTTGAACAGTGGTATAGTCCGGATAAACACCTACCATGGATGTCCCCCAGTTTTTATTCCCATAAATCGCCTGGGCGGAACCGTTTTGAACGGGGCTGATTGCCATAACGTCTGGTAATTTTCCGATAAACTCAGCGTCCTGAATGGTCAGCGTCTGACGATTTCCGGTACGAACGCCGGCGGTCTGCGCCGCGCCTGCGCGAATCATAATAGTGTTTGTCCCCAGTGATGAAAACTGGTCTGTGATTTCTTTTTGTACGGTTTCGCCCACCGCAACCATAATCACCACCGCCATAACACCGATAATAATCCCCAACACGGTCAGAAAAGAACGAATTTTATTCCCGCTGATAGACAGCCAAGATTCCTTGAAAATATCATTAATTGTCATTATAAAATTCCCCTATAAATTGTTATCGTTGCGCGGAATTGCCCCGTCATAGTTAATTTTTCCATCGCGAATATGTATTAAACGATTAGCGTATTTTGCAATATCGAACTCATGGGTAATCATAACAATTGTGATTCCTAAATCTTTATTAAGTTGCTTAAAGAATTGCAAAATATCATGTCCCATTTTACTGTCCAATGCACCTGTTGGTTCGTCCGCCAGAATCAGTTTCGGTTCCCCCGCCAACGCGCGTGCAATTGCAACACGTTGCTTCATTCCGCCTGACAATTGTGTTGGCAAATAAGATTCAAAATTTTCCAAACCCACACGCTTTAACATCTCACGCGCACGACGGACGCGTTCATCCATATGCATCCCACGATACATCAGCGGCAACATTACATTGTCCAGCACGCTACGCTTTGGCAACAAATTAAATTGCTGAAAAACGAATCCGATATGCTCGTTTCGAACAGTTGCTAATTCGTCCGGCGTCAAACCGGTCACGTCCCGACCGTACAGTTCATAGACGCCAGACGTTGGTGTGTCCAGCGCGCCAATTATATTCATGCACGTTGATTTGCCCGACCCTGACGGTCCCATAATTGCGACAAACTCGCCCGGCATAATCGTAAAGTTTATATCAAATAAAACCTGTTGTTCCCCACCCAGTTCTATTGGGAAACTTTTATTAATGTTTTTCAGCGAAATAATCGCATCTTGTGCGGATTTTTTTTTCATATTATTCTCTCTCGCCAATGTTATCGCGTTATAACAAACACGCCAATGTTGCGCTGGTGTTCTTTAACATAAACCATCCAATGCGATAATCTGTTGCATAGACAGTTATCATAAACAATACCAACACACAGATTACCAGCAAAACATTCCCACGTTTCCCGCGCATGCAATACAGCGATATATTGTAGAACAGGAATAACACATACACATCAACCAGCATACTGATAACCCAAATCGATGTACAGTTAAACGCCATCGCGTTCAAAACCAAAATCACGGGGTAAATAAAGAACACAGACGCCAAGCCCTTAATCGCAATTTCCCAGTCGCGTTCCCCACCTGTAATTTCAGACACCAGCATCATCAGTCCCCCAAACACGAACAACAATGCCACCGCTAACACAGGCACAATAATGATTGCTGTGAAAATTGCGCCGATTGTAATAGTTGCGCCACCCAACAGACGAATTAACAAAACCAAACATCCGCCCAACAGGCCGTACAAGAATGCCTTTAACATGGCTTCTTCCATATTACCATCGGCAACAATCTTGGTAAAATAGCGTTTCGGATTAACGATCAGATTGCGAATATGTTTGAACGCATTTTTGATTTTTTTAATCATATTTATACCCCTATTTGATTATTTATATTTTTGCTTTATAATTACAAAAAATCAACGGAAAAAAGTAATGATGAAAATAACAATAGCAGGTCGCCCAAACACGGGCAAATCGACACTTTTTAACGCGCTGACGGGAACGCGTGACGCACTTGTGCATGACCGTCCGGGCGTCACGCGCGATACAATTTCGGGCAATTTTCGCGATCGTCCATATACGCTGTATGACACGGCGGGCCTGGAACGCGCGAATTCTGGCATTGCGTTGGATTCGACAAATATGGCAATTGATGCGGTCGCAACATCGGATGCGGTTTTGTTTGTTGTTGATGGTCGTGTGGGATTGACTAACGAAGATCTGGACTGGGCAAAATTGGTTCGTCGTAAAACGCGTGCGCCGGTATTGCTGCTGGTGAACAAAAGCGAATCGGCAAAACGCCTTGCGAACGTGCATGATTTTTATAAATTGGGTTTTGGCGAACCTGTCTTGGTATCTGCGGAACACAAACGCGGATTCGAAGAAATTTATGCTTTTTTGGATAAAATTGCGGGCGATACAGCAGACCTGCCGGCACCAGAACAGCCAGCTGATTCGCGTATTAAAATCGCAATTTTGGGTCAGCCTAATGTCGGCAAATCAACATTTGTAAATCGCGTCCTGGGGGAACGTCGTCAGATTGTAATGGACGCGCCCGGCATTACACGTGATACGGTCAAAATTCCGACAAAGTTCTATGGTCGCGACATTGTGTTAATGGATACTGCGGGCCTGCGTCGCAAGGCTGGGGTCACCGACGATGTTGAAACGTTGTCCGCATTAAAATCATTGGATGCAATTGACAAAGCGGACGTTGTAATCTTGATGGTTGATGCCACACGCAATATTGAAAACCAGGCGTTGGGAATCGCTGCGCGTGTCTATAATGCGGGCAAGATTTTGTGTGTTGCGTTGAACAAGTGGGATTTGGTTGAACCAGAAATCCGCGATGAAAAATTGCTGAAATTGAAACATCAGTTTTCAAATTCGTTCCACCAGATTATCAAGCCAATGATTTTAGCGGTATCTGCTGAAACGGGAACGGGGGTTCAGAATATGTTCCGCCGCATTTATGAACAATGGGATATTTCATCGGCCCAGGCACCAACCAGTCTGGTAAATCGTATTGTTGAAAAATTGGTTGCCGATCGCCAACCACCGTTGTCGCGCCTGAAACGCCCGATGAAGATTAAGTTTGCACGCCAAACGGGGCGTCATCCAATGCGTATTACAATCAATGTCGGTGGTGCGTCGGACATTCCAGAATCTTATACGCGATACCTGCGTCGTGGAATTGCGACCGCGTTGCATTGGGAGCATTTGCCAATTGTGATTGAATACGAAAAATCAGACAATCCATACGACTAAACTATTTACAGACCTTAAAAAAATTGTTATAATTAAAACAAACATGCATGCATAATGCGTGGTGTTTGCGTATAGAAAGGTTGGGTTTCTGGGCCTTCCAGAACACAAGGAGAGTTTTTATGACAAGTCAGAAAGTTGCAAATTCCGTTAAAAATGCACTTGGAACGGTGTTTTTGTTGGCTGGTGCTTTTTTTGTCTGTTCGACAATGTTGTCAATTCGTTCGGTTTTTGCAGATCCGATTGCACCGGCGGACGCAATGTATTCAAATCAAAACGGTCGCACGTCCCCACGTGCGGGTCGTGCCAGTCCGCGCGCCGCCACATCACGTGCGACAACTGCGCGCACAACGACGGCAAACGCGTCGCGTGCCGCAAATTCACGCAGTACGGTACAATCCCGCGCCGTGGCATCGCGTGCAAATGCAAATCGCGCCAATGTGGCACCATCCCGTAATGTCGTATCGCGTCAAACTGCGGCGACATCCCGCGCCAACGCAAACAACACGCGCACAGTTCGCGCCCGTACCGCAACAACGGACGCAACCAACAACGCCCGCGTATCGTTGCAGGGCAGCGCAATCCGCGGTTCTAAAACATCTGCGGCGACCACACCTTATTCTTATTTGAACAGCAAACTGTACACGGGCAACTATTCAAACATTATCGATTCCACAACGGGTCTGATTTCGGCGGACGCGTTTAACAACTGTATGGAATCATACTATACCTGTATGGACGAAATCTGTACGGCGCGCAATGCGGCGCAACGTCGTTGCGCATGTGCCGGCCGTGTCAAGGCATTTGCCGAGGCTGAAACCGCATTAGAGACCGCAAACGAAGAATTGATCAAGGTTTCTGGTGAATTGGCATTGTTAATCGCGAACAAGGGCAAAGATGTGTCCGAGGCGTTTCAGTTAACCGACGCAGAAAAGGTTATGAACTGTGTTTCATGGCAGGATGTGACCAACCAATATGGTCAAAGTTCCGACGAAGCTATTGAATGGTGTTCTAATCACGGCATTTATGCTGAAAATGGGGGCAGCGTATCTTCATGTGCCAAGCCTAAATATTGTTCAATCGCGGGCAACAGTTTTGGTTTTGAAGTCACCAACCTGGACGGCAGTGGTTCTGATATTCTGGCGTCCTTGCAGGCATGGGCCGATGCCAAGGAAAATACAATAACCATTCTGGACGAAGACAATAAACGCGTTGACGACGCGTTCAAAGAACTGTCCAATGTGGTCAGTGGTCTGGGCGGATTCGGTGGCGCATTGGATTCATCCGATGAATTAAAGGACAGCCTGGCTGAAACATGGGGCTATGAATTGTTTGAATACGCGCACAACAACGTTTGTGCACGCGTATTGGATTCGTGTTTTAACGGAATATACGAGGCCTGCGGAACCCCACCATCTGGGACAAAATGTTCCAATGGCGCGTCCCAGTGTCCATATAATTACAACAGCAATATCACCGTTAATAATTCTGGTACGTATGAATTGAATTTTGTTAAGGCAAACAGCGGTTATTCCGCATCGAATTCCGCGACATGCTTTGGCTATACATCAACATCAGGCGACCCATATTCAAACTTGCGCGGTCCAGTTGCCGACGCGCGTCGCAGCATTATGCAGAAATATGCATTGGATGCGAACGCGGATTGTGATGCCTATGGCGAACAGTTGCGCACAACGGCCCAGAATATTGGCTATCAAAAGGTGGCAGCGCAACAGGCCCTGCAACAAAAGCGTCTGGAATTTGCGACCGAAGAACGCGACACGATATTGGCTGACGCGGTCCAGGCTGGTACGAACTTTGACGCATGTATCAGCGAACTGTACGAATGTTATGACGCCCAGTTGGATTCCCATGGGCCGGGCAACAGCACCGTTTGGACGGCGTCGCGCATCCGCACATATTGTTCTCAGGTTGCAAACGTACCGTCTTGCTATGAAGAAATGATTTGTAATCCATCTACATCCCAGTTCAAGGCTGTTATCGACAAGGCTGACAGCCCGGATTGCAAAAACAGCCAGGATTATACAACAAACACATGTCGCAACATTGTGACCCTGAATGAAATCTTGAATGGCACGGGTGCGACGGTAGGTACTGACTTTGATTCTCGTACCAGCACGGATTCAGCGGCGATACGTGAACAATGTATGCAAGATGCCATTGGTACTGATGATGAAACTGGCAAGGTTGCCATCCGCACATGGCTTGAAACGGAATGGGATAAGATGCAATCCGCCAAAAGCGACAAATAAAAATCCCCCAAACGGGGGATTTTTATTTGCGCACAACGGGCGTCCATGTGCTGGTGTCTATGTTCTGTAATTCGGTGGGTAAATCGCCCGCGCTTATTACATTCCATCTCTGTGTGCGTCCAAATGGTCCGATTTTACCGCGAACGTTCAGCACACTTGGCGTGTCCTGCCACATAAGGCTGGAATAAATCTTGCCCGATTTTGGGTCCATAATTTTTCCATCTTCAAATCTGTTGTCGTCCGCGTCCCATTCCATGTCCCATATAATATCAAGTCCAACCATCTTTGGCGCACCTTTGACCGCGTCTGCAACGCGTGTCGGGTTGGAAATCGTTTCGGAAATTGTGCCATCCGCGCCATACAGCGCAACAATGCGTCCGCCCAATTGGTTATCATCGCCGTCGGTATATTCATACAGCGCAACAATAGATTTTGGCTTATTGGTTTCATCATCAATTGTTTGATATGTTCCGACAAACGGCAATGCCGCGCTTGCGACAAACGGCAACGTCGCCAGCATCAGTCCCGATAAAATTTTTGATTTCATATATGTATCCTTTGGTTTTTATATGACATATATTTGGACGCATAAATTCTAGAAAAAATATAAAAACAAAGCAACGAAACAAAAAATATTGACAAAAAGAACAATTGTGCTAGTGTTGTTCTGTTGGAATAAAACAATGAACGGCTTTATGGACCAAGATTTGCTAGATTTAATTCGGTGCGCCATTCGTGCGGGTTGGGTTTCTGTTTTTAATGACCCATATGGCGATTTCAAGGAATATTTTGTGCCCCTATCCAACGAAGGTTTATTGGTGTTATCGCGCACAATGCTATCAACGTCGTCCGCTGAAACCGTATATGAATATGTGGTATCTGTTGGTGAAAACGAAGTGGCGACCGCAGTCATATCAACCAAGGATAAAATTCATTCGCCCGCGCAACAGGTGGTGTTGGAATTATTTTGCCAGTGCGCCCACCAGATTGTCGCCCAGGAAATGCGCGGTCTGCTTAATTCCCAGGTCGAAAAAGTATATCACAGTTAATATTCAAATCGCGCGCACCACGCGACAAAATGTTATTCCATAGACAGCCACCGCGCCCGCACGAATTAACACACGGCGCAGTTCTGAAAATGTTGCGCCACTTGTCATAACGTCATCAACCAATAAAATCTTTTTCCCGCGAATTCTGTCTGGTCGCACAACGGAAAACACACCACGAATATTTTCGGCGCGTTCGCGTGCACTCTTGTGTCCCATATCTTCGCGATATTTACGACGAACCGAATCGTGGTCTATTTTTATCCCGGTTGCCCGCGCAATCGGACGCGCCAACAGGGTTGCCTGATTATACCCACGTTTGAACAGGCGACGTGTCGCCAACGGAACAGGCATAATTATATCTGCGTCAATTTTCACATCGCGCAACGCCCACATCATGGCGCGCGACATAAAGCGTGCGTATTGAATTCGTCCGCCGTGCTTGAACGGCAACATGGCACCACGGGACGCATCGTCGTATACGCATGCAGACCGTATCCAATCCAGTTCGCACATGTCAGACGCACAAACTGGGCACAGTGGCGTGCCGCCTAAATCTAGATCCGCCGGAAAAGGATACCCGCATTTCACGCATTTTGGATTTTCAATCCAATTTATTTCCGTCCAACATGCGGCACACAGTTCACCATGTGTTGACACCGGCGTATCACACAATGGACACGCCGGCGGAAACAGAAACTCTAATATTTTGTGTAATATTTTTACCACGACATACTTTTGTACGTTTTATTACCAATCGTATCACCGAATATGTCGCGCTTTTGCTTGGTCAGCGTTTCGTATTGGTCGCTGGAAATAATACGCAATACAAATCCGGCCTCGTCCCGATTGGACAGTACTGGAACAATGCGTTGCTGTGATACACCATTATCGGTTAAAACCTGTTCTACAATTGCCAAACGACGCGCCGCCAATTTGCGACCGTCTTTGGTCTTGGTCATATTTTCTGGTATTGCCAATTGAATTGCGCGTGTTGGTTTGCTGACAACAATACCCGCATATTCGGTCAGCAAATTATAATTTTCACGCGATAATGCGGAATCTTCGTTGCGGAATTTGATTTTGATTTCAAGTGGTCGAATTCCTCCGCCTTCGGAAATATCACGCTGGGCGGTAAATCCCTCGATAGAAGATGACATATCGCTGGCCACATCAAAACGGTCGTCAATCGCATACGTTGACAGGTGCTTGTTTTCCGACAGGAACGTTTTTCTGAATGCCTGACGCAGTTCAGCGGGGCTCATTTTCGTCATATCATCACGCACCGCCACGATTCGTGGGGAAGTGTTCTTTTCAACGCTGCGCACAATTACATCGTCATCCATTGGCACAACCAAACGACGCAAAGAAACATTTTTCTGTTCGACCTTTGGTTCAGTTTTTGCTATGCGTACAGGTTCAGCAACCTTGGTTTCTGCGATTGGTGCGGCGATAACGCGATTCGATACATTTCGTACGCTTTCTTCGGCGCGTTTTTGTAATTCATTCAATCGTGCAATCTGATTATCGATTTCAGACATTGGGTTTGCGATTGTTTTTACTTCCGCAACTGGTGCTGCAACCGCAACCTTTTTATCCAGACTTTCTTCTGGCAATAAACTGTCCGAACGAATCACAGAAAATTCATTCGCTGATGGCATGCGCAACGCAAAGTCCGCGACATTATTATTTGTGCTTTTTGCCCACAAATCATTGCTTGGGCGACGCGGCGCCAAAACGTCGTTTGTGGCAATCAGTTGTTCGCCCATATCGACTGGTGCCGATTTTTTCGCACTGCGTGCAACAACGGTTTTTTTGCGCGTTGGTTCTACGCGTTTTTTAGTTTCCGTTGCCACGTCTTCGCCAAACGCACTGCGCGCAGAAACCCCTGCGGACGCGATGTTCACGACCGGCAGACGTGCAGACGCAACCGTTGGCAATACAACAAATAACGACAATACACTGATTGTAAAATGACGCATAATTCCTTTCCTTCCTGTTCCAATCATAGAACAAATGGCGAATCGCACGCAAGTGGAAAATATTGTTTTAACGACAATACCTTGCATAAATCTAAAAGATAGTTATAATTTGCACGAACAACAAAACAAAGGATATGTTTTTATGCTGAAAAAAACGGATGTAGTTTTATTTGATTTTGATGGAACTTTGTCGGGGTTGGATTCGAATGTTGCGTTTGCGCGCTATTGTTTTCGTCGCAGTATTCGTCCCTGGTTTTATTTACCTTTGATGGGTATTTGCGGAATTGCACGTTGGTTAAACCCAGATGGTGTATGGTGGCGTGAAAACATTCGTCGTTTTATGACGCCTGCGTTGGTGAAAAAGTATGCGTCCGGATTTATTAAACAGCACAAGCGCGAACGCTTTGGCTGGGCCAAGGAAAAGGTTCAATCTGAACGCGATGCAGGGCGCAAGGTTTTGATGATTTCGGCAAGTCCTGATTATCTGTTGCCGGCATTGGTGCGCGACATGAAATTTGATGCGGTTTTCTGTTCCAAAATGGACAAGAAAAAACCATGGAAATATGAATTTTTGTGCTGGGGTAAAAACAAAGTGTTGGCGATGGACGAATGGGCGCGCGAAAACAAGATTATTCCGCATGTCGTTCGCGCGTATTCAGACAGCAAATCTGATATGCCTATGATGGAAATCGCGGACGAACAGGTTTGGATTGATAAGAAAACCGGTCTGCGAAAATAGTCCTGATGAATATTTTATTTAATAATGTTAAAGTGTTTCTGTGAAACTCATAGAAACACTTTTTGATTTACTAAGTGCATCAGCCGGCGCAATGTGCGGCGCGTTGGTCACATTTATGCTGGGCCAGCGTCGCGCAAAATCCATGTCGTCCCAATTGGTAATCAGTCGCCGGGCATTGGATGAAATAAGGGTAAAAAACGAAGAGTTGCTGAAACAAATCCAAGAAAAAGAAAACGTAATTTTGCAAATGCAGATGGAAATCCTGGGGTATAAAAATGACCAAAAACACAAGTCCAAAAAAACTAAAAACTAAATATTTGCAAACTTGATGTTTTTGTCTTAAAATTCGATTTATGAAATTCAAGAAATTCTTGCGCATATTATTAAATATTTTCTTTTGGATGTTTGTCGCGGGTATTGCGACATTGGCTGCATTGATTTTGATTTATGGTAATGATTTGCCGGATTATAAAAAATTGGCAACGTATGCCCCGCCGGTTGCGACGCGCCTTTATGCGTCGGACGGTTCTTTATTACAGGAATATGCCGAAGAACGCCGTGTGTTTATCGACTATGCCGATATGCCACCAATGTTGGTTAATGCCTTTATCGCGGCCGAAGACCAAAATTTCTGGACCCATCCCGGCATTGATATCCAGGGTATAACCCGTGCGTTGGCAAATAATGCCCTGCGTGCGATGGGGCGTGATACGACATTGTCTGGTGCATCGACAATCACCCAGCAGGTTGCAAAAAATTTCTTTTTAACGTCCGAACGCACAATTTCCAGAAAGATAAAAGAGGCTATACTTGCCCTGCGTCTGGAACGCAGTTTTTCGAAACAACATATTTTAACCCTGTACATGAACCAGATATTCTTGGGTGCGCGTGCCTATGGTGTGGGGTCGGCGGCATTGATGTATTTTAATAAACCTGTATCTGAATTAAGTTTGGCGGAATGTGCTTTTCTTGCATCCCTGCCCAAGGCACCAAACAATCGTACCCGTGCGGTTGAACGTCGAAACTATGTTCTGCGCCGCATGCTAGAAGAAGGCTTTATCACCCAGGCCCAGGCAGATGCCGCCGCCGCCGAAGAATTAAATATCAACAGCGGTTTTACCGCCCAAATGGAAGAAGATTTCCAATACTTTGCCGAAGATGTCCGCCGTCAATTACTGGGGACAATTGGGCGCGAAACCCTGTATAACCAGGGTTTGTATATAAAAACGACGATTGTGCCGGAATTGCAACGTGCTGCCGCGGCTGCATTGAACAAAGAATTGGATGCATACAACACTGGTCGCGATGAAAAGTTACAGGGTGCAATTATTGCAATGAATCCGCACACCGGTCGCATTGTCGCGATGACGGGTGGTCGTTCTTTTCGGGAAAGTTCTTTTAATCGTGCAACCCAGGCATATCGTCAGATTGGTTCAACGATAAAGCCATTTGTGTATCTTGCGGCGTTGGAACGCGGCTACACCCCCCAGACAATGATTCTGGATGCACCGATTGTTGGGTGGCGTGAAAACGACACGTTGTGGAAGCCTGAAAACCATGACAAGAAATTCTTGGGCGATGTGCCGTTGCGCCTGTCGTTGGAAACGTCGCGTAATGTTCCGACGGTGCGCTTGGTGGAACAGATTGGTGTTAAAAACGCAATTGATGCGGCCCAGCGTTTCGGTGTTTATCCGCCTGATATGCCAAACATCAACTTGTCAATGGCGTTGGGGTCGGGCGAAACGACATTGGAAAAATTGGTGTTGGGGTATTCGGCATTTATCAACGGCGGTCGTGCGATTAAGCCTAAATTGGTTGACTATATCGAAGACAGATACGGTCGCTTGATTGATGGTACCCAGACAGCGATTGTTGAATGGTCTGATGATTTATTGCCCCCGGAATCGGCGGATGACGCGGAACCGTTGTCCGACCCGCAAAGTCTGTATCAAATGGTGTCGATATTACAGGGCGCGGTTGAACGTGGCACCGGAAAACAGGCGCGCGTGCCTGGGTACACGATTGCGGGAAAAACTGGTACGTCTAATGATGTCAAGGATGTATGGTTTATCGGATTTTCGAAAAATCTGATTGCGGGTGTCTATCTGGGGTTTGATACACCAAAACCGCTGGGCAAGGGCGCGGGTTCCCACATGGCGGCACGTGTTTTTGCGGACTTTATGCGTGTGGCGTTGGCAAACGAAAAAAATCAGCCATTTGCCGTCCCGGATGGCATGACGTTTATGCGTGTTAATCGTCGCAGTGGTGCCGCGGCAAGTGCCGATCCCGATGGTACAATTATACAAGAGGTTTTCAAACCCGGTCAATCACCCAACCCCGCGCCAAGTACAAAATCGGTTGGATCCAGCGCGGTTGTCGGTGGCGTATTTTAATTCTTAGAATAACATTTGTTTATAAAATCTTTTGTGATAGAATGAAGGCATAAGGAAAGGATTTTTTATGCTGACAGACTACTTTTTGAATCAAGGTTTTTCATTTTTTGCAAGTGGCTGGACCCAATTTGCGGGCGGCTTCTTTATATCGTTCATGATAATGCTGCTGTTTGGTCGCGCCTTTATTCGTGCCATGCGAAATGTTCAGAAAAAGGGTCAACCAATCAGTGAAAATGTACCTGAATCCCATCGGCAAAAGGCGGGAACCCCGACAATGGGTGGTATCTTGGTGATTGTTGCGATTTTGGTGGGTGCATTACTGTTTATGCCGCTCTCTACTCCAACGGGTTGGATTGCGTTGTCGGCATTGGTAATGTTTGGTTGTTTGGGATTTGTTGATGATTATAAAAAGGTTGCATCTCAATCTAAAAAGGCATCAAATGGTCTGTCGCCCCTGACGCGCCTGTTGGTCGAGGGTGTATTTGTCCTAATCCTTGCATACTTGATTAACAAGACAATGCCACCATACATCCCAGAATATTCTTTGGCGATTGGGGCTGGGATTATTTTGCCGCTTGGGTTGTTGTATTATGTGTTTGCATACTTTGTAATCTGCGGTGGGGCGAACGCAACAAATATCACAGACGGCCTGGATGGTATGTTGGCAAAATTGTATATGCCGGTATTGGTTGTATTGGTTGTTGCGTTGTATGGCGCGACGCGGATTGGTTTTATGGATACGGTAATGTTCCTGCCAATGGCGAACGGCCTGTATGGTGTTTTGGGGGCGGCATTTGGTGCGGTACTTGGGTTCTTGTGGTATAATGCCAAGCCTGCTTCTATCTTTATGGGTGATGTTGGTTCCCTTGCGCTGGGCGGATTTATGGGTACGGTTGCAATGCTGTTAAAGTCCGAACTGATTATGGGGGTTGCTGCCGGTATGATGGTTTTGATTTTGTTGTCGTCTTTCATCCAGACAATGTATTTCAAGACGACCCGTAAAATAACGGGCACGGGTCGTCGCGTATTCCTGCGTGCGCCCCTGCATCACCATTTCGAAGAACTTGGTTGGACGGAAACAAAAATTGTTGAACGCTTTTTCATTCTGTCGATATTGTTTTCTGGTCTTGCGCTGGTGTTGTTAAAATTCGCATAGGGCATGCATGGGGTGGGGAAATATGTTCAAACTGACGCGAAACGATGACAGTAAATTAACCAGTTGGTATTTTGAAATAGACCGTCGTCTGTTGGGTTGTGTTTTATTGCTGATTGCGTTGTCGTCAATATTTGTGGTGTCTGCGGGGTCGGTTGCGGCGGAACGAATTGGGATGCCGTGGTACTTTTATTTGGTCAAGGCTATACCGTTTTATTGTATGGGTTTGGTGCTGTTATTCGCGTCCAGTTTTCTGACAAAAAAACAGGTCCTGTGGTTGGCTGGCGCGGATTTAGTGTTCGGTTTGGCGTTGTTGCCTTTGACGGTTATTGCGCCACATATGATTAATAATTCTGCACGATTTGTGTCGTTTGGGTTTGCCAATGTCATGCCGGCTGATATTATGAAACCGGGCTTTATCATAATGACGGCATATTTTCTGGCACGGATGAAGGACCGATATGGTTCAAACATTTTCTTTAACAAGGAAGCTTGGCGTTTTGACACATGGCTCAGTTGGGTGTACTATCTGGCGTTGTTTGGATTGACGGTTTTTATTGTCTTTAATCATCCGGACTTTGGTACGGCGGTGTTATATCTGTTGGTGTTTTGTGCCATGGTTTTTGTGGCGGGACTGCCGCTGATTTTAATACCTGTGTTTGCGGGTGTTGGGGCATTGATGCTGACGGTTGCATTCTTTACATTGGGACACGTCCAACGTCGTTTAATTGCGCACTTTACGGGCGCGGGCGACACGTACCAGGTTGACAATTCTGTTGATTCAATACGTCATGGCGGACTGTTGGGGTCGGGCGACGACGCATTTGTAAAACAGTATCTGCCCGACGTGCACACGGACTTTATTTTTGCCGCCATTGCCGAAGATTTGGGGGCGATAATGGCGTGTGGTTTGCTGGTACTGTTGTTGTTTGTATTTCGTCGTTTAATAACAAATGCGACCAACGCGCGTGATTTGTTTGTGTTATATGCGACGGGTGGGGCGGCGGCGCTGTTTGGAACCCAGATTTGCTTTAACATGTTGACGACATTAAATCTGTTCGCGCCCAAGGGTATGACGTTGCCGTTTATATCGTATGGGGGCAGTTCGCTGTTGGCATACTGCCTGTTGTTCGGTATGATTTTGGCGATTGTGCGCGAAGATAAATGGAAACAATAAAACCAAGAACAGGGGTGTAAATTATGAAAATTTGGATTGCAACGGGTGGCACGGGCGGACATGTGTATCCAGCACTAAGTGTTGCGGAATGTTTGCATGCACGTGGTCATAAAATAACAATTTCATGCGATGGGCGTGTGCGCGATATGGTGCACCGTGGCGCGCCCGCGGGTGCGCGCTTTGCGCACGTTTGGGCGTCGGGTGTTGGCGCAAAAAGTCGCATCAAACAAATGTGGGCATTGTTCAAGATAGGTGTGTCTTCAATTGCGTTAACATTGCGCTTTATGATATTTCGCCCGGACCGCGTTGTTGCGTTTGGTGGGTATGCGTCTGTGCCGGCGGTGTTTGCCGCGCATGTATGGCATATTCCAACGTTCTTGCATGAACAGAACGCGGCAATTGGTCGTGCGAATAAGTTTTCTATGCGCTGGGTTGAAACATTGATGACAAGTTTTCCGACCGTATCTGGTATTCCAAACGCGCAGACACGCGTGGTGTACACAGGTCTGCCGGTACGTCGTGATTTTATTAATGTGTCTGGTGCGCCGTTGCCGGGCGAATCAAGGTTGTTAATAACGGGCGGTTCGCTGGGGGCGCAAATTTTGGACGAAGTGGTTCCCGCCGCAATTGCGTCTATGAAAAATAAAAAGATTTTCATCACCCACCAAACGCGTCCAGAAAATGTGGAACGTCTGCAAAAGTTTTATGCCGACAATAAAATTCGCGCAAATGTTCTGTCGTTCATTCATGATATGGCGGGCGCAATTTCGGGTGCGGACTTGGTAATAGGGCGCAGCGGGGCCAGCACGGTCATAGAATTACAAACAATTGGTCGCCCCGCGATATTGGTGCCGTTAAATATCAACCCGGACCAGGCGGCAAACGCGGCATCTTTTGCTAAAACGGGCGGCGGGTTCGCAATAGAACAGTCTAAATTCACCCCACGTTGGTTGTCATCAACCCTGACGGAATTATTTGATAACCCGTCGCGTCTGGAAAAAATGGCGCACAAGGCGCACATTGAAAATCGGGCCGTAGATTTAATCTGCGATGAAATAACAAAATAAAACAAACCGCCATTCGGCGGTTTTTATTTTGATTTACAGCAGAATACGGTACCCAATTCATTTTGAATTGCGTCTTGTTTTAGTTCAAAATCAATCTGTTGGCGTGTTTTAATGCGGTTGCGAATTAAGAAAGCGTCTTGGTCTTCTATATACTGTCTTTGCCCGTCAATATTCAGCGATGCGATTTCGCGCCCGCGTGCGGTGTTAAAAAATTCAGACCTAAAACCATTTTCGCACGACAAATGTTGCACACAAACGTTGCGTCGGTCAAACAAAATATTTTCGCAGATTTTTTTTGAACAAAACACTTGCAAAAGAGTTTGTTAAAATGTATAATAATTCAGTTTTATAACAATTTCTAAATCAAACCTATTATACAGGGGATAAAAATGGCGCGCAAGGAATTTGTTCGTTTAATGGAAGAAAATATCTGGACGTTGGATAAAATCGCAGACAAACTTCGTCTTGAACGTGTTGATACGACGGGTTATCCACGTCAAATGATGTCAATCTTGGTGCGTTTGCACAATGGCGGTCGTGCGCGGTTGAAAGACATTGCACGTCGCGAACATGTGTCTGCGCCGAATTTGTGTGCCGCATTTCGTAAATTAGAAGCAGACGGTCTGGTTATTCGCACAATTGACGAAGAAGATCGTCGCAATACTTGGTATTGTGTGTCACCGGCGGGTGCAGAATTGGCACGCAGTGCGATGGATATGTTTCGTACGGGGATTGAGCGTGTTTTTTCATCCCTCTCGCGCGAGGATGAGGCACACCTGACCGACGCATTGCGTACTATGCGCGACATTATTAAAAAGGTGGAGTTGAATAATGAACAAAATTAAGACCATATCTATGGTTGCGTGTTTGTGCGCCGGTGTTTGTTTTTCGCCGGCGTATTCTTTGGATCTGTCGTTAAAAGATGCGGTTTCAAAAATTGAACGTGAATCACATGACCTGAAAAAGGCCCAAGCAAACGTTAACAAGGCCGAAGCATCCCTGGATGCGGCCAACGCCAACCGTTGGTTTTCAATCGAAGGCAGCGCGTCATACATGAATCTTGTAAATATTGAAAACCCATCAAAATCAATGGGGATTGAATTGCCACCTGCGTTGGGGGGATTGATTTCAGAATCATTAAAGGACCAATCTGTCTATATTGAAATTCCAGATAATATTTTTCAGGCGGGCTTGACCCTGACCCAACCGATTTATACGTTTGGCAAAATTGGCAACGCGGTAAAATCTGTAAAGTCTGCGATTAAAATGGCCCAGTCTTCGCGTGAATTGACCGCGCGCGAGGTTCGCTATGCCGCAACCGACCTGTATTGGACGGCTAAAATGACCGATGAAATGGTTGCCCTGGCGGAAAAAGATTTGAAGAATGCGAAAACGGCAAAAAATAAATTAACATCTGCCGGTCGTGCAAATCGCAGCAATCTGTTAAAGATTGAATCCGATATTATTACAAAACAAGTAAATCTGGCTAATGTAAAGTTTAATCGTGATACCGCGCATCGCATGTTGAAAATCATGGCGGGTATTGATGTTGATGAAGAACTGGTTTTAACAGATAATTTTCCGGCGGCGTTTTCTGCATTAAATGCACCTGAATTAAAGTCAACGCCACAATGGGAAATCTTGGACGAACAGGCAAACATGTATGAACGCCTGGCGCGTTCCAAGCGTGCAAATAATTATCCAACATTGGCGGCAACTGCGTCCTATACATATTCATCAATGTCGGGCGATGTCGGGCATATGTTTGATGAAAAGGGGGGGCAGTCTGCATATTGGGGGCTTGCATTACAAATGCCGATTTTCAATGGTGGTCTAAATCGTGCCAATGCTACGGTCGAAGCCATGAATGCCGAAGCGGCACGCCAAGACCTGGCCCAGGCCAAGAAAATCACAACGGAACAGTATAACACCGCAATCAATCAGTACGATATGTTGCGTGATAATCTGGCGTCCCTGGAAAACGCGCGTGATTTGGCGCAAAAGACGTATGAGCTGTCCCAGAATCGTTTTGCGTCGGGCCAGACATCTGCGGTTGAATTGGCGGACGTTTCGGCGGGATTGTATTCGTTGGATGTGTCTGTGTTGCAAATGAAGTACAATATTTTAATGTCTGCGGAAACGGTAAAAAAGTTAGGTGAATAAAATGGAAAAAATACAAAGAACATTAGCGGCCAAGAAATTCAAAAAAATCGCATATATTGCACTGGTTGCGCTATTGGCGGGCTGGGTAATATTCCGCTTTGCGGCGGTTGCGTCTGAAAATTCGCGTTTTGTGTTTAATGCATCGCGTGTTGCGGCGGATACTGGGTTGCCGGTAATGGCAATTGAAATGTCAAACACAACCGGGACATTGTACGAACCGCTGGCGGTAAAAAATAATCGTGCGTATGTATCGGGTGCTCGCGCAAAAAAGTTGCGTGCGGGTCAAAAAGTTGGCGATGGTAAAATCGTATCTGTGTCATCAAATATTGACTATGATACGGGAATGTATGTTGTTCGCACGTCTGGTGTGGCGGATGGTTTGCAAATGGCGGAATTTAACGCGGACGGACATTTTGTGCCGCTGTATGCAGTTACAGATGGTACGGTTTATGTTGCCGAAAATGGCGTGGCAGTCGCGCGCAATATTGAAATCGCGCGCCAGGATTCAGAAACCGCATACATTAAATCAGGTTTGAATAATGGCGATGTTGTAATTCTGTCATCGGTTCGTGCCGGCGATAAAGTGCAAATTAAAAAATAATCAGGGCAGGGGGTATAGATTATGTTAAAGTTTTTTGTTCGCAGACCAATTACCACATTAATGTTTGTTTTGGTATGGGTTGTATTGGGCTTGGTCTCATTTCCAAATATGAATGTAGAACGTACACCTGCGTTGGATTTTCCAATGGTGACGGCAACATTTATCTATCCAGGTGCCGCGCCATCTGAATTAGAATCCCAGGTTGTAAAACGCGCAGAAGACGCGATGAGTGAGGTTTCCGAATTAAAGAAAATTACGTCGTATGTCTATGAAAACAGTGCCATGGTAATGGCGGAATTTAATCTGGGCGTAAATGTTAATGACAAAGCGAACGAGGTTAAAACAAAACTGGATTCGCTGATTTCCGAATTCCCATCCGATATGGAAAATCCGGTTGTTGAAAAATTAAACCCCTTGCAACAGTCTGTGGTTGACATTGTTATTCGTGGTGCGGACGCGCGCGCGGTCGAAGAATATGTTGATGACGTTTTATCGACCAAGATTACAGGTTTGCATGGTGTGGCAAGTGTGTCCGTATTCGGTGGCCGTGAACGTGCCATTCGAATTGCATTAAATCCCGATTCTATGGCGGCGCACGGGGTCACGGTTATGGATGTTGTATCTGCTCTGGGGTCGCATAATTTGAATGTCCCGGGTGGAAAAATAGAAACATCTGTTAATTCATCAAACGTACGTTTTATTGGTGAATTTGCGTCCGTCGATGAAATTGCAAATCTGCGCCTGACAACGGTCGAAGGTGGCAATTTCAAATTATCAGACATTGCCGAAATTTCGGACGCCGCGCGTGATATTGAAAACGGTGCGCGTTATAACGGCGAACCTGTTGTTATTGCATCCGTGGTCAAGGCGTCTGATGGTAATGCGGTAAATATTTCTGGCGAATTGCGTGAACACATGCCGGAATTTCAGGCCGACCTGCAAAGCCGTTTCCCGGGTGCAGAAATGCTGATTGCGTCTGACTCGTCCATTGCCGTGTCCGACGAAACAGACAGTACAATTAACGGCATTATCTTGGGTGTTGTGTTGACTGTTTTAGTGTTGTTGGCGTTTACGCGCAACTGGCGTTCGACCGTTATCGCGGGCGTGGTTATTCCTGCGTCCTTGGTTGCCGGCTTCTTCTTTATGGACAACAGCAACTTTACAATTAACGCATTAACGCTGTTGGCATATTCATCGGCATTGGGTACATTGGTATCGAACGCAATTATTTTGATAGAAGCGGCCCTGCAAGAAATGCGTGCCGGCAAAACCCCAGAAGACGCCGCAATAGATGGTACGAAAAACGTAGCCGTGTCTGTTTTGGCGGGTGTTGGCACGAACGTGGTGGTGTTCTTGCCTTTGGCGTTTATGGGCGGTATTGTGGGTCAATTTATGGTCCAGTTTGGTATGACGGTTGTGTACTTGACATTGTTGTCTTTGATGTTCTCGTTCACATTAACGCCAATGATGATTGCAAAGTTCTTGCGTCTGACGGACAAGAATAATAAATCTGCGAAACAAAAACAAACTGCATACCCCAAACCAACCAGCACAGGTTGGATGCGTCGCTGGTTTGATTTCCAGTCTACGCACCCATGGCGCGTTGTTGGGATGGCTGTGGCAATATTTATTGGCTCTACCGTGTTGATGAAGTTTGTTGGAAACGAATTTTCCCCAACGACGGATGCCAATGAAATTACAATCACGGCGCGTGCGCCAATGGGTGCGACGTATGAACGTTCTGAATCGATTGCGATGCAAATCGAAGAACGCCTGAAACAGTTCCCCGAAGTGGCCGCCACAACTGTAAAAATCGGCGACCAAGGTTTGCAGAATATTAACGTCAAGGTTGAATTGGTTGATGTTTCTGAACGTGATGTATCGGATAAAATGCTGGCACAGAAAATGTTGCCATCGATTGCCGATATTGCGGATGCAGAAATCCAAATCCGCGCGGGCGAGGCTCATTCTGCCGGCGTATCATCCGACCTGGTATTAAACGTGTTTGGACCAGACGACGCAAAACGAGAAGCGTACGCAGCGCATATTATTGACGTCGTCAATCAAATACCCGAGGTTCAATCGGCCGTCCGCGCACAACAGTTGCCCGCCATGGAAACCCAGTTCATCCCAAATCAGGAACAGATGAATTTCTGGGGTGTTCAGAACTCGTACGCTGGTACAACATTGCGTACTGCGCTGTACGGCAACGACGATTATAAATACAAAGAAAACGGCGAAGAATATCCAATTGTTTTGGAATTTGCCCGTCCGTTCAAAAACGCGTCTTTGTTTGATAATGTCTATGTCAATTCGCAAAAGGGTATGGTTCCATTATCGTCCCTGGGTGAAATTAAAATGGCGCGCGCAACACCAGACATTCGTCGTCAGAATAAAAATCGTCTGACTGAAATTGATATTAATATCGGTAAATCAACCATGGGACCGGTGCAAAGTAAAATCCAATCTGAACTGGATAAAATTGACTGGGAATATGGTTTCTATGCTGAATTTGGTGGTATGTCCGAATACCAGGTCGAAGCGGCGGCCGAAATCGGCAAGGCTTTCTTGCTGGCGACTATTCTGACGTTTATGTTGTTGGCTGCGATTTTGAATTCATTGGCACACCCATTCACAATTGCTACATCTATCTTGACCAGTTTCACAGGTGTGTTCATCCTGATGTTCTTGTCTGGGGCAACCATGAACATTGGTGCGATGTTGGCGTTTGTTATGTTGGTTGGTTTGGTGGTTAACAATAACATTTTGGTATTGGAACCAACAATTAATCGTGTAAATCGTGGCGAAGACATGCACACCGCCCTGTGGACAGAATTGATGGAACGCAAAAACATGATTTTGATGACATCAATTGCGGTTATGGCGGGTATGGTACCCCAGTTATGGTCAATTGACGGTATGAAGGTTGCCATGGGTGCGGTTATGATTGGTGGTATGTTCGCAAGTCTCGTGTTCACGTTCACCTTGACGCCTGCATTGTTCTTCCTTATTGAACGTGCGCGTCATTGGAAACCAAAATGGCGTAAATAAAAATCCCGCACATGCGGGATTTTTATTTTCCAAATATAAAGGAATTATTTTTTGATATTTCTATTATCGCATCCATATTGTCGTTATCGGATGTTCGTTGACGTTTTGTTTTTCCGCATATCTCGCATACATGTGTAATTATAAATCTGTCGCCGTCTGCCTCAATCATGGTGGGGCGCATCATTCCGCCGCACGTTGCGCCACGGTCGCCTGGGTTATTATCAACGTGTCGCGACCACAAACATTCCGGACAATGATTTGTGTATCCATTTCCATGTACAACTGCGCCACAATGGGCGCAGTTAAAATCTTCGACTGTTTTTGTAAAGCCTTTCATTATATACCTAATGCGTTGCGATACATTTGTGTTAATTCGTCTGCTTCGTCCAGTTCATCTGGATCCAACTTGCGCAGGCGTATCATCTGGCGAATATATTTTGGGTCAAAACCTGCAGATTTAGCCTCGGAATAAATTTCCTTGATATCGGCAGCGATTGCTGCGGTATCTTCGTTCAGTTTTTCAATACGTTCAATAATGCTTAACAATTGCTGATTGTCAATTGCGCCGTGATTTGCCTGTTTCATTTCTGTTTTCCCCTTGTTTATTTATGGCTTTTATGATATATCATAAATCACAAAAATCAAGAAAACAAAATTAAGGGTTTATTATGAATAAATTTACAAAAATAACTGCATCAATCGGGCCAAAGTGTGAAGATCGTGAAACATTAACGCGTATGATTTCATCTGGTGTTAATATGTGCCGATTGAATTTCAGTCATGACACAGGCGACATCCAGGGGCGCAAAATTGATATGATTCGTGAAATTTCTGATGAATTAAATATGCCTGTTGCTGTTATGATTGACTTGCAGGGGCCAAAACACCGTATTGGCAACTTTGAAACCGAAGATAAATATCCATTAGAAATCGGTCAGAAATTTACTTTTGACACAGACCCGACGCCGGGTAATGCGTCGCGTGTGCAATTACCTGATGCAGATGTCTTGGGGTCATTGAATGTTGGCGACCGTATTTTGCTAAACGATGGTAAAATTGAAATGCGTGTTGAATTTGCTTCTTCTGAACGCGTTGATGCGACGGTTGTTCGTGGAACTGAAATCTGGTCGCGTCGTGGCTTTAATTTGCCGGACACAGAAATTAACACATCTGTACTGACGGCCAAAGACCGTGCGGATTTGGAATACGCAATTACAAAAAATCCGGACTATGTTGCAATATCTTTTGTGCAAAAGCCCGAGGATATAGCCGAAGTTCGTGATTTCATCACCCAACGCACCGCGCATCCGATTAAGATTATTGCGAAAATCGAACGTCCAAATGCGGTTGAACGCATCACAGATATTGCGGCGGCGGCGGATGGTATTATGATTGCGCGTGGCGACCTTGCTGTAGAGGTTCCCTATGCCGAGGTTCCAGCAATTTCCCGCCATATTATTCGCGAATGTCGCAAGATGAATAAGCCAGTAATTGTTGCGACCCAGATGTTGGGTTCTATGGTAAACAGCGAATTCCCAACCCGCGCCGAAATTACAGACGTTGCGAATGCGGCATATTTGCGTGCAGATTCGACCATGACGTCCGAAGAAACGACAATTGGTATCAATCCGGTTGGTGTTATCGAAACTATGTATAATATTTTGGCGTATGCAGATGCGGACGCTATTGCGAATCCGTACGATTGGTCGCGTGTTGAAAATATACCAGAAAACGATTGGTCTCGTTCTGTTGCGTCTATGGCGTATTTGAACAAGGCGTCCGCCATTGTTGTGTTTGCACGCGATACAATTGCCACGACCCAGATTTCGTGTCGCAAACCAGATATTCCGGTTATTGCGGTATGTAATGAATCGGTTGTCGCAAATCAGTTGTGTCTGGCGCGTGGTGTGTTCCCAATTTATTGCCCAGAATTATTTGGCATGCGCGATGCGTTTAATTCCGCACGTCGATTTAATATCAATATGGGTAAATTGGTTATCGTGGACGAAGATAAAATCAGCCTGCGTACATTGGATTAAAAAATCCCGCCACCTGGCGGGATTTTTTTGTGTAAATAAAAACCGCCAATCGGCGGTTTTTATTTTAGTTAGCCGCAGTTGCAGCCAATCTTTTACGACCCGCCGCGCGACGACGATTCAAAACATCGCGACCCCCAGCGGTTGCCATACGTGCACGAAACCCGTGTGTGCGAACACGGCGTGTTTTCGATGGTTGATATGTACGTTTTGTTGCCATGACTTCAAACCCTTAGTTTTTGTGTGTTTTTGTGTCCCAAGTGTACCCGAGCAGCATCATTCGTACACCCGGAAAAATCCGTTTGTGCCCCTATTTAATCATACGTTTTATAAAAACGCAACCTTTTTATTTAGATTTTATCAATCCAAATTTTGCCAACGCGTCCATCGTCAGATAATATATAAACAACGCCACAAACAATTTATAAAAAGGTAAAAACATCTTATCCATGTGATTTTTGTCTTATCGTTGTTTGTCGCGCAACCAATTGTACGCGTGTTCAATTGCGTTTCCGATTTTAATCATTTGGTCCAAGTTCCACACCTGGCACGTGTATTGCGCACGTTCAATGTAATTATTGCCGGCGGCATCCCGCATTTGCTGTGCCCAATCGCGTGTTTCGGTTAAAATATCTTTAAATTTTCCCATACAATTTATGTTATCACGAATGCGTGTTTTGTCAATCTGTTTTTTGGGCTTTATTTCTTGACGAAAAGCCCAAAATTCTGCTATGTTTTGTATGTTATAAACATAGGAAAGGTAAGTATGTCAGAAAACATTAACGAAGTAATTGAAACCCGTGTTCCGCAATCTTCCCTGGAACACGAAATGCGGACCAGTTTTTTGGACTATGCGATGTCGGTTATTGTTGACCGTGCGTTGCCGGATGTTCGCGACGGGTGCAAGCCTGTGCACCGCAGAATTTTGTACGTTATGAATGATGTTGCACCTGCGACGAAACCAACGGTAAAATCGGCGCGCATTGTCGGTGATGTTATGGGTAAATACCATCCGCACGGCGACAGTTCTATTTACGAGGCTATGGTCCGCATGGGGCAGGACTTTTCCATGGGCGAAATGCTGGTCCAGGGCCAGGGTAACTTTGGTTCGCGCGACGGGGACAAGGCCGCGGCCATGCGTTATACCGAGGCTCGTCTGTCCAAACTGGGTGCGTCATTAATGGACGATATGGACAAAGATACGGTTGATTGGCAGCCGAACTTTGATGGTTCGCTGTCGGAACCGGTTGTTTTGCCAGCCAAGTTCCCAAATTTCCTGGTGAATGGCGGTTCTGGTATTGCAGTTGGTATGGCAACTAATGTTCCGACATACAATCTGGGCGAAATCTGCAACGGTATTTTGGCGATATTGGACAACAAATCCATCAGTGATGATGAATTGTTCACAATCATTCCGGGGCCAGACTTTCCGACGGGCGCGATGATTATGGGGCGTGCCGGCGCGTACAAGGCGCACACAACTGGGCGCGGTTCAATTATCATCCGTTCTAAAACGCACGTCGAAGATTTTCGCGACCACCAGGCAATTATTGTTGATGAAATCCCATACCAGGTCAACAAGGCGCAAATGATTATCAAAATCGCCGAATTGATTAAAGACAAACGTATCGAGGGTATTTCTGAAATCCGCGACGAATCATCCAAAGAAGGTCTGCGTATCGTTATTGAATTAAAGCGCGACGCAATTGCGGATGTTGTTTTGAATCACTTGTTCCAATACACAGAAATGCAGACCAGTTTCCCAGTAAACATGATGGCATTGAATCGTGGTCGCCCAATGTTGTTCAATGTTCGTGGTGTTCTGGATGCATTTATCGATTTCAGGGCCGAGGTTATACGCCGTCGCACGATTTTCGATTTGAACAAGGCACGCAATCGTGCACATACATTGTTGGGGCTGTCCGTTGCGGTTGGCAATCTGGACGAAGTTATCGAACTGATTAAATCCAGTCCAAACCCAGAAGAGGCGCGCGTGGCATTGGTGTCGCGCGGCTGGCGTGCATCAGACATTGAATCTTATATTCAATTGATTGATGATCCAAACACAGAATATCGCGACGGCATGTTCCACATGTCCGAAGATCAGGCACGTGCAATCTTGGAATTGCAATTGCATCGTCTGACCGGTTTGGAACGCGATAAAATCCATAACGATTTGACGACACTTGGTGCAACGATTCGCGACCTGCTTGAAATTTTGGGCAGCCATGAAAGAATCGTCCAAATCATTCGCGATGAAACGGCGGCGGTTCGCGACAATTGGGCTTCCCCACGTCGCACAGAAATTTCCGACGCAGAAATTGACATTGATATCGAAGATTTGATTGCCCGCGAAGATATGGTAATTACCGTATCTAATACGGGCTATATCAAACGTGTTGCGCTGGATACATATCGCGCCCAGAAACGCGGTGGCAAGGGACGCAACGCCATGGCGACCAAGGACGACGACTATGTGGTCCAGGTGTTCGTTGCAAACACGCACACACCATTGTTGTTCTTTAGTTCACGCGGTATGTGCTATAAATTAAAAACATATAAATTACCCGAAGCTGCCGCCGCGGCCAAGGGACGCCCACTGGTCAATCTGTTGCCATTGGAAAACGGCGAAACGATTACTGCAATCTTGCCGGTACCAGAAGAAGATGCCACCCGCACCACAGACCAAGAACAATTCTTGATGTTTGCAACCGCGTCGGGTACCGTTCGTCGCAACCGTATGTCTGATTTTGATTCAATTCGTGCAAACGGTAAAATTGCGATGAAACTGGACGAAGGCGACAGTCTAATTTCAGTATTACCATGTCGCGAAGACCAAGATGTGTTCTTGGCGACATATCGCGGTCGTGCGATTCGATTCCCAGTGCCGGAAATTCGCGTGTTTGCGGGACGTAATTCAACCGGTGTTCGCGGTATAACATTGGGCGCGGATGACCGTATTATCGACATGGCGATGCTGAACCGTGGTGAATCTGATTCTGCGGTCCGTGCGGCTTATATCAAGCAATCGCGTGCCGCCCGTCGTGCCGCGACTGGTATCGAAGAAGAAGCGTCAGCCGACGAAGAAGAAACAACAATTGTTTTGGATGATGCAAAAATGGCGCAAATGGCGGCGGCGGAAGAATTCATTCTGACAATTTCTGAAAACGGGTTCGGCAAACGCACCAGTTCGTATGAATACCGCCTGACACACCGTGGTGGTGGCGGATTTACAAACATCAAACTGGGCGGTAAAAACACGGCCGTTGCGGGTTCGTTCCCGGTCGCAGACGACCATGATATCATCATGGTGACGGACGGCGGTAAAATCATCCGTACACCGGTCGCAGACGTACGAATTGCGGGCCGTTCAACCGCGGGTGTGACATTATTCCGCACCGCTGAAAACGAACGCGTTGTATCGGCTATTTCAATTGAGGGCGCGTCGGAAGAAGAGCCAACCGAAGAAGTTGCCACAGAAACAGTTGTATCGGAATAATCACGGGGTGCCGGCATGGAAAATACGAATGAATACTTTTCATCAATAAACGACGTGTCAAAACGTCTGGACGTGCCGGCACATACCCTGCGATATTGGGAAAAACAATTCCCGGTTGCCATTCGTCCAACAACGGGTGCGGGTGGTCGTCGATATTATCGTACGGAAACGGTTGAAAAATTAATTGTTATTCGTGATTTGCTGTACAAACATGGACTGACAATCGCCGGTGTAAAAAAATTACTGCGCGATGGTAATTTGCCAACCAGCGTGGACGAAGTTTTAATGGGCGATAACGGCACACCAAACTTTGTTGCGGCGCCCGCACCGGAAAACAATAACGACGACATTGACTTGGCAATTGGTTTGCTTGAATCCGCAAAACAAATGTTGCAGTAAATAAAACAGATTGAAAATTCTTATTTTATAATTCATAATAACCCCGAACTTTATGGATGTAAGGTTCGGGGTTTTCAAGACCCATGAAGCAGTGCGTGCATGTGTGCGCGTAAAACATCACCTGACCCCTTGGGTCGGGTATCTGTGGTTATACAACAGGGCACGTCCCAAAACCCACAGAGTCATTCTGCTTTATGACCTTGAAAATGCCCGACCGTCGTTTTTATGACGGTTTTTTTGTGGCATTAATCAAAGGGGTAAAACATGAATAAAATTTCGGTCATTGTACCCGTGTACAATGTTGAAAAGTTTCTGGACCAATGTTTAGGCAGTCTGGTCTGCCAAACATATCGTAATCTGGAAATATTAATTGTGGACGATGGGTCGACTGATAAATCAAGTACGGTCTATCAAAAATACGCATCAACCGATAATCGAATTAAAATTATAACCCAGAAAAATGCGGGCGTATCCATAGCGCGCAACACGGGGCTAAAATTTGCAACGGGCGATTGGGTTCATTTTATGGATTCAGATGATTATCTGGATGTTGACTATTATGAAAAAATGATGGGCGCAATACATGACGTCGTTCCTGATATTTTAGCGGGCGATGTAATATCGCAAAATTCAAATCTGTATAACGTGCGATATAAATCAAGTGTCGCATTATATACCCCAACCGAAAAGTTTATACAAACCAATGCGTTAAATAATTGTACAATTTGGCGATATGTTTTTCGTCGTGAATTTTTAGAAAAAAACAAATTAACATTTCCCGTTGGTCGCATTTTCGAAGATATGTTGTTTATACCAAATGCTATGTTGCAGGCTTCGTGTGTAATTACGGTTCCCGGGGCAAATTATCATTATGTATTTAATGAAAATTCTATCTTAAACAGGCCGGAAACCCCGGAACGCAAAATACATTATGACTATGCGGAATTATACGTAAAAAAATTTATAGAAAAAAACAACCTTGGGCATGTAATTGAGCGCCAACATAACAAAGAGATAACAACCTATAAATTTCTGATGATTAAGTTTTTGCGCAAAGTCTTTTATCGTGATTGCAACGAAACAAAATATTATCTGTTCGGCATCCGTTTCTTAAAGACATATAAAAAATAAAAAAACCGCCAAATGGCGGTTTTTATTTATTTCACAAAAACGTATTTTTTCTTACCACACTTTTTTTCGCAACCACATGTTGTGGGTTTATTCGCGGCCGGTGTCAGCACCTGGCGTTCTGTGCGCTGTGCTGCGCCAAAATTATCACGCAGGTATAAATTACGACATTTTGTATTGCGATAAACGATTTTCTTGTCCATATCTAATGAACGAATATCTTCGGAATAGCGACGACCACGTTCCGCAGAATAGAACACACAATCATCACCGTCCTGGGTGTATCTTACGCCGCCCTTGTAATAGTCATAGGACGAACAGCCCGCTAATACCATCAAACCAAACAATGCAAACAAAGTCTTTTTCATTTATTTACCCTTTGTGTAAAAACTGTAATCTCTGTCCGGCCCCCGATTCGTGATAATTGTGGCACAAATGGTTGCGTTGTCAATTAAAACCCATTAAAAAAAACGATTACATCTTACTCAAATGTGTTATAATCCAATCAAAAGGAATTTTTTATGAAATATACAGATTTAGGGCTGGTTAATACCCGTGAAATGTTTGCAGACGCGATTGCGCGCAAATATGCGGTGCCTGCGTTTAATTTTTATAATATGGAAACCCTGAACGCCGTTTTGAATGCGGCGCGCATGACACACAGTCCGGTGATATTGGCGGTATCTGAATCCGCATTAAAATATATGGGCTCTGATATGTTAATGGGTATGATTATGGGGGCAAACATATCGCCTGATGAAAAAATGGCATTGCATTTGGATCACGGAACCAGTTTTGAATCATGCGTCCGCGCAATTGAATTGGGCTTTTCATCTGTCATGATAGATGCCAGCAAATTGCCATTTGATGAAAATGTTGAAATCACACGTCGTGTGGTGGAATTTGCACACCAACACAATGTCTCGGTCGAGGCTGAACTGGGTATTCTGTCCGGCATCGAAGATGAAATCACGTTCGGCGATAAAGCCAGTTATACCAATCCCGACGACGTTGAAAAATTTGTGCGTGCGACGGGTATCGATTCACTTGCGATTGCCATTGGCACCAGTCATGGCGCATACAAGCGCAGACGCGATGACGAAGAACTGCGTTTTGACATTTTGGCGGATGTGACATCGCGTCTGCCAGATTTTCCATTGGTATTGCATGGTGCGTCAAATATTCCGCAAAAATTGATAACAATTATAAATAAATTTGGCGGTAAATTATCGGGCGCACGTGGAATAGATGTTTCGCAATTACGTCGCGCAACAAATATGAACATATGCAAAATTAACGTGGACAGCGATTTAAGGCTTGGCTTTATTGCGGCGACTCGTCGCGCATTGGCGGAAAATCCCCAGAACTTTAATCCGCGTGAATTTTTATCGGCTGCCACCACAACCATGTCCCAAATATGCGCAGATGAAATCCGTGATATTATGGGGTCGGAAAACAAGTTATAAAAAATCCCCACAGTTGTGGGGCTTTTTTATTACATCATTCTTGGGCCACGCATTGGGCTCATACTTTGTTTTGGGTTTGATGACGCCATTCCCATGCGCCCAACAATGATCTTGTCGCCCATTTGAATTTCTTCTGAAATAATTTCTGTTTCAGTTGCGGTGGTTAATCCCTTGGTATATGGAACCATTATCACATCTCTATCGCGCAGTATCGCCAGGTGTGATACAGGCGTCGCGCCGTTAACAATTTCAGGGTCTAAAAAGTTTCCAAAATTGCGCACCAAAAATGCAGAGTTTGCCGCACGCCACACATTTTCACGTTCAGAAATAACAATCGTCACAAACGCGGTCATTCCCGGCATCAGGCGCAAATCTGTGTTATCAACATCAATTACAACGGTATAAACAACAACGTTTGATGTTGTCGTCGGCGACAGGCGAATCTGACGCACGACGCCTTCGAACGTTTCAGTTGGGTATGCGTCAACGGTAAATGTGACGGGTTGACCGTCTTTGATAACGCCAATGTCAGCCTCGGACACGGCGGTTTCGATTTGCATTTTGGTTAAATCTTCGGCGATTTCAAACAGGTCAGGTGTCTGGAAAGATGCCGCAACCGTCTGCCCTACGTCCACCTTGCGCGAAATAACTGTGCCGTCAACCGGCGACACGATTGTTGCATAGCCCAGGTTCGTTACCGCGCGGTCGTATGTGGACTGTGCGCGTTTAACAGACTGTTCAGACTGTTCATACTGCGTCTGAGACTGTTCCATTTCCGCGCGTGAAATAAACCCTTCGCCATACAGGGTCTTATTACGTTCATATTCGCTTTTTGCAAAGTTTCGTTGGGAAATCGCGCTGTCCAGTGATGCCTTGGACTCGTCAACCGTGGCCTGTAATACAGACGGTTCAATGGTCAGCAACACATCGCCCTTTTTTACCTTGGTGTTAAAATCAACGTACAGGTTGTCAATTGTGCCCGACACCTGGGAACCAACGTTCACAGTATTTACAGGCATAATTTCGCCGGTTGCCGTTACCACCTGGCGTAAATCCCCGCGTGTAATATTCAGCGTAATAAATTCACCCGGCTTTTGAGTTTTGTCGCTAAAAATCCACCATGTGCCAACCGCAACAATCGCAACTATTAACAGCCACCATTTCTTGCGCCACATCCAACCAAACATGCGTCCTATAAAAGATTTCTTTTGTTGCGTCTTGCTATTATTCTGCTTCATTTTCTGTCCCCTTGTCTAATTCTGTCTTGATTTCGCCAACCGCCAATGCGACCGCCGCGCGTTTTGTGAACAAATCATATTTTGCCGCATTGTTTTGTTTTTCCGCGCTTAATAATTCAGATTGTGCGGTTTGCCAATCCAGCATGGTTGCGCGTCCAACCTTGTACATGCCGGCCGTCACCTTTTCCGATTCGGTTGCAGACTTTAACAACGTTTCTGTTTGTTTTAATACCGTCTGGGCAGTTTTGTAATTGTGGTACGCCGTGAATATATCCAGCGTCGCATTATCCTGGGTCAGGCGTTCCTGTTCCACAGCGCGATCATAGTTTGCCGCCGCCGCCCGCGCGTTGTACAGGTTTGCAAAACCTGCGAACAACGGCATAGATGCGCGGATGCCGACGCTACCACTAATTTTATCCGAACCCGCGCCAAATGTTTCCGATGGTGTATCATTCCACGACAAAGAACCCGATGCGGAAATAGACGGCAGATTACTTAAGAATACGCTGTTGCGTCTGTGCCATGCGGCGTCTTTGTTCGCGGTCGCGCGCAACAAATCGGGGCGCGTTTTTTGTGCCTGTTCAAACAATTCATCCAATGACTTGGTTTCCTGGGGTGTGCCAATTGTTGATGGCAGGTCGGCAATATCGATTTCCTGATTTGCCGGGAACGATAACTTGCTAAGCAGCGTGCCCTTGGCAATTTCGCGATTGTTTTTTGCGCGTTCTAAATCCAAATCGCGACTGGCCAATGTTGTATCTGCCTTTAACACATCGGCCTTGGCAACGGAACCGGCCTGGAATTTTTTACTTGCGGTATCGCGCGCGGTCTGTGCAACCTTGCGCAACATTTCAGCTGATTCAACGTCTGCATTTGCATTTAACAAAGCATAGTAAGACCCGATTATGCCATATACATAGTTCTGAACACTTTCGTCATAATCAAATCCCGCCGCGCGCCACGCATAGATTGATTGTTTGACATCTGAAAAACGTTTTCCAAAATCAAATATTAAATAAGAAGCCGACAACGACGCGCCGTATGACCAATCGCCCCATTCGCTGTTTCTATATGGCAGAGACGCATTCGCCGACGCACTAACACTCGGTAAATAATCTGCGTATCCCGCATTTTTTGAAAAACGAGCAGATTCATACGCCATATACGCCGACGCAGTTTGCGGATTGCGACACAGACCCAACTCTATCACCTGGGGTAAATTTAATTTTCCATACGGCACGTCCATGCGCGTCATACAATCTTTGGTCGTGGCAAACGCAGAAAAAGGAACCGCACACAGCAGAAAAAATGACAGTTTTTTCATAAAAATTCTCTCTCGATTAAATATTCTTTCAAATTATACAATTTTTCTATTGAAT
>JAGBSK010000034.1 GCA_017631895.1 Alphaproteobacteria bacterium | reverse complement strand
TATCAGGTTCGGAACGTGTTTTGCAGAACCATAACAGCATAAGGAAAGGATAGGATTATGCGTCAAGGAAAAGTAAAATGGTATAATGGTAAAAAGTGTTTTGGCTTTATCAGTCCTGACACACCAAATGCAGACGGCAACACAGATGATGTATTTGTTCATTCCAGCTCGTTAAAGGCCGCAGGTATCAGATTTTTGAATGAAAACGACATTGTCGAATTCGAAGAAGAGGTTCGCAATGGTAAATTATCTGCGACAACAATCGCTGTTGTCCAGCGCGACGAAGCATCTGCCCGTCGTGTCCAGGAACGCCGTGCCGAACGGCGTCGTGCGGTCGAAGATCGCAAACAGCGCGAAGAAAAATCGTCTCGTCGTGGTTTTGCGTTCTGGAAAAAATAAATCTAGACTTTGTTCAAAATCCCCCGTCCTGGGGGATTTTTTTTAAAAATAACAAAAGTAGACTTGACAAACGGTATATGTTTACATATATTGTATATACAAACTTTGGTTCCCTGGAAACGGGGCGGGCTGCCGGTTTTTATTATATTATGGCAAGTCGGGGCGTTGGTCTTACCATCTGTCTGAATGTACGTCGCAATTTTTTTGTATGTGACGAACCAATCAAAATAGAAAACGAATATTAACAATTTGACATGGGGGTTCCCTTTGTCTGTTTGATTGCAAAGGTGGTAAAATGAAGTGGAAATGGACGGTACCGTATTTATTAACATACGCGGTTGTTTTTGTTGGCTCTGGTTTGACAACCGCCCAAAGCGAACACGATTCAAACGATGGTCCTGCGTTATCTCATAATTATACTATTCCATATAATGCGGTGTTGGAACGCAGTATCAACGAAGTGTGTCTGGACAACAAAGCGGACAGCCTGCGGGACAAATATGTTGCTAATATGTTGAACGCCCAGGAAAAATTACATCCGTTAATGGGGCGCAGCGGTTATCGCGCTGCGGTGCGTGCTGAATTGCCCGGTGCCCCCGTTGGTCAGCATTGTGTGTATGGACAATATACGCATCTTAATCGTGCATTGGACGAAATGGGGGACACGTTAACGATTATCCCTGTTGGCGGTCACGCATCCTGCATCGGATTCAAATATCACATGGACAAAAAATATAACAACCCAGAATTTACAGATTGTATTCATGATGGCGTGATGTTTGAAACGGATTCTGCGTATAATGTTGCGTTGGAAAAGTATCTGAAACGCAGCGGTGTTCAGGCAGATACGCCTGATTCCATCCGTCGTGAATACATGAAAAAATTTGCCACGCGTAATTTTAGTGCCGACGGTTTGGATTCAGGTTCTATTTTAATCGTCCCGCGCTATCGCGGCAGTCGCAGCCAATTCCACGCGATTATGTACCTGGGGCGTGGTCAAATCCAGGCGGGTAAATTTGTGGCTGATTCTACGGGGCGTCATATCTATGTTGGGCATAATCGTGAAAATATTGGCGATTTGTTCAAGACATATGACACGTCCAAGGTTTTTGCCGCCAACACCCGTAAAATTGCGCGTGCAGAATACGCCAACGAATTAAAGCGCATTGAATCTATGTCGTCAGACCAATTAATTGCAACCTTGTCTAATACTGAATTGTCTGACAGCATCCTTGCCACATATCCACGCAGTACATTGGTTCGTATGGCGCGCGATAAATATTTTAATCGTTCTGACATAGATGCGTACAGACCAATTGTTGCTGATTTGAAAACAACAGTTCCGACGACCCCGTTCCAGTTAAGTCAGAAAATGGTTTTAGAATTAAAATTAAATCAAAAAACCTTGTAATATATTCTTCCCCCGTCTGGGGGAATTTTTGTGTTGTTATTTTTTTTGAAATGTTCTAAATTCCCTGTGTTATGGGAAAAGAAATTATTGAAAATATTGATTCACAACAGTTATCAGATGCGTTGTCTGAACGCTATCTGTCATACGCGGTCAGCACGATTGTATCGCGTGCATTACCGGACGTTCGCGATGGGTTAAAGCCTGTACATCGTCGAATTTTATATTCCATGTTGCGCCAGAAATTGGCACCAAACGCCGCGTTTCGTAAATGTGCACCGGTCGTTGGGGACGTGTTGGGTCATTACCATCCACATGGGGATTCGTCTGTTTATGATGCCATGGTTCGTCTGGCCCAGGATTTTTCCGTGCGCTATCCATTAATTGATGGCCAGGGTAATTTTGGTAATATCGACGGCGACCCCCAGGCGGCATACCGATACACAGAATCTAAAATGACAGATGCCGCCATGTTGATTATGGAGGGTCTGGACGAAGACAGCGTTGACATGATGCCGAACTTTGACGGCACAACGATGGAACCTGTTGTGATGCCGGGTGCTTTCCCGAATTTATTGGCAAATGGTGGCATGGGTATTGCGGTTGGTATGGCAACGAACATTCCGACACACAATGTGGCCGAGGTTTGCGATGCCCTGAACCTGGTTGTAGATAAACCGGACGCAACCACCGCCCAGATTATGAAGAAGATGGTTGGGCCTGATTTCCCGACCGGCGGTGTATTGATTGACAGTTTTGATACAATTGTAAAGAATTATGATGCTGGTCGTGGCGCGTTTCGTATTCGCGCCTACTGGGAAATTGAAAATCTGGAACGCGGCGGCTGGCAGGTTGTGATATCAGAAATCCCATACGGCATTGTAAAATCAAAACTAGTGGAACAGATTGCGACCTTAATTGATTCCAAGAAATTACCATTGGTTGACGATATCGTTGATGAATCTACGACGGATGTCCGTATTGTTATAACGCCGAAAACTCGTAATATTCCTGCGGATAAAATGATGGCGCACCTGTTTGCGCTGACCGATCTTGAATATCGTTTCAACATGAACTTTAACGTGATTGATTCACATGGTGCGCCACGTGTTATGCCGATTGGCGATGTCTTGCGTGAATTTATCGCGCACCAGAAACTGGTTTTACAGCGTCGCACGAAATGGCGTCTGAATAATATCGCACGCCGTTTGGAAATTTTGGGCGGTTTGCTGGTTGTGTACCTGAACCTGGACCGCGTTATTGAAATCATCCGCAACGAAGATGATGCCAAGGCTGTGTTAATCGCAGAATTTAACCTGACCGATATCCAGGTCGAGGCAATTTTGAACACCCGCTTGCGTTCTTTGCGTAAATTAGAGGAAATGGAGATTAAACGCGAAGACGCCGCCCTACGCGCAGAACAGGAACAGTTGCAGGCATTATTGGCAAGTGATGATGCCCAAAATGAACAGTTAAAGGCGTGGTTCAACGATGTTAAAAAGACCTATGATAAAAAAACGAAATTGGGTCGTCGTCGCACTACATGGGCGGAACAAACCGAAGAAATTGTTGTCAACGCGGACGAGTTTATAGAAAAAGAACCGCTGACAATCATCTTGTCCACAATGGGTTGGATTCGCGCGGCCAAGGGACATCTGGACCTGAATTCGTTGGATTTGAAATTCAAAGAGGGCGACGAACTGCAAACCGCGTTCCATGCGATGTCGATTGATAAAATCAATTTGTTTGGATCATCGGGCAAAATGTTCACGTTGTCCGCGAACGAATTGCCGTCTGCGCGTGGTTTTGGTGAATCAGTTAGAATGATGGCTGATATTGCGGCCGACGAAGATATTGTGGCTGCGTTTGTCTTGGATGTGAACGCAAAATATTTGTTGGTATCGCGCCATGGAAACGGGTTTGTTATATCTGGCGATGCCTGTGTTGCGCAAACCAAGAACGGCAAACAGGTTATGAACACGGAACCGAAAAATCCTGCACACATGTGTGTTCGCGTGTCGGGGGACAGTGTGGCTATGTCTGGTTCGAACGATAAACTGTTGATATTTGCGACGGATGAAATTCCGCAAATGTCCCGTGGCAAGGGTGTAATTCTGCAAAAATATAATGCAGAACGCACTTATGTTCTGGACATTATGTTCTTTGATGCGGCAAATGGCTTTGGCTGGACGACGGGTCGTGGCACGACAAAATTGGACGATTGGACGCCATGGCGTGGCAAACGCGCATCCCAGGGTCGCACCGTTCCGGTTGGTTTTCCGCGCAGCGGCAAATTTGGCAAATAAAAAACACTTGATTTTTGTTTATAAATTGCCATAATAAGGCACGTTCCTGCTGACGGCATGGGGTCGTCGGCTGACTTAAGACCAAAGGAAATAAAATGGCTTACTATGAAAGCGTTCTGGTTTTTCGCCAGGACCTGACCGAACCGCAGGTTAAAGAAAAAGCGGCTAAATTCACAGAAATCATCAAAGAACTGGGTGGTGATGTTAAGTCTACAGAATTCTGGGGCTTGAAAAATTTGGCATACATCATTCGTAAAAATCGCAAGGCACACTATGTTATGTTGAACATTGAATTGCCTGGTGCGCAAATTACAGAATTGGAACGTCGTTCTCGCATTGACGAAGACGTTATCCGTTTCTTGAACGTTCGTGTTGACGAATTGGCGACAACACCTTCTATCATGATGAAAAAGAATACCGAGGAGGCAGAATAATGGCAGTTCGTGCAGCAATTTATCGTAAAAAATCAAACCCATTAAAGGGCAAGGTTATCGATTACAAAGACATCAAGACATTGTCGCACTATATCACAGAACGTGGTAAAATTGTGCCATCCCGCATCAGCGGTGTTTCCCAAAAGGACCAGCGCGCATTGGCAACCGCCATCAAACGTGCACGTCATTTGGGCTTGATGCCATTCGTTCGCAACAATTTGGGTTAATCCCTAACTTATAGAATATAAGGACAGATAAAATGAAAGTTATTTTGACAGAAAAAATTACCAAGTTGGGTAACATCGGCGACACAGTCGAAGTTAAAACAGGTTATGCACGCAACTATCTGTTGCCAAACGGCAAGGCTATGCGTTTCACACGTGAAAACGTTGCTTTGTTTGAGGCGAAAAAGGCTGAATTGACGGCACGTCAAGAAGCGGCGAAAAAGAACGCCGAAGCAAACGTTGACGCGGTCAAGAACGCAAAATTGCACATGATTCGCCAGGCTGGTGATACGGGTCAATTGTATGGTTCTGTATCAACACGCGATATCGCACGCATGTTGAAAGAAGTTGCAAATGTATCTGTTGAATCTGCCCAGGTTATGTTGGGAGCACCAATCAAATCTGTTGGCGCATTCGATACAAGCATCGCTTTGCATCCAGATGTTATCGTTCCTGTTAAAATTTATGTGGCCCAGTCCCAGGACGAAATCGATGCATTGGTTGCGGGTAAATCTTTGACATTCGGCACCAAAAAGGTCGAAGAAGAAGTTGTCGAAGAAGCACCAGTTGCAGAAGTTGCAGCAGAAGAAGCAGCGGCTGAAACAACCGACGCAGAATAATTCGTTTGAATTATCTATAAAAATCCCGACGTTCGTCGGGATTTTTTTGTTGAATAAATTTGCGTCTTTTATGTACAATTCTGACACGATTTATATGGGGAAAGTGCAAATGAATTTGAATGGATTGACCGCATCTCAGGTTGCTGTAAATCGCGCAAAATATGGCGCAAACGAAATGCCGCGTCCAAAATTAAAATCGGCATGGCAATTTTTTATCGAAGTGTTCCAGGATAAACTGAACATAATCTTGTTGGTTATGATGTGTATGTTTATTGCGCTGTCCGCGTTCGGATATGGCAGCGTGTACGAGGCACTTGGCATCGGCATCGTTTTGTTGGTTGTTGCCCTTACCACGGTTGCCAGTAAATTAAAGGGTCAGCGCAGCGCCGAAGAATTGCGTATTAAATCATCAATGCTGTATGCTGATGTTATTCGCGACGGTGTGCCCGTTCATATCCCCGCGACCGAAGTTGTGGTGGACGATATCGTAATCCTGCGTGCTGGTGAAATGATTTGTGCAGACGGCTATGTTGTCAAAGGCGCGATTGCTGTTAATAATGCAATCTTGAACGGTGAAAGTGACGAGTGTGAAAAAACACCAGTCTCGTCTGATTTTGTATATGACCGTGGTGCTAAAATTTCAGGCGACACATACATTGACGCGCATAGTGTTTTTTCTGGTACAACGGTATTAAGTGGTGAATGTAAAATGCGTGTTGCGCGCGTTGGGGCACAAACCGAGAATGCAAAAATAATGACGGCCCTGCATTCTATTGACACGGTAAAAACCACATTGCAAATCCAATTGGATAATTTGGCGGCAATCATCAGCAAGATTGGTTCCATCTGCGCCACCATAATATTTTTGGTATTATTGTTTGTGAATATTCATACCGGCGGTCTGTCCACGGACGCATCGTTGTTGTATATGATTTTCAGCGCATTGACGGTTGCGCTAACCATCTTTGTTGCCGCCGTACCCGAGGGCCTGCCGTTTATCATTGGGATTATCACGGGGCAAAATGTTTCCACAATGATAAAGAATAATATCTTGGCGAAAAATCCGCACAAGATACCAGAATCTGGCAATATTCAAATTTTGTGCACAGATAAAACCGGCACCCTAACGCGTGGTATTATTGAACCTGTACATAACTTTACCGGCGCCGGTACAGATATTGGATTTGATGGCGCGTTGGGTGGCGCGATTGCGGACGCATTTTTGAAAAATGTTGCGTTAACATCTGGGGCAACATATGGGGCGGATGGAACGATTGTCGGTGGTAATTTAACGGCGCGTGCACTGTTTGGCGCGGTTCGAAATGCCGCGGAACGGATAAAGCACATCCAGTCTGAATCAATCATAGAAGAACGCATCGTTTTTAACAGTGCAAACAAATTTGCCGCGGTCAAGACAGGGGACGCATCGTATTATCTTGGCGCGCCCGAGGTTGTTTTATCCCACGCAAAATATTATCTGGATGAATCGGGCGGCGTCCAACCAATTGACCATTCCGCGCTGGCGGATTTAATCAAACAAAACGCGTCGCGTGCAATGCGTCTGGTTGCGACCGCATACAGCACATCCTGGGCAACGGATGAAAAATTGCCGGATGATTTGGTTTTGATTTCCATTGTTGCAATGCGCGACCAGGTACGCGCCGGAGTGTCGGATGTTGTTGCAACTATGCGTAAATCAGGAATCCAGGTTATGATGATAACGGGCGACATTCTGGATACGGCGCGTGCGATTGGTGTCGATTGTGGAATTATATCTGGGGCGGATGATATTGCAATCACGGCAACGGATTTGGAACAATTATCAGACAACGCGGTCAAACAAATATTATCAAAAATCAAGGTAATTGCCCGCGCAACACCCGATACAAAATTGCGCATTGTAAAATTGGCACAAAGTCTGAATTTATGCATTGGCATGTGTGGCGACGGCACCAATGATGCCCCCGCGTTAAGGCGTGCGGACGTTGGCTTTGCAATGGGCGATGGCACCGATGTGTGCAAGGAATCGGGCGACATTATCATCACAGATAATAACTTTTTATCGATTGCGAAATGTATTTTGCTGGGGCGCACATTTGTTCATAACGTGCTTAATTTTTTAAAGTTCCAATTGCCAATTAATTTTTCATTGGTGATTTTAAGTATCTTGTTCCCATTGATGTTTGGGTTTGATGCATTTACCGCTGTTCAAATATTGATTGTAAATATAGTTATGGACAGTTTGAATTCATTGGCGTTTGGCGGCGAACCCGCGCGCCCGCAATATATGTCGGAACCGGCCCAGGGTAAAAATGCCCCGTTATTATCGCGTGCGGTTATGTCCCAGATTGCTTGGACGACGGTCGGGTTTGTTTGTGTGTTTGGACTGTTGGCATCACCATTTGTGCGTCCGATTTTTGATACGCCTGATGCATATATGTCTGCACGATATGCACTGTTGGTAATTATGGCGGTTGTAAATGGTTTTTGTGTGCGCGTTGACGGGTTTAATATATTCCGTCGCTTACGCACCAATCCAATGTTCTTGGTGGTGGCGTTTGGCGTTATCTCGTGTACAGTACTGTGCGTTTCGTTTGGTGGTGCGGTATTGCAACTGGCACCGTTGGATGCGTACCAATGGCTAATTGTATTTTGTTTGTCGCTGTTAATTATTCCGATAAACTTTGTCAGATTAATGTTTCGTTAAAAAAATCCCGCAATCGCGGGATTTTTTGTTTATTAATTCTTATTTGCCACGCGTTCGCGGAATTCGTTGCTGGGGCGGAAAGTCGCCACGCGACGTGCGGAAATAATCGCGCTTTCGCCTGTCTTAGGATTACGACCCATGCGTGCATTTTTTTCCAGAATTTTGAAACTGCCGAATCCGGCGAACTTAACTTCTTCGCCATTGACCAATGCGTCGCGAATTTCATCAAATACAATATCAATCATCTTGTATGCATCTGCGGTTGTTAAACCAAAACGTTCGCGCAGTCTGTTTGCAAAATCGCTTCTTGTTATTGTTGCCATTTTTTTCTACCTCTACCTTGTTTAATACTAATTTAATCATCACGCATTATACAGTTGCAAATGCATACTTGCAATATTATTTTGTTGTGAATAAAATAGCACAGAAAAACGTCCCCATAGTTCAACAGGATAGAACAAATTCCTCCTAAGAATTAGATGCAGGTTCGAGCCCTGCTGGGGACGCCAGTCCACAGCATGTGCGACGCGCCACCTTGATTACCTTTGTCTGTGGGTGGCGTATAAAACTGTATCGTACCTGTGTCCGTGAAATGCGCCATCCACAGTCCGCGCAACCAGTTCAAAGGGCGATGCGTGCTGTGTTTGAAAGTATTGCAGAAAATTCACCCAGGGCAATGTTTTTTCACCCCAGATATAATGAAAATATACACGTCCGTTTTCTGTTGTGTTGTTTGCAACCAGTGGCGCCAAAACATTGCGGTGCATTTTTAAGAATTTTTCTTCTGTGTAAATCGAATCAAGATATAAATAGTTAAAAATATTAGACAGTAATATCAAATCATATTTTTCTGTGAAATTCGCATAAAGTGGCGGAATGTTTGTAAAATCTGTTTTTTGGTTCAAATAATTTGAACCGTAATGTTGTACGCAATATTGCATTGCTTTGTATGCTGTTGAAATGTCGCAATGCTTGAACGGTATTTGTTCCGGCAGTTTGTCGCGAACGGCATTAAAGTTATTTTCATTTGAAATGTATTGCAATTTATTTATATCGTATTCGCGGGTATAGGCTGCGCGATATTTAAAGTTTTTACATGCGTCTTTGCGTGAACATTGTTTCAGAAAATTTCGCAGGTTGTCCGAAAAAAAAGGGCTTATCGGTGCCAGTATATTTTGATTAAAGAAATTACCTGCGCTAAAAAAGAAGTCCATAAAATTTTCATATGACAAGCCGCGTATCATGTGATTTTTTAATTCGATAACATTTTTTTGATTTGAATTTATGTCGAATGTATGAACGTCGCCTGCGCCCATCAGGTATGATTCGAACACTTGATCGCCCGATGCGCCAACCGTCAGAATTTTCTTGCCTGATAAATCGCCTGCGGTTTTTAATGTGCCGTGTATGTTTTCGTTTGTGAATAAATAAACCGGCGCACCATCTTGATAAGCATAATTTTCCGGTATAGAAAAATCTGGTTTTTTTGTCATGTATGGTTTATAGCACGGATGGGAAAATTGTCAATGTTTTATTGGTTGATATGTGTTCAAAAAAATATATAATACGGCAATATCAAATGGGAATACATATGAAAAACAAAGCGGTTAAAATTGGTATTGTTGCAACGATATTACCACATATTTTTTGTTGTGGGTTGCCGATGTTGTTGGCTGTTGTTGGGTTGATTGCACCAGATGCAGCGCATTTTCATATTTTGCCACATTGGCTGGAACCGTGGTTGTTTATATTTTCGGGCGCCATGTTGGCTTTGTCGTGGTATCTGGTATTGCGTGATTGCCGTTGCGCATGTGAACATTGTGGTGGGAACAAATCGCACCGCGCCCAGAAAATTGTTGTTGGTGTTATAACGGTATTATTCGTTATCAGTTTGTTGTTGCACATCGCATCACATCATTAAAGATTTTTTATCGCCTTATACGAACTTTTCGGGGACAAGATTACATATATTTTTCCAAATTCTGCGCAATACGCCTGTGTCTGGGGCGTGTTTATGCACCTGTGGGGCGTTGTCGCCTGGGCGGCTGCCGGTCCATATGGGGTTTCCGTTGTTATCCAGTGATACCCGCCATGCGGTCTGTGTGTCTTGGATTATCATCTCGCGCAGTTTGTTTGCAAAATCGCGACTTTCGAAAATGGCAACATTTTCGGTATTATAGTACGCGCTGCGTGGGTCCAAATTAAAACTGCCAATCCAAGAAATATCGTCGTCGAATACCATTGTTTTGCTGTGCAGAACCGAAAAACTGGATTGTTTGCGTTCGCGGTCGTGTTCTTTGCCCCGCAGATTTTCCGCTGATACCATAAATTCATACACCTCGGCCCCCGATTCAATCAGTTGCTTTCTGTATTTTTCCCATTTTGCATAAACGGTTGGTGCGTTGGTGGACGCCAGGGAATTTGTTACAATTGTCATATGTACGCCAGCGTTTTCTTGGCGCAGCATGTGTTCAAGGCCGCCTTGCCCCGGCACAAAGTACGCCGCCGACATATAGACCGAATCTGTTGTTTCGTCCCACAGACGTTGCAGCGCACGAACGATATCTCCACGATATGCTTCTTTTTCTTCCATTGTCATTTCGACTTTTTCCGGCGGGTCGGCCAAGAATTTACCGCGTCCCCAACTGAAATCAAAACGCTTTTGCTTATATTCGCGCATGGCCATATTAATAATAGTATTATATTTTCGTACATCTTCGGATGCGCGCGCGCCAATTTCTGCAAATGATTTTTCAAGTTTTCTTAATGCTTTTTTAGATTTTGCCTTGGGGAATACAGACGCCGGTATAGACAGGTGGTGATTCCAGTATTCGTTAAAACTGTTTGTTGCGAAATGTGTCATATCACCAATAAATAGAACGTCGGTGTCTGAAAAGTTCGACGCCGTTTCCGGATAGAAATAATTGCTGCCCACATTTCGCCCGCCTGAGATATATGCAATATTGTCCACGATAAACAGTTTATTGTGCATGCGTGAATTCAGGCGATTAAAGTCCCTTAAAAATTGAGGATAATATAACAGTTTTGAGCGATTGCTGACGGTATTAAATACCTTGATCTCGATATTCGGGTGCTGGTTTAACAGCATAACATCCACAATATCGGATTTGGTCCCATAGTCATCCAGTAAAATTCGCACTTTGACCCCGCGGTCGGCGGCACTTTTCAGTTCGGCAATCAGAATTTTGGATGTAAAGTCATTACTATAAATATACGTCTGTAAATCAATTGTTTTTGTTGCCATTCGTGCAAATGCGGACCGGATTACAAACGCGGACAGCCCGTCTTCGATAAGTGTCGCGCCCGACGCATCTTCGCGCACCGCCAATTCGTCTGCATAACATTGTGCAATGGGTGTGTCGTATGGGTTGTAATCAAAGTCCGTTGCGTTGACCTTGGGAATATAGCCGTCTAATCGCGCATCGTTTGTCGTGGTGGGTACGGTCGTACACCCCATCAACGGCAAAGCCAGAATCCACATTGAAACTTTTTTCAATATCGACAACCTTGATTCCTCTTTTTATTTGACGATTATACGTTAAGCATAACATACCCTAAAAATAAATTCATTATATTTTTTAATGAATTAGGAATATTTACCTTTGTGTCTTTTCCTGATTGGGTTATAATTAAATTCAAAGGAGTTTTTTTATGTCTCAAAAAATAATTGTGACTGGTGGTGCGGGCTATATTGGTTCGCATACGTGTGTTGCCTTGATAGAGGCGGGCTTTGAAGTGGTTGTTTTTGATAACTTGTCTAATTCGACGACGGCATCATTGGATGGTGTTGCGCGCATAACTGGCACACGACCTGAATTTATAAATGTTGACTGTGCAGACATTGCGGCGCTGCGCGCTGCGTTCGCGGCGCATCGCGATGCGGTGGGGGTGATTCATTTTGCCGCGTACAAGGCGGTCGGTGAATCCGTTGAAAAACCATTGCTGTATTATCGTAATAATCTGGGTGGGCTGATAAATGTTCTGGATTTGATGCGTGAATTTGACGTGCCAAATATTGTGTTTTCGTCGTCTGCGACGGTCTATGGCGTGCCAGACACATTGCCCGTGACCGAAGAAACGCCCCTGCAGCCCGCCACGTCCCCCTATGGTGCGACCAAGGTTATGGGTGAAAACATAATTCGCGACGCTGTGCGCGCATATCCGCAACTGCGTGCAACATTGTTGCGCTATTTCAATCCAATTGGTGCGCACCCGTCCGCGGAAATCGGCGAACTGCCCAACGGTGTCCCAAATAATCTTATGCCGTACATTACCCAGACTGCGGCGGGTATTCGTGAATGTTTGAACATTTTTGGCGATGACTATGATACACCCGACGGTTTCTGTGTGCGCGATTATATTGATATAAACGATTTGGCGCGTGCGCACGTTGCGGCACTGCGTCATATGTTGAATGGTGCGGACGGTGTTGGTACGTTTAATCTGGGGACGGGGCGTGGCGCGTCGGTTATGGAATTGGTAAATGCGTTTCGCACGGCAACCGGGGTTGATGTGCCTTATAAAATCGCGGCGCGTCGTGCGGGCGATGTTCCGGCAATTTGGGCGAACGCAGATTTGGCGGCGCGGGTATTGAATTGGCATGCGACTGTGCCTCTGGGTGAAACATTGGCATCCGCATGGCGTTGGCAGAAACAAGTTTCTGGAATCAAATGAAAAAATCTTGTACGGGTTGATTTTTTTGTTTGTATTAAATTTGGCGATATGATAAAATGAAACATAATAAAAGGAAGGGATTTATCATGAAAAGATTTGTCGCCGTGCTTAGTGGACTGTTGGTGTTGCCCGCATTTGCTGAGGTTGCGCCCGTTTATTATGACGAGGTGATTGAATACACCGACGAAGAAATGCCGGTCGAAGAAACAGAGACAACTGCCGTTGCTGCGCCTGTTGTTGCGCCATCGTCGGCTGGGTCGCGTACGGCTAATCGAAATATTTCACGTGCTGTGCCTGCGACGACGTCAAACGTTTCTGCGCGTGCTAATGCGGGACGTGTGACGGCAACAAATCGTACGACATCCAATACGGTTTCGGCACGTACTGCCACAAATACGGCATCCCGTGGGACTGTGTCCCGTGTTTCAACACGTGCTGCGCGCAGTGCTACAAACGGTACTCAGCAAATTGCCACAACGCGTCGTGCCATGCAGACGAATCAACCAACAACGGCTGCTCGTGCATCAATTGTTCAAACGGATACGGTAAATACACCATTGTACACCGGTCGCGTCAGTTCGCGCGCCAGTGCGGTTCGTGCACGCATCCCGACAATTTCGTCGGTTACAACAACCACAACAACGGATGCTGCCACCACAACCCAAACTATGGACGAATTGGCACAGATTACCGATTTTTGCAAGGCTCAATATACATCTTGTATGGATAATTTCTGTAATGTTCTGGACGACAACCAGGGACGTTGCACATGCTCTAAAAATATCAAGAATTATGCCAAAACAGAAGAGGCGTTAAAGGCAGCAACCGAAGCATTACAGGACGTCGCCCAGCAAATTCAATATATTGGTTTGTCGGCGGACGAAATTGAAACCCTGTTCACCCAGACCGAGGCTGAAATCCAAATGCAATCAACCCAGGATAATACCCAGTTGAAAAACGATTTGGATCGAATCAAAAATCTGATTGTTGATGTAAAGTCTGGTTCGGCGTCCACCGTGTCCGATACGGGTATGGGATTTGATTTGTCTGGTCTGTTGGATTTCAGTATCAACAGTACTGGCTTTGACCTGACGTCTTTGTTTGGAACAACAACTGCGGACACATCATCCATCAGCAACCAACGCGGTGAAACTTTATATAAAACTGCGGCATCTCGTTGCAAGGCGGCGGTTCTGGCCGATTGCGCGTCCCAGGGTGTTGATATATCTGTTATTACAAATTCGTATGATTTGGAAATCGATAAACAGTGTATCGCATACGAACGCAGCCTGACCGATACAAACAAAGAAATGGCACAAACGGTCCGCAATGCAAAAAGTGTTTTGCAACGCGCACGTTTGATGGTTGCCCAGGAAAAGAATGCATACGACCTGCGTGGTTGTGTAAATGCATTGGATTCCTGTATGCAGGATGATTATGTATGTGGTACAGACTATGAATACTGTCTGGACCCAACGGGTAAATATATTGTTGACGGTGAAATCGTTGTCGGTTCAACCCCGGGTTATGTGGTAAGCGATGCCGCAGTACAGGCGCCAACTGCAGATTATGCATCCTCCACCCTGTATGGTACATGGTATTATGGAGAGGGGTCGTCTAAAAAGTATGCGTTTGGAACAGACAATACCAAGGGTACATTGACGGATTATATTAATACAACTGTACCGACAGCAGCTCAGAAAGAAATACCTGACGATGGTTTAATGTCGAAATATTTGTTGTACAAAATCGGCTATAACGAAGACGGCAAAAACTTTGGTATGTGCATGTCGGTTCTGAACAAGTGCCAGGATTACACCTATACTGGAACCAATGCGTCTAATCGCGAATACGATCCAGCCAATAACGTTGTCAAAGAATACCTGCAACGCACATTGACCAAGATCAAGGTTGCCCAGGACGAAGTAATTGCGAAATATGCGGAAAGTTGCATATCTGATGTTTCATCATGTTTGGCATCAAACAACTATGAAAACAGCAACAATATTGCAATCAACGCATGTCGCGCACAAATCCGCACATGTATGTCGGTCAATGGCGATACAACTCAAAGTCCAACCCCAGCACAAATGGGTACTTGGGTTTCAACCATGCTGGGCGAGGGCAAAACACTTGCTATGATTACTGCTTGTACCAGCACAGGTGGTAATTACACTGTTGACAAGGACGGCAACGGTAAGTGTACGTGTGCCAGCAGCGGTCGTACACAGTTAAACTCAACAACTGGTACCTGTGAATGTCCATCTGGAACCTGGAACGGCACAGCATGTAAAACCGCCAGTTAATCGATTAAAAATCCCCCAAACGGGGGATTTTTTAATTCCCCCATTGTGTGTTTTATTTACATAGGTATTTATTTTTTTTTAGAAATTAAGCACCTTTCCTGCCCCCGTGTGTAGGTCGGGCGGAATTCCCGACAATTTATTGGCGTTGGAATTCCGGGGTGGGGGGGAATTAAAACCCAACTCTGCACAATAATAAAAATCCCCGCAATGCGGGGATTTCTATTGTGCAATTTTGTGCTTAATCTCGCGTATGCGGGCCAAAATTTCCTTCAGGTCAGCCTCACTCGCGGCGGGTTCTGGTTTGTTATGCACTTCGTCCGCCAAAACAATACACAACGTCGCCAACAAAGAACTCTCGGGCAGGGGACCAATCTTGTCCAGAATCTGACGTGCGCGCGCATCAACCATTTTTCCTAATTCAACCAGCCGTGCTTCTTGCCCGTCTTCGCACCCCATGGGGTAATTTTTATTCACAATTGGAATGGAAACAACACTCATTTTTTCAATTTCCTTAAAATAGATACAGATTTATCAATCATATCAACCGCGCGTGCATTTTTTTCACGCAACCCGCGTACTTGTTCGGTTAATATTGCCACTTCTAAATCGGTCTGCTTGCCCGCGTGAATTGCGGTGCCACGCAATTTGGCGGCGGCTTCTTCCAGGTGTGTCAGTTCTTGAAAAATTTGCTGTTTTATATCTGCCATATTTTCAGTTTAAGACATTTTTTATATGCGTTCAACCCTAAAATGTGATATAATACGACCATATATTGTGGGGGATGAATTTATGAAGACCAAAATAATCTATATTTCCGGTAATGAAGTGTTTGAAATGTCTGAAATTCGTGCGGCTTTTGATTCTGTGCGTGCGACACTTGGTCTGGATAAAGATACAATATTGTTTGGCGTTCCGGTCGATGCCGATAACGCATTGGCAAACGTTGATGTTACGTCGGGGGTTGCCACACCGACCGTGGAACCAATTGTTGAAACGGTGGCCGAACCCGTTGTCGAACCGGTTGTTGAATCAATTGCCGAACCTGCTGTTGACGTCCAATCATTGACCGAGGTTGACCCAGAACCAATTTTCCCAGATACAGATATTGCCCCCCAGGAATCTGAACCCGTTATTCCAATTTTATCAATATTATCCGCCGGCGACGAACCTGTTGCAGAAGTTGTCGCAGAACCAGTTGTTGAATCTGTGGTGGAACCCGTGATTGAACCGGTGGCGGAACCAGTCGCAGAAGTTGTCGTGGAACCTGTAATTGACGTGGTTGAATCCGCCATAATTTCGGATGTCAACGTTGATGCGGAATTATCTGCCCCGGTTGATGAAGATGACGCAACGGTTGAAACCGTTACGATTGGCGATATGATTACGGATGACGCACCGGTTGCGCCTATGGAAAAAACATTAGAAGAATTATTGGAAACCATGGCACCCCTGCGCGAAGATGTACAACCCACCCCGGCGGTGGAAATTCCCGCCGATGTTTTTGATGGCGATGATACGGACGCAACATTGGCACAGTTGGCAACGGAATTTGCTGATAACCAGGACAAAATCCCCGCCACGCCACGCGCATCGGGGGCGGGCAAAATTGGCAAATTAAAAAACATACTGCCATTCAAAAAGGCCAAGCGCGATGATAACGGATTGATAGGCGATTTGTTTGGCTGGGCGGGTATTGCCGCCAACGACGATGATTTTTCTATGCCTGGTTTCTTTACCCCGGCATCCAAGAAGCAGGGCGCATAATGGGCTGATATGAACGCAGACACGATTATTCGATTACTGACAAATTCTGGGTTTCACAATGTACGTGTGGACCCTGATTTTGTATATATGGAAGATCCGTCCTGTATCCTGCGCAGTTTTGAAACGTTTGCGCACTATGCCTGGGTTGCGATTGTTGTTCTTACGGGATTAATGCTGACCGGGTGGGCCATATCGATGATACGTGGCGCAAAAAACGATTTTTTTACCAATCTGCGAAATTTGATAATTATCTTTGGTGTTCTGTCAATTGCCAAGCCTATGATAAATGTAATCTATGGCGATGATTTATTTGCGCACGGTTGCCGCACGATTTCAGTTCCCATGACGGAAATGAATCGATTGCTTGATGCGCGCAATTCGACATTAAATTCGCGTGATGAATACGATTTGTACGAAGAATTTAATATCTATGATTCCGGCGCAACATATTATGACGCGCCAATCCACGAAGTGCCATATTCTGATGCTCCATTAACATCTGCGGGCGAACCGTCGGATTTAAGACTTTAATGATTTTTTATGCAACCAAGGCGACGCGTTATACGAATGCATAACGCCATTAGACGCCAACACCAAATGGTCAACCAAGATAATATTTAATGGTGCCAATGCCTGCCTAACATGTTCGGTCAGGCTGCAATCATCAAGTGAAAAACTGTTATCTGATACGGGATGATTATGCAACAGCAATACACTTAATGCGTTCAGTTCTAATGCTTTCTTGGTAATTTCGCGTGGATATGCGCCCGTTTGATTTATCGTACCGCTTGTATGTTCTTCTGTATATATCAATCGCATATTGTCGCCCATATACAGTACAAAAAATTTCTCGACGGGTTCTTTTGCAATCAGGTTGCGACAAAACTCGTTTCTATATTTTTCATCTTGTAAATAGTTGCCAGATTTTGCATGTTGTTCATACGCCACCAATTCCAGTTCGTGAAACAATTTGACAAGAATCGCTGTATTCTTGCCAATACCTGGTACCTTTACCAATTCTTCAATTGGTGCACGCAATACAAAATATATTCCCCGAAAGTGGTCGATTAACCTGCGTGCCAATGGCTTAACATCGCGACGCGGTATTGCATAGGTCAACAATAATTCCAATTTTTCATAGTCTGCCAATTGACCATTCAGCAACTTTTCCTTTAATCGTTCGCGGTGTCCCATATGAAAATGTTCGTCTGGTTTTGGCATAGCGTGCATTAAACCATTTTTTCAGTAAAAATAATTGCGCCATCTTCGGTAATGCCGATTGTATGCTCCCACTGCGCAGACAGTCCCCCATCCACCGTGCGTGCGGTCCAACCGTCCGCGTCTATTTTGCACTCGGCTGAACCCGTGTTAATCATTGGTTCGATTGTGAATACCAGACCCGGGACCATTTTCACCTTGTCCCAACGTTTATCATAGAAATGATAGATTTGTGGGTCGTCGTGCATTACCTTGCCTATGCCGTGCCCAACAAAGTCGCGTGAAATTGAAAATCCATGTGGTTTAACCACCGCTTCGATTGTCTTGCCGATTTCTGACAATGGTACACCCGGTGCACAAATTGAAATTGCGGCATTTAATGCATCCTGGCAAACTTGAACCAATTTGCGTGCCTGGGGCGATACATTACCAATCATAAACATGCGCGACGCGTCGCCATGAAATCCCTTGTATTCGGCCGTCAAATCGACATTAACAATATCGCCATCTTTTAATATAACCTCGTCGCTGGGGATGCCGTGAACAATAACATCGTTGACCGATGTGCAGATATGTTTCGGATACCCTTGATACCCCAGGTCGGATGAACGCGCCCCGTTTTCTTTCAGAAATTGTGCAACCATACGATCGATTTCGCCGGTTGAAATTCCCGCCCGAATATACGGCGAAATAAAATCGAAACAGCGCGCCACAACATCGCCCGCCGCGCGCAGCCTTTTAAAATCTTTGGGTGCGTACACAGATGCCAACATGATTTATCAGTTCCTTCTTTTTATTGCCAATTTTGCCGCCCGCGCACACAGTTTTAATGCAAAGTCGCGCAATAAAACCTCGCCCGGCATACCGGTTGTACGCAGTTGACGTTCTAACTCATTTAATCGGACCAGAACAGCGGTAATTTCCGCATCTGGCCATATTTTAATTGCCTGCTTGAATTTATCTTCCACTTTCCAGAACAGTCGTGGCAATTGCCCATCCACAACCGCGGTTTGTAATTTTTTGAAATGCCCATCCAGCATACGAACCAACATATTTGGTTCTTTGTTATCATACAGCAATCTGTCCAACGCCTGCATAGTTTGCTGAATATGTCCCGCCGTCAGGGAATACAGAAAATCATCTAAATCCGCCGCCCCTGTGTCCGGCAGGCACTTTTCCACATCAGACAGTTCCACAATGCGTTTATCATCAACATACAACGCGATCTTGGTTAAAAATCCACGTGTAATACCGCGGTCGCCCCCCAGGTGTGATGTCATATACGCCATGGCGTCGGGTGTAATTTGTTGAATCCCCGCCGCGGCTGACAGT
>JAGBSK010000033.1 GCA_017631895.1 Alphaproteobacteria bacterium | reverse complement strand
GACAGAGTGCAGCGCATGGCGAATTCGAGAATACACGATTAGAAAAATCAAAAAAATCGCATGGACAAGATTTTTGTAGATTTTAATTGTTGTGTATGGAGGACAGGAATTCTTCTCCGCCAGGAATTTAAAATGTTAAACCGCCCATCTGGGCGGTTTTGATTTTAACCGGGCGGAGATGAAGGGATGCGCCAGAGTGCAGCGCATGGCGAATACGAGAATACACGATTAGAAAAATCACAAAAATCGCCTGGACAAGATTTTTGTAGATTTTAATTTCCTGGCGGAGATGAAGGGATTCGAACCCTTGATACCCTTGCGAGTATACTACATTTCCAATGTAGCGCACTAGACCAACTATGCGACATCTCCGAATCTAACTTATTCTGCATCCGTGGCGGTGGCGAATGCTTCTTCGGCACTAATTGTGCCAGGTTCATCATCTGCCAAGGTTGCCTCTAACTCTGCATCGATCTCACGCAGCAATGGATCTTCGCTGCCGATTTCCAAGGATTCTGCACCATCGGCCACGGTTGGCGCATCCTTGTATGACTGCACAAATTCATGACGAACCGCGTTCACATCCAATTTGCCACTTGCGATTTCACGCAAGGCAACAACCGTCATTTTATCGCCGCCCTTGTCCACCACAGGTTCTGCACCACCGTTCAAATCGCGAACACGCTGGGACGCCAGCATCCCCAGTTCATAACGGCTTTCTACGTATGGTAATGTATCAGAATTTGTTGTGCGTGCCATTGTAATTCCTTTGTTGAAATCGTTTTCAGTCAGGCTATAATGCCATCAGGACGGTCAAAATGCAAGCAGAAAATAAAAAAAGTAATATTAAAACATTATCTTTTGGGTGTCGGTTGAACGCATTGGAATCTGAAAAGATTAAAAACATGCTAAGTTCGCATATGGACGTGGCAATTGTAGTCAACACTTGCGCGGTCACAGCCGAGGCCGAACGTCAGTCTGGTCAGGCCGTACGGCGTATCGCACGCGAAAACCCGAACGCACCGCTGTTTATTACCGGGTGTGCATCCACGCGAAATCCGGGGCTGTTCACAGATATTCCAAACACGACCGTTATTGCAAATGCCGACAAAATGAAATTGGATTCATATCTGGGACACACGCATAGTATTATCAATCCTAAGATTGCCCGATTTGCGCAAGTGGACACAAAATTATCCAAGCAATTTGTTCAGATTCAAAATGGATGCAACCACAACTGTGCATATTGTATAACGCGTCAGTTGCGAGGAACGGCCGTTTCGTTCGAGTATATAGATATTTTGGCAGACGTGCAACGTGCGGTCTGTGATGGGTTTGGCGAAATTGTACTGACGGGGGTGGATTTGGCATCGTACGTCAAGAAAGAAGGCGACTCGGTCTGTTTAATTTCTGATTTATGTCGGCGCTTGTTGGCGGATGTGCCGGGAATTAAACGGTTGCGTCTGTCTTCGGTTGACCCGGCGGTGCCAGATATTGACAATGTAATTGACCTGATTTTAAGCGACAAACGCATGATGCCACATTTGCATTTTTCTATGCAGTCGGGGTCGGATGCCATACTTAAACCCATGGGGCGCAGACATACAGCCCAGCGCGTACGCGACCTGGTGGCGCGAGGACGCGGGAATATTACGTTCAGTTGGGACATTATTTGTGGATTTCCAGGGGAAACAGACGAATTGTTTAATGAAACATTGGATTTAGTTCGTGAAACCAAGCCGATTAAAATTCATGCATTTCCGTTCTCACCGCGTCCTGGGACGATTGCCGCAGATATGCCGAACCAGATCAATCGTGCTATTTCCAAGGAACGTGTTCGGATTATAAATGACATAGCAATCAAAAACCGCGCCGAATTTATGCAGGCGCAAATTGGTAAAACAGTTCAGGTTTTAATGGAAGCAAACAATATCGCCCGTTGCCCGCATGACATTGGGGTACGAATTGATGGTTGCCCGATTGTGGCGCGTACGATTTGTGATGTAAAACTGGTCGATATTGACGGCGAAAATTTTGTTGGCATTGTGATTTAGAATTGTTAATATCAAAATCATGAGAAAGAAATTAATTGCTTTATTTTTAATGTTTGTTTGTGGTGTGGCGAATGCCGCTGAATTTGAAACCAAGGCAAAGTCTGCGTTCCTGATTGACTATGATTCAGGGGTTGAAATTGTGGCAAAAAATGCGGACACATTGATGCCCCCTTCGTCTATGATTAAGTTGATGACGTTGGCTGTGCTGTTTGATGAATTAAAGGCCGGAAATATTACAATGGACACGCGTTTCCCAGTTGGGGAAAATGCAGACTATAACCGACCAGAATGGTATCCCGCCAGCAAGATATGTCTGGTGGCGGGTCAAACGATTAGTGTGCGCGATTTGGTGTTGGGGCTGATTGTGTTATCGGGGGGTGATGCATCTGTGGTTGTGGCGGAACAACTGGCCGGGACGGAGATGGCGTTCACCGCAAAAATGACAGAAAAAGCACGCAGCATTGGCATGGAACAATCAACATTTGGAAATGCAAGTGGCCTGCCCGATCCGAATAATTTGATGACAAGTCGGGAACTGGCGATACTGGCGGAACATTTGATTTCGGATTACCCAGATATTTACCCGATGTTTGCGACAAAACGTTTTGAATTCAAAGAACATAAAACCGATTGGTGTCGTGAATGGGGGCGTACACATACGTTGAACTATAACAAATTATTGTTCAATATGCGTGGGGCGGACGGATTAAAAACCGGACACACCAATGACGGTGGATACGGCATGGTTGCCAGCGCCAAAGTTGGCGGACGTCGCCTGATTGGTGTTATAAACGGATTCCACGGCAAAGGACACGAAGCATTGGCCAATGAGATGAAAAAATTATTGGAATTTGGGTTTGCAAATACAATCAGCAAAGTATTCTTTCAACCAGGCGATGTTGTTGTGGATATTCCAGTTTGGTACGGGCGGCGTGCGACCGTTCCCGCGACCGTTGCAAAGCCATTTGCAATTACCACAAACAAAGAAATCGGAACAAAAAATGTGCGCGTGTTAGCACGGTTTAACGATCCTGTGGCCGCACCAGTTTATGCGGGCGATGAAATTGGACAATTAATCGCAGAACAGAATGGGCGAGTTGTAGCAACCGCGCCTTTGGTCGCCAAGGACAAGGTCGGCAAGACACAATTCTTGGGACGCGCGATAAAAAATATCAAAGTAATGTTTGGGTGGGAATAAGATATGGCACCGCGTAAAAAACCGACAAATGAATATAACTTTCCGCATCCGATGGACAACGAGCATCTGGTGGGGCATGCAGATACATTGCGCAACTTTCTGAGTGCGTGGGAACAGCGCGACGTGCATCCTATACACCCTGTTTGGATGTTGACGGGGCCGATTGGTATTGGCAAAGCAACGTTAGCATATAAAATTGCCAAGATGGTGTACGGGAACATCGGGGACTTCTTTATCGTTGATATGGACAGAAATATTGATAAAGACGGCAAGCCCAAACCAGACGGAAAAGTTATTTCGGTTTATACCGTACGCGCAATGATTGATAAAATGCAGATGTCGTCTATGTCGGGTGATTGGCGTGTGATTTTAATTGACTCGGTTGATCAATTGAACACGGCGGCATCAAATGCAATTTTGAAATTGTTGGAAGAACCACCGGCAAAAACACTGTTTTTATTGGTCGTACACCAATTGGCAAATGTTTTGCCAACCGTACGTTCGCGTGCGCGCGTTGAAAAAATGCGTCCGCTGACGATTTCACAGTTGCGTGAACTGTGTGCCAAATTCATTCCAGAAGATGAAATCAGCACGGAAACATTGCGGCTGTGCAACGGCAGTTTCGGCAAAATCGCGAACCTAAAAAAATCTGGGGGCGATGTTATTTATGCCGAACTGATTGAAAAACTGGGCGACAAACGTACAACCAGTTCAGATTTTATGGCATTGGCAAAAAAAATCGCACCATATCCGGAACTGCATGGGATTTTGTTGGACGCGATTGCGTACTTTGGTTTAGCAGAACTGTACCCAAATGCCACGCGTGCGATTGCTGATATTAAAAATGTTTATTTGGAACCGGAAATCGGCATATTCAAAATTATTATGGAAATCAGAAAATGTTTATAGATACACATTGTCATTTGACCGACAGTTATTGCGAAGGGGTGGACAATAACGATATAATTTGTCGCGCGATGGATGCGGGGGTTGGTGTGATGATTTGTCCAACAGCAGACCCATCCGATATTCCCGCGGCGTTAAAGTTAGCAGATACACATAAAAATATATTCTGCACGATTGGGATTCACCCAGAATATGTGCCCCTGGATGCAGAACAGTATTTAACGGAATCCGTTTTAACACACCCACGCGTTGTCGGGATTGGCGAAATTGGTTTGGATTATCATTATGGTGCAGATAATCGTGCGCAGCAGATAAAATTATTTGAACAGCAATTAGATATTGCACGCAAATACGCCCTGCCCGTGGCAATTCATACGCGCGAAGCCGAAGAAGATACCGCAGCAATTTTAACCGGCGACGTCGGTGGTGTTATGCATTGTTTTACCAGTTCATGGAACTTGGCTAAAAAAATGTTGGACCGCGGGTTTATGTTTTCTGCAAGTGGTATTTTAACATTCAAAAACGCGGGCGAAATTCGCGAAACATTCGCCAAAATTCCATTGGATCGGATTGTTATCGAAACGGACGCACCATACTGCGCGCCGGTGCCATATCGCGGCAAGGTATGCGAACCCGCAATGGTTATTGAAACAGCGCGTGTTTTGGCCCAGGTAAAGGGTGTGTCGTTAGAACAATTAAAAACTTTATTGGCTGAGAACGTTAAACGTTTGTATCCAAAAATAGAATTATAAAAAAACCGCCAGATGGCGGTCTTTTTTATTTCTTGCGATAGGTCTGCACCTCGACAAACATGATATGAACCTGGTGTTCTATATCACGCTTTTTCTGTTGAGCCGCAATACGTTCGCGTTTTTTCTTGTCTGCAACCGATTTCTGGGTGCGGGGACGCGCATTCGCACGACGCTCCGCCTGATACAGTTCCAATCCGCGAATATAAGAATTATGTTTATACAAGGCATCTATCAACATCTTGCGCGCATGATTTTTTGAACGTTTTGGACCATGCTGGCAAAATTCAGACAAATAAGACGCAATACGATTTACCAACGCCTTGATAAATTGCAGGTTGGTTGAATTTGAATCACCAGAATCCAGCAGGCGAATATGTAATTTTGTGCGTTCAATTACAAATTTTTCTTTGGCTTCATCCCATGCGTGTATTGTTGCCCATGCGGCCTTTTTCGCATCCGTATCAGACAAAGTGTTATCTAGTTTGCCCAGACCGTATTGTTTATAGACTTCTTCGGAAATATATGCGATGTACTTTTTAAGTGCTTTATCTGCGAAGGTTTCGCCATTTTTATCTTTGCGTTGTTTAGATTGCATAATCGCCCCCTGGGTTGTTTTAACACAAGGCTAATATAGACCAAACAAACAATTTGTCAATAATAAAATTGAATTATTTTCGTTTTGCTTTCTTTTTTTGCATAACGTGATATTCCAACTGGATTGCCGTACCAATGCCTGATTCCTGCATTTTCTTGGAAAAAGCGGTACAGTTATGAAATTCTGTGTCCAGCGCACCCCACCCCGAATATTCCCAATCAATCAGCCCCACTATCTTCATCGTCTTTTTGTCCACAATAATATTATTGCAAATATCATTGTGATTCCAGCCGTCGCCATCACCACATTTTAAGTCTGCAATTTCAGCAGGGTCAGTATTATGCACAATATCGATAAATTCCGCCAACTGCTTACCCCAAACCCAACCGTTTTCAATTATCGTTTTTAGCGGCATACGATTTAGATTTTTCCCGGGGATAAAATTATATTTGTAAAAGGTGTACCCACATGATTCAATGATATCTATTTTTGGAATTTGAATTGGAACAATTGGACCAAATGCGTCTGTGATACGCTTTTCACGGACTATTTTTTCAACCGGTATATCTTGTTCATAGTACTTGCGGATTTTACATACATATTTGTTGTTAACAATAAAGCCGATATTCCAGCCACCTTTGATAACACGAATATGGCGAAACTCGCCACGTGGAAAAGCGCGTTTCAGCGCGTTGAATTTTTTGCGATAATCGTACAATTCTTTGTATCTGATTTTTTCGCGCCACCTGCGAACCGGAACAATACCCACCAAGAAATCATAAATCTCGAAATATAAACGCCACAACACTTTTGAAACCCCTGCAAAATTTATGCCATAAATGGTATTGAAAAAAAAGAAAAAAACAAGTACTTTATGAGTATGTTTAGTCCGGGCACAATTGTAAAGGTTTTAATCGCTAATATTCCCAACGCAGGCTATGATTATCGCCTGGTGGCGGGGGCCGATATTGGCACGTTTGTGTCGGTACGCGTTATGAACAGGCCCTGCGTTGGTGTCGTGTGGGGTATTGGCGACAGTAATTTGCCAGAAAACAAAATTCGCGATGTGGTGGCTGTGCATGACGCACGTTTGAATATTACCGACCTTCAATGGATAAAGCGCATGTCAGAATGGACGCTGATGGCGCCGGGGACTGTGTTGCGATTGATTGTTAATATTCCAGATGCTTTTTCACCGCCACGGATGGATACGCTGTATTCTTTTAATTTTGATACAGATGCGCGAATGACGCAAAACCGTATGGCGGTAATGGATGCGTTTTCATCCAATGACAATGACCCGATGACTGTGTCTGATATTCAAAATATCGCGCATGTATCGGGTGCCGTTGTGCGCACAATGATAAAAAATGGCACATTGGTACCCGCCGGCGAACAGGCACGTTCACGTCCGTTCACAGAATACAAATATTGCGATTCTGGGAATGTGATTTTGAACAGCGAACAACAATCGGCCGCCGATGCCATTGGTAAAAAGATTTCCAACGGTGGCTTTTCTGTACATTTATTGGACGGGATTACCGGCAGTGGTAAAACCCAGGTTTATTTTGATTCCGCGTGGCGTGCATATAAGAACGGAAAATCTGTGCTGCTAATGATGCCTGAAATTGCCCTGACTGCGCAATTTATGTCGCGTTTTGAATCACGATTTGGCGCACCTCCCGTCGTATGGCACAGCAATCTAACCGCCGCACGCCGACGCGAAATTTGGCACGGTGTTTTAAGTGGTAAAATCAAAATGGTTGTGGGCACACGCAGCGCGCTGTTTCTGCCATGGCAGGATTTAGGTTTGATTGTAATAGACGAAGAACATGACACTTCGTACAAACAAGAAGACATGGGAAATTATCACGCACGCGACATGGCGATTCTGCGCGCAAAGATTGCAGGATTCCCCGTCGTTTTGGCCAGCGCGACCCCAGCGGCAGAAACACTTGAAAACGTTAATGTTGGTAAATATTCGCGATTAAAGTTAACATCACGAGTTGGTGGGGCGCAAATGCCAGAAGTAACCACAATCGATTTGCGCGAAAATCGACCCGAGTCATACACAGTAAATGATACCGAGCAAACTGGATTTTTATCAAAACCGCTGTGCGATGCGATGTCTGAAACATTTGATGCGGGACATCAGGTAATGCTGTTTATAAATCGTCGTGGGTTTGCGCCGATTGTGCAATGCAAGAAATGTGGTTGGACGGCAACGTGTCCAGACTGCAGCGTGGGAATGACGTATCACAAGCGTATCGGGAAATTACTGTGTCATATGTGCGGACGCACGACGCCGCTGGACAAGGCATGTCCAGACTGTGGAACGGACGTTTCAATGCGTGGCGTGGGGTTGGAAAAAATCCAAGAAGAAGTTAATGCCCGTTTCCCAAATGCGCGCACCGCCCTGGTGTCCAGTGATATTATTACTTCACGTCAGGCGTTGGAACGATTGGTTAGCAAAATGGAAAACGGCGAAATCGACGTTGTTATTGGCACACAGATATTGGCCAAGGGACATCATTTTCCAAACCTGACCTTGGTTGGGGTGGTTGATGCAGACATGGGGTTGTTTGGCACGGATTTTCGTGCAGGCGAGCATACGTTTCAGCAGTTATTCCAGGTCGCGGGGCGCGCGGGACGCGGAACAAACCCAGGGCGCGTCATGATGCAAACTTATCAACCAGAGCATCCAGTTTTAACCGCCATTTGTTCGGGGGCGCGCGATGAATTTATGGCGGGCGATATGGCGGGGCGACGCGCAGCGCAAATGCCACCATACGGGCAATTAATTGCAATTATTGTCGAAGGCGAAAAGGAATCTGTCTTGCAAAAATACTGCGCCGATTTGGCGGCGGCCGCCCCCGCAATATCTGGGGCAAAAATTATGGGGCCAATTGCAGCACAGATATACCAAATAAGAAATTGGTATCGTATGCGTTTCCTGGTCGCCGGGGGGGCAACCGCTGCATTGCAGCCCGCTGTGGCGCATTGGTTAAATAAAGTTAAGCAACCCGCCAACATTCGCGTAAAGATTGATGTAAATCCTGTGAACTTTATGTAAAATAAAATCCGCAATTATGCGGATTTTTTAATACCGTCTGCAATCATCGTCGCGGCACCATGCGTGCCAGGCAACCATAATTTATCCGCCGATTCCAAATCTGAGATCATTTTTTCGCGTTTAGATGGGATGGTCAACTGTTGTACCGCGTCCATGATATTATCAACCGTTGCGTTCGGACCCAGAAATTCCGGGAATACAGTACGATTTAATAAAATATTAACCAAGGACACCCATTTTATATTAACAAGCAAACGAGCAATCATAGTTGTAATAGCATTCATACGATAAACAACAATTGTTGGCACGTGCAACATCGCCAATTCCGCGGACACAGTACCACTGGCCGCGATGGCGATATACGTTTTTGAATAAATATCATATCGTTCATTGGACGCAACCAGGGTTGGCTTTACGCGCCAATGTGCGGTTTCGTTGCGCACATATTCTATCGTAGTTTCAACAGTTGGAATTACAAATTTATAGTCCATATATCCATCGCGCGACATGCGTTCTGCAACATCGCGCAGTAATGGCAACAGTTTTTTAACCTCGGACATTCTGCTGCCTGGGACAAGTGTGATAATTTTTTCGGTTGTTTTTTTATTGCGTTTATATTTTCCAATCAAACCATCCGCGATTGGATGTCCAACCGCGACCGTTTCCAGACCATGTTTGGTGAAATATGGAACCTCGAACCCGAAAAATGCGTACAGTTTATCAAATGTGCGCGCATACTTTTTTGCGCGCCCCGGTCGCCATGCCCACACCTGGGGGGCAACAACGTGATGAAAACGCAAGCCGTCCGCAATCAGTTTTTGACCGTCCGCAGATTTTCGAATTTGTTTAATAACACCGCGTGCGAACCCGGGCGCATCAATAGACACAACAACATCTGGCTTTGTTTCGATGATTGCATCGACCGTTTGCTTTATACGACGCGTTAAGGTGCGTGCGTGGGCCAAAACCTCTACAATTCCCATTACCGCCAAATCCGACATAGGGAATAACGATTTCAGACCCGCGGCAGTCATATTTTCGCCACCAATACCGATAAATTTCGTGTCCGGCATTTGCGACATTATACGACCACCCAGGACATCACCCGATACTTCGCCCGCGATGATAAAAACGGTTTGTTTTTTATTCTGCATTTTTGGATGTGCCGATGCCACGTTTAGAACGGTTTTCAATAAAGTCAATTGCGTCCATCGCGTATTTGTTGTTTTTTACTTCCTTGCGTACCTTGGCCAGGCGTTCCGATACGGTTCCTTCGCCACCATTGAACACCGCGGAATACACAGAATGGATTGCGTGCATATCTTCGTTCGTAAAGCCGTGGCGCATCAAGCCAACGCGATTGATTGTGCGATATACTGCGCGCGGACTGCCGTCATAAATCGCATACGGCAACACGTCGTTTCCAACACCAGACATTCCGCCAATAAATGCATTGCGACCAATACGTGCAAACTGTAAAACCATGGCACCACCACTGATGATTGCGAAATCTTCAACCTCGACATGGCCCGCAAGTTGCACCAGGTTTGACATAACAACACTGTTGCCAACGCGACAATCATGCGCAACGTGCGCGTTAACCATAATCTGGCAATCATCACCAATCACGGTCCCATCTGACGCAGGTGTGCCAGAATGAATTGTTGCGTATTCGCGAATCTTGCAACGTTTGCCAATGCGAACACCGGTCATTGTGGCCTCGTCCTGCCACTTTAAGTCCTGGCTCATTACGCCGACAACGGCAAAAGGATAAATAATAGAATCATCGCCAACCGATGTTTTGCCGTCAATAACAACATGAGAAACCAATTCTACGCGGTCGCCCAAGACCACATTTGCGCCCACAATGCAATATGGACCAATCTTACAATCTGCGCCCAGTTTGGCATCAGGATGAATAATTGCCGTTGGATGTATAGCCATAATAATACCCGTTATTTTTAATTATTAACGGGTTTATAATATATTATATCAATATAAATTGTTATTAAATAAATATAACCAATTATAACAAACGCTTGCTTTCAGCCCAGATTTTAACATTGTCTGTATGGGTCCAATACAAAATACCAATTGCTGTTATTACCGGCATAACCGTTATTGCGCCAAACACCATTAATGCAAGAGCAAACATTTTGTCGCCCAACACGGCATTCACTGTGTCTGCATGCCATACTGATAATGCAACTGATAAAAACAGCGCAACCATTGTGCCGATAAAGACGGGAACAGCCTCGGTCAATATAAATAACGCCATGCCCAGGGCGCAAATCACACGCATTAACCATTTTAGTTTAATGTACACCCCATGGCGGATTTTGTTGCGTGGGTTTATATTCTGAATTGCGATTGTCATCATACATGTAACCCCCAACGCCAACATAGCCAACAAATGTACCGCGGTCAAATTGCCCAATTGACCAAATCTGAAAAATTCGGGTTGCATTAAAACTGCAATTGCAGTCATCATTATAATCATTATCGTTCCGCCAAATGGTCGCATAGCACCATGTGCAATACGCCCCAACAAAACGCCCAAGACAATCGCACCAATCTGCAATAATGGTCCCCACCACGCGTGCGTGTCAGACAGCCCCACCGCGACAATTAACAAGATTAACAAAGCCCAACGCCACCAATTCATGCGTGGCAACGCGTGATGTCTTAGATGTGATGAAACAAACAAAGATGTCAAAAATAAAATTGTTGCCGTCATCATTGGCAAGACCGACAAACTGTCGCGCAGGACGGCATAATTACCACCAAACATAACAACCCATGCACACGTCAGACCCGCAACCCACGGTGTAGCACGTTTCACAATATTTTCCCGAGTCCAGCCAATACGCGCCATAATTGTGTCCGAACACCAATAAATAACCACAAACAAAGGCAATGCTAAAATCGCCCACCATAAAAATGCAGGCATCCACAGGGCTGCATTATTAAACGCGCTGATGGCACTTTCAACTATGATAAAATCGTTTAACATAAACTTGCCTTTTGTTTTTGTTGTTTTATTATAAATATCAATGAGTATAAAACAAGAAATTTTTACCCTGATTGGTGGACGCGTAAAAATGCGACGTGGGCATTACAACCCAACATCTGATGCGGTGTGGTTGGCGGCGTTTGCGCCATGTGGCATCAAAACAGTTCTTGATGTTGGTGTCGGGACCGGGGGCGTGTCGTTGTGTTTGTGTGCGCACAACCCAGATGCAAAAATTACTGGAATTGATATGTCCGATGAAATGTTGGGTGCATGTCGCGACAACGCAGAATTAAATGGCGTGAATATTGAACTGGTTAATGCGGACATAAATACATGGCGTACAGATGCGACCTTTGATTTAGTAATTACAAACCCACCCTATTTCAATGGTACGCCGGCCAAACATAATGCACACCACAATGCAGATTTGACCGCATGGGTTGCACGATGCGTGGCACGTGTGCGCCCGATGGGTACGTTTTGTATAATTACCGATGCGGCAACCGTGGGCACAGTGATTGCGGAAATGGCAAAAAAGTTGGGAGATATAACTATCTTGCCCCTGTTCGGCGCGCGCGATATGGCGGAACGCGTGTTGATATCTGGACGTCTGGGGTCGCGTGGTATTTCGGTGGTGCATCGCGGACTGCCCATGAATTACGAACCTGTTTTGCGCGATGGCTTGACTATTGCTGATATTTTGTCTAAACTGTCCCAGAAATGATAAATTTTATAACCAGATATTTTACGTCCCTGTGGGCATTTATAACATCTCCTTTTCGTGCCATTTGGCGCGTGATTGTACGTATTTTCCCACCACGTGAATTTACTGTTATGGATACGCCACGCGGTAATGTTTATACGTATGGACAAAGCAGTTTTTGGCGTTTTACCCGTTTTTGTGGCAAGGTTGGTTTGGTATTATGGGCTTCTTGGTCCACGTATGTTTTTGTATATCATCGTCCATTATTGCAGAAACGCACAGAACAATTGGAAGAAGTGCGCGCAACACATACGCGACATATGTCTGATTTGCAGACATATTTGACGAAATATAACAACCTGGCGCGTGATTTGAATGTCATTGATGACAAAGTCCTGAACGCCAAGGATTTGAAAGAAGGCGAACGTGAAAAACTGATGAATTCGCGCATTAAAACATGGGGCGAACTGGACTTTCTGCGCACTCGTATTGTCGAAATGTTGCGCGATGAAGAATTTACACCAGAATACACAAAAATGTCTGAGTTGTCGGCTGAATACGAATTAACACGCGCTGAAAACGAAGAGTTAAAAAAACGCAACGCGCAAATGGTTGAAACGGTTATGCAAATTGCGGATGCTGATAATATCATAGTAGACACAGTATCTGCCCTGACCAAGGAAAACACCGAAGAATTACAGAAAAATATTAAACGTATTAACAGTACGTTGGTGACGTTGGGGCTGAATCAGACAACGTTGTTGCGCAATGCGAATAAATATAACAATCCGTTGGTTGGATCTGCGTTTACGCCAATTGAATTTGATAAAAATCTGGATGAAAAATATCAGAAATTGGCGGATGGTCTGGAACGCTGGAACGGGTTGCGCAGATTAAATGAAATACTGCCCCTGGGCAAACCGGTAAATTCGCGCATCACATCGAACTTTGGCACGCGCAAAGATCCATTTACAGGCAAACCAAAGAAACATCGTGGAATCGACTTTGCAGGCAAGATTGGAACTGAATTGTTAGCCGTCGCCCCAGGACGTGTTGTGTCCGCGGGTGAACGCGTTGGATATGGCACAACCGTTGAAATTGACCACGGTTTGGGGTTCACAACATTGTATGCACATCTGTCCCAGATTCTGGTGTCGCGTGGCGACTGGGTGCGTCCGGGTACGGTTATTGGATTGGCGGGTTCCTCAGGTCGTTCAACGGGGCCACATTTACACTATGAAATTCGGTACAAAGGTTCGCCGTTTGACCCAACTAAATTTATAAAGGAAGAATAGAATGCTGGCATTTACAAACTCGACAGAGAAGCAATCACCAACCGTTATTGGCGCGGGATGCAAATTGACGGGCGACATAAAAACCGACCATAACGTTCAAATTCATGGCGAAGTTATCGGCAATATCACCGCCGAAACAGTTGTTATCGGTCGTGGTGGGCGTGTCGTTGGCGAGGTGCGAACACCTGTTTTATTCTTGCACGGGGAATTGGACGGACCAGCAATCGTGAATACCGCAAATATTTTCAGCGCTGCAAAAATGGTTGGCACGTTATCGTATCGCACACTGAATATCACGGGCAACACGGGACTGGAATGCAAATTAGAAAAACGAAAGGACAAGGAAAAATGAATAAAACAGTATCCAAAGTTTTTATAGCCGCTGATCATCGTGGCGTTGGTTTGAAATTGTACCTGATTGAAATGCTGGCGGCGGCGGGGTATAACGTTGTAAATCTGGGGGTGGATGATCCGAATACATCCGTTGATTATCCAGATGTTGCAGCCTCTTTGGCGGACGCCATGCAGGACACGCCAGATTCACGCGGAATTATTATTTGTGGCACGGGCGCCGGCGTTATGATTGCCGCGAACCGATATCGCCACATTCGCGCATCGCGTTGCAATACACCGAACCAGGCACGCGACGACCGTTTTCATGACGATACAAACGTTTTGGCGTTGGCCGCAGATGATATTGATATCGAGGTTGCTTTCCTGTGCGCCCAGGCGTTTTTGGAAAGTCCATTTGACGCAATAGAACGTCGAATCCGTCGCGTTGAAAAAATTTCATAAATTCAATTCACAAAAAATCCCCCAAACGGGGGATTTTTTATTACATCATACCCGGCATGCCACCCGACATTTGTGGAGTGGATGGTTTTTCTTCGGGAATTTCGGTCATGACCGCACCCGTTGTCAACATTACGCCCGCCGTAGATGCCGCCGCCGCAATTGCGGTTTTTACAACCTTGGCTGGGTCAATGATACCCGCCGTCATCATATCGACATATTCATCTGTTTGCGCGTTATAGCCAAAGTTATAATCAGATGATTCCATTACTTTGCCCACAACAATTTCGCCGGACTTGCCCGCGTTTTCCGCGATTTGCGCGCATGGCGCAACAATGGCACGACGAACGATATCAATGCCGACATTCTGGTCCGAATTTGCGCCATGCAAATCGTTCAGCGCAGATACCGCACGCACCAGCGCGATTCCGCCACCTGCAACAATACCATCAGATACCGCCGCGCGTGTTGCCGCCAACGCGTCATCAACACGGTCTTTCTTTTCTTTTACTTCGACCTCGGTCATGCCGCCGACCTTGATAACGGCGACACCGCCGACCAATTTAGCCAGACGTTCGGACAATTTTTCACGGTCATAGTCGCTGGATGCGGATGCAATCGCATTGCGGATTTCATCGGCACGTGCCGCAATTGCGGATTTGTCCCCTGCCCCGTGTGCCAACAAGGTTGAATCCTTGGATACGACAACTATTTTTGCGCTGCCCAAAACAGCGGGCGTAATATTTTCAAATGTCATGCCCATGTCGTCAGATATAACCGTCGCACCTGTTACAATCTCCAGGTCTTTTAACATTTCTTTGCGTCTGTCGACAAATCCTGGG
>JAGBSK010000032.1 GCA_017631895.1 Alphaproteobacteria bacterium | reverse complement strand
TATCTAAATCATTCTAATTTATTTTTTTGGGTTGTGTTTAATAAATTGCAATTGCGTTTTTTTATGATATTATTTGTCAACTAAATTAAAAGAGGTTATTTATGATGTTGGAAAAGTTGGCACCAGGCAAAATGCCGCCAAAAAAGATGAATGCAATTATTGAAATTCCAGAAAATGGGCATGTGAAATATGAGATTGACAAGGAAACAGGTTTGTTAAAGGTGGATCGTATTTTGCATGCGCCAATGGCGTATCCTGCGAACTATGGCTATTTCCCGGGGACGTTGGGTGATGATGGCGATCCGTTGGATTGCGTGGTTGTGTGTAATGCGCCATTGCGTCCTGGTGTTTTAATTGAGGTTCGTCCAATCGGTGCGCTGTTGATGGAAGATCAGGCGGGAGGCGATGAAAAAATTATCTGTGTGCCACGCGATAAGATTGATCCGTACTATGAAAAAACAGAATTTATTGAACAGTTGCCGGAAATTTTGCGTTCGAAGATTGAATACTTTTTCCTGCACTACAAAGATTTGCAACCAAATTCTTGGTCCAAGATTTTAGGCTGGGCGGATCGCGCAACGGCCGATAAATTAATTATGGACAGTATTGACCGATACTGGGCGCACAAGCGCGAGATGCAATAAAGTCCTTGCGTTTGTGTTGGTTGTTTTTATAATCAAAACAGTTTTTTATTAAAAGAGGTATTAAAATGGCATCTTATATTGCAAATGATATGCGTGTGGGTTGGGTAATTTCCCACAATGGCAAACGTTATTCTGTTACTTCAATCACCAAGGTAAAACCGGGCAAGGGCGGTGCATTTGTTCAGGCGGACTTGCGTGATATTGATTCTGGCAACAAGGGTGGCGACCGTTGGCGCGCAGAAGACAAAGTTGAAAAATTGATGGTTGAAGATTTTGATTGTCAGTATCTGTATGCAGACGGCACAGATGCGTTCTTTATGAATCTGTCGGATTATGAACAATTTACAATGCCTGTGGACTCCCTGGGTGAGGCTATGAAATTCCTTGCGCCGGAAATGGTGGTCAAGGCTAACTTTGTCGAGGGTCAGCCTGTATCGATTTCCCTGCCGAAAACTGTAATTGCGATTGTTGAAGAAACCGAACCTGCGTTAAAGGGACAGACCGTATCGTCCAGCGGTGGTAAGCCGGCTATTTTGGACAATGGTGTTCGTGTTCAGGTTCCTTTGTTTATTGAACAGGGTGAAAAGATTGTTGTGAATACTGAAACATTAGAATACGTCGAACGCGCAAAATAAAATCTAATGGCATATCTATGAACGGTGCCGTCCCCTCATGTAGCGGTATGTACACTACGGGGACGGCACTGTCCATATCTATACCATTATCTTTTATTTTTAATAATAATTCATCTGTGGGCGGGGGCGACAACTCATGTAGCGTCTGTACACTACGATACCCGATTTGTTTTTATCTAAATCATTCTATTTAATTTTTTTTGCCGGACAAGGGGAGTTTGTATGATTATATTGTTTGAAACGGGATGTTTTTTATGATAAAATAATTTAAAAGGAAAAGGGGTTTTATATGAAAAAACTTATGAAAAAATTGAATTTTGCAATTGTTGGTTTGATGGTGTCTGCGTCGTCTGCGATGGCGGCGGGTGGTGCCGATGATGCGTTGTGCATGTTGGCGGAAAAGTTTGGTGATATTTTTGAAATAATGCAGACGTTGGCTTTTGTTGGTGCGGGTATCACGATTGCTGGTTGGGCATGGGGTTATATCTCTGGCGGCAAGGCGATTGACCCAACCAAGGAAGTCAAGGAAAAGGGTATTCCGATGCTGATTGGTTTTATTTTGTTGTTTGGTATTGGTACGGTATTAAGTATCTTTATGACCATGACTGGCGAAGGCGGGTCCATGGGTTGTGTGCCACAGTTCTTTGGAAATTAAAAAAACCGCCGAATGGCGGTTTTTTTATCGGATTTTTTCGTTGTTGTATTTTAATATAAAGTCGCGTTCTGTGCGGGACAATTCGGATTGTATCTGGGATACAGGAGTTTGGAATATGTCTTGTTCGGGACGGGTATTGTGGTCGTGTATTTCGCGAACGCGTGCGTTAATTAATTCGTTATATACAATCTGTTCAAATGTTGCGATATTTTGTTTGTGGGTGCGTTTGAACTGATCGATTGCGTGCGCCAGCGCGATTGTGCGTGCGTTTAATGTGGCGGCCCCCATATAGTTTGCCAATGGGTCGTTTGGTTTGATTTGGATGTGGTGTATTTCCTTTAAATCATTTGCGCCATAGTTGTAAAAGAATGCGCGTGTCATTGCGTGGTTAAATTGGCGAAAGTCCGCGTTGTATTTCTTTAGTATTCCTGCGACTATTTTTTCATAGTGTGTCAGTTTGTCGCGCAGATAGACGCGCGCAAATTGATAGGATAAATTTTTCATGTCTTCAAATTTCATGCGCGGATTCATTATTGGTGAAATAAAATAAGTGCGCGAGAATATCATTGCGGGATTGTTTCGCGTCATGCACCAGCATGCATAACGCGACAGTTGTAAATCTTTGGCGTTCTTGTACGTGTCGCGGTCCAATGTGTATTCGTGGCGAATTGTTGCAACGTGTCCGTTATAAAATGGCAGGTCGGTTTGGATTAGTTGTGGTGTTGCACGCTTGGATTTTTGTGGTATGGGCATAACCAGATTTTGCCATGTGTGTGCATTCATGTTTGGGGCGATTGGATAATAGTGTTCGCCATACAGATTATGTAAATCAGAATAATACCAATATTCGGCATGTATTGTTGGTGTGTCTGCGCACATGTCGGGGAACAGACTGAATTGGGTATCTTCGTCAATGCGGTGGCGTTTGGCATTCAGGGTTTCGAATATAATGGATTTTTTGGGTAATGCCATGATGGTGCCTTTTTTTTGGGGTTATTTACCGTCTTCGATGTTTGCCAGGGAAAACAGAACCGATGATATCAGAGATTGGTATGGGACGTGTTGTGTGTCCGCAAGTTCCTTTATCTTGTCCAGAATGGGGCGCGGAATGCGCATGTTAATAACGCAGTCTGATTTGTTGAACGCCTTGTATGCGGCGTATTCCTTTAACAAAGTTTCCATGTTCATAACGAACAATTGTTGCATAACGTTTGGCATGTACAATCCTCTATACAGACCGCAATACCGCGGTCATTACAATGCACTATACCAATGTAAATACAATTGTCAATACAAATATATTTACGCTTGTAATTACGGTTGTGTTGCGTGATGTGTGGGCGGGTGTAAATCAGTGTGCAAAGTGCAAAGAACAACCAGTAAATAGGGTTTGATTTTTGAATATTCTGTATATAAAATTAACCTATGTATTTCTAAGGAAGGAATTTTTATGTTCAAAAAATTATTGATGCTTGTTTTAGGTGTTGTGTTGGCTTTGCCTGCACGGGCCGAATTAAAGGTTGATATTGTGGCGGGGGCTGCGAATCCTATTTCGATTGCCGTTCAGAAATTTGAAGTGGCGGGCGATGTGCGTTCCAAGGATGCCGCAATGATACGCGAGGTAGTCGAGGCCGATTTGAAACGTACAGGATTATTCAGGATTGTTAATCATGATGCGTTCCCTGAATATGTCAAGATGCATGAAATGCCGAACTTTAAGTCGTGGGCGGCAATTAAAACCCAGGTTTTGGTCCAGACAAAAATGACAGCGGAATCTGATAATCGATATAAACTGGAATTCTTTGTTTGGGATGTCGATGGGCGCGAACAGATAGAGGCGCAATCCCTGGTTGCATCGCGTGGGTCGGCGCGTCGTTTGGCGCATATTATGGCGGATGCTATTTATGAAAGATTAACTGGTGAAATTGGGTATTTTGATACGCAAATTGTATTTATTGCAGAAACAGGACCGGTGCATAATCGTACAAAACGTATGGCGATTATGGACCAGGATGGCTATGGTATGCGTTATTTGTCGGATGCGGACAGTTTTGTGATGTCGCCTCATTTTTCGCCAAATATGCGGTCGATTGTATTCTTGTCTTATTATAATGATGATCCAATGGTGTGGAGTTTGGACCTTGATACGGGGGAACAGCGGCGATTTGGGCAGTTTGGTGGCATGAACTTTGCGCCACGTTTTTCGCCAGATGGCAGTCGCGTTGCTATTTCTTTGGTAAAAAAGGGTATTACCCATATATATGAATATAATATTGAAACCAAGGAATTACGTCAGTTGACGTTTGGTAGTTCTATTAATACCAGTCCGTCTTATTCGCCGGATGGTAAAAAAATGGCATTTAATTCGGACCGTTCGGGGCGTCAACAGATTCATGTGTTGGATTTGGAAACGGGGGCGGTTGAACGCTTGACCTATGGGGCGGGGCGGTATGCAACGCCGGCATGGTCCCCAGATGGGCAGTTTATTGCGTTCACAAAAATTGCAGACGATACGTTCTATGTAGGTGTTATGGATCCACGCGGTCGTAATGAAAAGATTTTGGCGGGTGGCTGGTTTATGGAGGCACCGTCATGGGCGCCTGGTTCTCGTCGCATTGTGTACTATGAAACGGAAAAGGCGATTGATGGTATTGAACGTATCAGCCATATTCGCAGCGTAGATATTACAGGACAGAATATCTATGATATTGAATTGCCAGATGGGGTAAATGGGCTGGAACCAACGTGGTCGCCAAAATTACCATAAAAACCGCCCGTTGGGCGGTTTTTATGGTGAGATATGAGACAGGAAACATGAAAAAATTATTATCTTTTATACTGTGTGTATTTATAGCTGGGGGCGCACAAGCGGTGCCGGCGGTGGTGGATTATATCTTTGATGGCGATACATTTTCGGCGGGTGTTAAATTGGAAGCGGATGTTGAAATTACTGTGCGTGTTCGTCTGATAAATATAGACACCCCGGAAATGAATGCTAAATGCGATGCGGAAAAAGTTATGGCGCAAAATGCACGGGATTTGTTAGGGACCCTGATTCCCAAGGGGACAATTGTAGAATTGAAAAATATCAAAGATGATAAATATCTGGGACGAATAAATGCCAATGTTATTTTGCCTGACGGGCGCGATGTGGGTAATGTTTTGATAGATAGTGGTTTGGCGCGACCGTATAAGGGGGGTAAAAGAAAAAGTTGGTGCGAAAAGTAATAATTCATCTAAAAACAAATCGGGAATCTCATGTAGCGTTTGTACACTACGATTCCCGATTTCTTTTTATCTAAATTATTCTAATTGATTTTTATTCCAATTACTTATGCGCTGTGGCGGTTAATGGCATCAGATATTTCATCCAGCGATGCGTTGCATGGCAACAGTGGTTCGAACCATACGTTCGCCGTGCCGGGGTGCATACGACCGTGCTTTGGCCAATACAGTCCTGCGTCCGTGCCGACAGGCAAAATGGGCAGTTTTAATGTGTGGGCCAACAGCAATAAACCGCGTTTTAATGGGATGTGTTCGCCGGGCTTGGCGCGTGTGCCTTCGGGGAATATAACCAGGGTTGAACCGTTCAAGACGCGATTTTCAACCGCGGTTGCCAATTGCTTCATATTTGTTTTGCCACGTGCACGATTAACACCAATCATGCCTGCGCGCCAGAATGCCCATCCATAGATTGGTATCCACAGCAATTCGCGTTTGATTATAAAGAATGTGTTGGGAACAACCTTGGAAATAACGGCGATTTCTAAAATAGACATATGCTTGGCGGCGATAATGGATTTGCCGTCCAGGCGTTTGTTGCCATTTGGCAGATTTGGAATGCCGTTTTCGGATTCTGATGGATAGTGTACCTTGTATTTAATGCCTGCAACCAGGCGGGCCATCACAAGAACACCCGCCGCGTCCATGTCAACCAGTTTGCGGGACAGTTTGCTTGATACCAATCCCAATAATAAAAATGGCGACCATAACGTAAAATAAATCCCCAGTACGATTTTGAATATGATTGTTCTGAACATGATTTTCCCCTTTGATTATATTAACTTTCTTTGATGCCAAGCATTGTTGCGATATATTTTATATATTCTGTTGCCCATCTTTCAAGTCTTTTTGTAGGTGGCATGCCGTATAATGTGGCGGGGCATGCGACAACATTCACCATTGGTAATTCGTTCTTTATAAGGTATATGGCGCGATTTATGTGGTCTTCGGTTGTAATCACAACCAATCTTTTAAGGTTGCGTGCCATTGCGATTTCGCGTATAACCAATGCGTTCTGATATGTGGATTTTGATGCAGATTCAATAACCGCAGGGCGGGCAACATCGATTTTGCCCTGGGCGCCAGCGCCGATAATGTATAAATCTGCGGTTGGGAATTCGCGCATTTTGCGCATGGCAAAGGGAATGCGGCGTTCGTCGCCGGTTAAAACAAAAATGCTGTCGTTTGGATAGATTGTGCCACATTGAACAGGGGCGACTGATTTGAAAATCATGCCACCTAAAATGAAACAGGCGAATATTACAAAAGATGGGGTCAGTATTTTTCGCATGTGTTAGGCGTTTTGTAATATTTTAATTGTGGTGCGACGTGTTGTCCAAATAGAAAATATAACAATCGCCACCGGCAACATGAATAATGTGAACCAGCCTGTGCCCGACAGTCCCAACATCGCCATCAGACCAACGCGTGCGCTGTGGGCGGTGGAAATGATAAGTAATAAAATTGGTGCAGCCGCAACAAAACCGATTGCGGTGGCGATTATGCTGATTTTTGCGACGATTAGTTGCATTTGATGGGCAATAAAATTGTCTGATGCGCCAATTTGGTTCAGGATTTCTAGTTCACGACGGTGCAACATGGCGGTGTTGCGTGCGATATATGAAATGCATATGCCGATTGCGCCCAGGGTTAAAATTAATATGAATGACGACATTAAAATCATTTTCCAACCCGCTGATGTCGATGAATTCAGGGCAGTGGCGTGTGTCAGGAAACGTGCATTCTTGGATATTTGTTCGCCAATGGTTTTCATGTCGTCTGCGTTTTTGAATTCAATTTCCCACATTTTTGGCAGATAGTTTTTTAATGCCCCGCCACCAGAAATCCATGGTGCCATTAAATCGTTCATTTGTTCGGTGCTGATTTCATTAATGGTTTTGATTTTGTCGGCGTTGTCCGTGATGATTTTTTTTGTTTTGTCTGTGTTGTCTGGATTTACAACCTGGACTGTCGCAAATAATTCCCATTGGGAATTCCAACGCATAACACCCGTGCCAATGGACAGGGCAATCCCCAGTGCAAGTACTGATAAAAACGTCAGCAACGACATAATTGCCGTCATAAACATAGATTGTTCACGGACCAGTGAAAATACGGTTGGTTTCTTCATTTTTTATGCGTTCCCGATGTCGTCAAATTGTTTGGACAGTTCTGTGAAATAACTTTGTGGTTTTGGACCCCGCCATATGCGTTTGGTTTCTGAATCTGTTTTTTGCCCTGGGGTGGTGGGCGCGTTGCCGGTAAAGCTGACACGCTGGTTTTCGACGTGTATGACCGGGAATTTGTATGTTTCCATTAACTTTTTGCTGTGTGTTGCCAGGATGATGGTTGTGCCAAACATTTTATTCATTTGGATAAACAGTTCCATCAGGCGCGATGCGTTTTCGTCGTCCAGATTTCCCGTTGGTTCGTCAGCCAGTAAAATAGAGGGCTGGATAATAATAGCGCGGGCAACAGATACACGTTGCTGTTGACCCCCGGACAGGGACATGGGTGCGGCGTTGGCGAATTTTCCCAGACCGACCCAATCCAAGACCTTGGACACCAGTTTTTTTATTTTAACCTCGGGTACGCCACGTACGCGCAGGGGCAGGGCGACATTGTCAAACACCGACAGGTGTGATAACAACGAATAAGACTGGAATACAATTGCCATTTTCTGGCGTATTTTTGTGATTTCGTCGCGTGTCATATCGTTTGTGATATGACCGAACAGTTTTATTTGCCCGCGTGATGGTTTGTGTAACTGATATATAAGGCGCAACAGTGTTGTTTTTCCCGCGCCAGATGCACCCGATAGAAAATAAAAACCACCACCACTGATGTTAAATGAAACATCGGTTAATATTTCCGGCGTTCCGTCATAGCGTGCCGCCACATTTGCAAACGAGATTGCTGTCTTTTCTTCCATGTTCAAAAATATAATAGAAAAAAAATATATCGTCAAATAAAAATCCCGCCGGGGCGGGATAAATTATTTTATGCGGGTTGTGGCGTTGCGGTTTTTTGACCATACTTCTTCGCCAGTACCGGTGTAAAGTGGTTTTTCCTTGCCGTATGAAACGGTTTTTATGCGTTCTGATTCAACGCCGTCCTGGATGATAACGTGTGCCGCATTGCCTGCGCGTAATGCCCCCAATGCTAAATTGTATTCAGTCGAGCCACGTTCGTCGCAGTGCCCCTCGATAACAATGGTGGTGTCTGGGTTTTTCTTCATATATAACGCCTGGGATTCCAGTTCTTGGCGTGCGGTGTCTGAAATTTTTGCAGAATCAAAATCAAAGAAAGCCTGATTTCCGTTGATGTTTGATGGGACATGTGTGCATGCTGCAATTGATATTGCTGCGAAAATAAAGAAATATTTTTTCATTCGTGAATCCTTTCTTGTCTTGCGTATAAAAAATTTAGCAAAAAATGCAAAAAGATGTCAATAACTGATTTTTTGTCTTGGGCAAGGGGGTGGTTTTGTGATATAGTATAGGAAAAATTAGGAGGAATTTATCATGAAAAAATTAGTTTCTGTTTTGGGTGTAATGGCGTTGACGGCAACTGCGGCGAACGCGGCGCCTAATTATTTGCAACGTAATGCGGACGGTGGGTATAAGGTTACATATGATTATACAGACCGTGCTGAAGTGGGTAAATGGTACATCGGTGGTCGTTTGGATTTGAATTTGTTGAACTGGGAAAATGAATACAGTACAACGCCAGAGATTGGAATAAATGGTAGCAAGGAAGATTTTTCTGAAGTTCTTTTTGGTGGTAATATTTTTGTTGGGCGTACTTTCAACTATTTTTGGCGCGCAGAATTGGAAGGTGGGCTGATTGGGCAATTTGATGATTCTGACGAAGGTTTTGGATTTGAATTGACAGTGCCTTATTTAATTGCAAATGGTTATTATGATTTTTCAAACGGTTTGTATGTTGGTGCAGGTTTAGGTATTGCCTTGCCAAAGACTGTGTTAGATGACGTTGAATTTGTAAGTGGTGGTCGCAGCGAACGCAATGTTTCGTTGATGGGGGCGTTGATGGCTGGCTGGTCTTATAAGTTGGATTATAACTTGTCGTTGGATTTGCGCTATCGTTTGGCGATGTTTAATGGTACGGAACATGAGCGTGTTTATGCAGAAGGGACTTATATTGGCAGTATGGATATTTCGGGCGTTAAATTCAAAAACGAAATTGGATTGATTTTAGATAATTCGATATCGATTGGGTTGCGGTACGAATTCTAAAAAAATAGTGAACTAGGAAAAAAGGGTGTTGACCCCGATTCGCAAAATGTGATAAACTAAAAGCAACAGAGAAGAGAGCTTATGAAAAAAGAACTAAAAATTTCAACACTATCAATAGTTTGCGTGTTGTGCACGGCGATTGCGATGCCATCGTTCGGTGCGTCTGCGGTTCGTTCCATCGGTGGGGCGGGCACATATTCCAGTGCGTCCAATGCGGCGACGGCGGGGTCAAAAACATCGTCTGGGTCAACAAATTCTGTGCGTGCGGGTTCATTGCGTGCGACGGGTGCCAAAACGTCTTCGGCGACGTCGTCGTCATCAACGCGTGCCGCGGCAACACCACGTTTGTCGATTGGTAAATATTTAGGTGGGGCGACGACAACTAAGCCTTCGACAGGGTCTGGTACAATTGATCCGGAACAATCTGGTTGGAACGACAGATTGGAAGCGCGTGTTGATAAATTGGAAGTTGGTGTTAAGCAATTGCAAGAAGATCTGAATGATATGACCGATGGTGGGTACAGAATTTCGGTTGAAGAGAAAGATGGTGAGCTGACAATTTATCAGGGTGATAAGAAAGTTTGGTCTGGTAACGTAGGTTCTGCAGAGGGTTTGGAAGATTTGCAGGATGCTTTGGATGCTTTGACGGCGCGCGTGTCGGCAAATGAGGTGGCGATTGAAGATTTGAATGATTTGGTTGCGGATTTGCAGGTGGCGATTGATGGCAAACAGGCGGCGGGCAATTATGCGGCGGCGGATGCGTTGGCTGATTTAAAGGCCGATGTAGAGGCGTTGCAGGGTTCGTCTGTATCTGATGCTGTTATTCAAGAATTGAATACCAAGGTTGATGAGAT
>JAGBSK010000005.1 GCA_017631895.1 Alphaproteobacteria bacterium | reverse complement strand
GTTGCCCGCGCAGTCGAAGTGTTTTTTGAAACCGGTCGTCACATCATAGATTTTCAGAACATGCCGCGTGTTGGTGCGGTCGTTCCGAATGCAACTCGCATCTTAATCAATCCAGATTCTGCGATTTTGCGGGAACGTATCGCCGCGCGAATTCCGTTAATGTTATCGTCTGGCGCACTGGCCGAGGCACAATCTGTTATTGATTCCGGCTGGGATGAAAATCGTGCAATTGGCGCATCTCAGTTATGTAGATTCATCCGTGGTGAAATATCAGAATCTGAATGTGCTGAAAATTGGATAACGCGCACCAATCAGTATGCCAAGCGTCAGCGTACCTGGTTCCGTACCCAGTACAACCCAGACATAATAATTGACCATTGTCCCATATCGGACGATGTTGCAATTTTATTAAACAACCGCTAGAATACTTGAAAAGTAAAAGGAGAAAAACACATGTGGACCACAATCGCAGTTATCGCAGTTTTATTATTATATTTTATTGCCGTTTACAACGGTCTGGTTGTGCGTCGTAATCAGGCACGCGAAGCCTGGGCAACGGTTGATACCCAGTTAAAGCGTCGCTATGATTTAATCCCAAACCTGGTTGAAACGGTCCGTGGCGCGGCGAAACATGAATCAGAAACCTTATCGGCTGTGACGGCGGCACGCAATGCGGCGATGGCGGCAAATGGTCCCGTGTCTGGGGACGCGCAAAATAAATTGACCCAGACATTAAAAAGCCTGTTTGCGGTCGCAGAATCATACCCAGATTTAAAAGCAAATCAGAACTTTCTGGAACTGCAACGCGAATTGACGGACACCGAAACAAAAATCCAGGCATCGCGTCAGTTCTATAATACGGTTGTTATGGCGCTGAATACCCAGATTGAACAATTCCCATCAAATATCGTCGCGCGCATGTTTGGCATTATGCCGGAAAAGATGTTTGAAATAAATGAATCTGAAAAAGTTGCCCCCCAGGTTAAATTCTAATGACATTATAATCCCCTTCGTCCCGCACAAGGGGTGGCGCGAATGCGCCAGGGTAGTAGATACATGAAACAAGAAACACAAAAATTTACTTTGCACACGCATACAGACCTGTTTGACGGTAAAAATACCGCCCAGGAAATGATATCGGCTGCACGTGATTGTGGTATGACTGCTATTGGCATCTCAAACCATTTTATTATGCATCCAGACATAGAAAACACAAAATCATTTGCCGCCGCTCAACAGCGCGGTTATTCTGATATGTATATGAATGATTTTGATAAATTAATAGATATATTCAGCCGTCATTACGACGAATTGCGACAAATGGCAACGCGCCACTCTATTCGCATCTTGTGTGGGTTAGAGGTTGACTTTTTCAACACCGCCGAATGGCACAGCGGATTCGCACGCGCCATCAAGGCTTTGCGGCCGGACTATATCATCGGTTCGGGGCATTTCATAGAATATGGTGGCACGCTGTGCAACGTTCACGACATGGCAAACGCAGACCCCGAAACATCTGACAAAATGTTGCAGGTATATTGGACCAAGATTCAACAGGTGGCGCAGTCCGGACTGTTTGATTGGTTGGCGCATCTTGATTTGCCTAAAAAACGTGGTTTGGGAATGGACGAAAAATGGTGCGATACCGAAGCGCAAACAATCCAAACAATCGCGGACGCGAACGCACGCATTGAAATTAATACCAAGGGTTTCGGTCTGCCATGTGCCGAACCATACCCGTCAAAACGTATATTGCAACATGTGGCACAGTATAATATTCCGGTTTTATTGTCGGATGATGCCCACAGTGTTGACCAGATTGGGAGGCATTTTGATGTGGCGGCGCAACTGTGTCGCGATTGCGGAATAACAAACTTCTATACCCCAGATTGCGTGAAATAACAAATGCTTGAAAATGTCAAACCAATTTTGAACGCAACACAACTGTCCGCATTTGATGCGATTGAGCGCACAAATTCCAATCTGTTGATATTGGGACCGGCGGGAACGGGCAAATCTACATTTGTAAATTATCTGAAAAGTGCATCAAAAAAGCGCATTGTTTGTGCATGCCCCACGGCGGTATCAGCCCTGAACGTTGGGGGACAAACGATACATTCGCTGTTCCAGATTCAGCCACGTGATTTCATCATGCCTGAATTTTTGAAATTAAAGGCGAAACCACGCAATATCTTGAACGCCACGGATGTTTTGATTATTGATGAAATTTCCATGGTTGCCCCCGATTTGTTGGACGCAATTGACATCTTGGCACGAATGGCGCGCCATAATAACGAACCGTTTGGTGGAATTCAAATTGTTGCCATCGGCGACCTGTACCAGTTGCCACCTGTTATCACACGCGAAGCGACCCAGTACTATGGATCTGAATACGGTCATCCTAACGCGTATTTTTTTGACAGTAATGTTTATAAACGTGCAGATTTTATAAAATTTAATTTTGATTTTGTTTATCGCCAAAGTGATTTGCCACTATTGGAAAATCTGGTGCGTTTGCGTAATAATGACACGGGCAGTCTGGAATTTTTTAACGCCTGCAAAATCGAAGATGAAGCGCGCCGTGCCAATGCGGTGTTAATTACCCCATTTCGCGCGGTGGCGGAACGCATAAACGCGACGCGTTTGGCCCAGATAAATGAAACGCCGGTCGTTTATAATGGTGTGTTGACTGGGAATTTTTCCGAACGCGATGTGCCCGCGCCGCTTGCGCTGGAATTAAAGGTCGGCGCATTGGTTATATTTGTAAAAAATGGCGATAAATGGCATAACGGATCTATGGGACTGGTGCGCAGTTTGTCCGCCCGCGAAATCGTGGTCCAGTTATTGTCAGATTCGCGCGAATTGGTTGCGGTAAAACCTGAAAAATGGGCAAAGATAGAATATTCTCGTGATGAAAATGAACGCCTAGTTGAAAACGAAGTGGGTGCCTATAAACAGTTCCCTTTAACACTTGGTTATGCCATGACAATTCATCGCGCCCAGGGTAAAACCCTGGATGCGGTTGTGGTTGACATATCGCGTGGGGCATTTGCGCATGGACAAACCTATGTGGCATTATCGCGCACCCGGCGCAGTACCGATATGCACATTGCCGCGCCATTGCGCCCGCGCGATGTTATATTTGATTCACGTGTTTTGGAATTTGTATCTAGCGACTAAATTTACTAAATATTTCAAGACCGTTTGCGCGCATTTGCGCAACGTCAACACCATCCCCAGATACCAATTGTTCGGGCGTTGGTAATGTTGGATTGTTAATAGATTTTATTGCATTATTTATTGCATTCTGTTCTGCACCAAAAATAACCTGTCCGTTTGGTGTTAAATCGGCACCATTGTTTTTATATCCGACGCTAAACCCATGTTCGGAACCATTTGTTTTATTTAATTTACCTGCGACAAATACATTGGCATAGTCTGCCCCCATAAATGCGGGTTTTATATCATCATGCCCCAGAACATTTTTAGAAAACGCGTCTAAATAATTCAATGTGTCATCAGACGCAGACATAAAATTCAATGTTGTGAACTTTGCATTTTCCAGCGGCGCGGTCGGATTATGCTGAATAACAATCACATTTGCCAAACATTGTTTTATTGCGTTGGCGTCAAAACCTGCGTCTTTCATCTGTTGCGCGGCCATATCGGCAAAATGATTTACAACAACCGCCCCATGACAATGCGAATATATAATCAGGTTTCGCATATTTTTCGCGGTGCGCACCACATCCCCACGAATTATGCGTCCCTCCATCACGATTTCATACAGATCCTCGATATACCCTGGTGTTGGCTCTATCTCGTTTATTTCTGCTAATGTTTGTTCTTTGCGTCGCGCAACATCTGCATCCATATCCAACGCCATTTTGCGTCCTGCACGCCGAAACACGTTTGCCTTGACCAACATAGGGTCAACCGATTCAAACTTATACACCGCGGCATATAAATCCACGTCGGTTTTATTTTTGATTATATGTGCTAAATGTTCGATATACCCTAACGCCTTGTCTTCGGTTGCAGTCAGTGCGCCACCAAACACCACAACTGCGGGTTTATTAACATCAATTTTGTCGGCGTATAAAAAACGTCGCCCCATGCCCGTGGAATTCGGGTTTGGTTTTATCACATACGCGCTGCTGCCGACAAAGTTCATCATATATCCTTCTTCATCATAATGGCGTCAATGCCATCATAGTACTTTGGTCTGCGCCCAACCACAACGAATCCACATTGTTCGTACAGACCACGGGCGGGGGCGTTATCTTCCGCCACCTCTAAAAATATATGCTTAATACCCTGTTTTTTCAAGTCCGCTTCCATCACCCCAATCAGCGCAATCCCAATGCCTGTGCGACGTGCATCGGGATGAACGCCAATTGTGATAATTTCGGCTTCGTCCGCCACCGCGCGATAAACGATAAAGCCATTTTGACTGGCAATTATTTCGCAACCTGATTTTTTCAGGTCTGCAAATTCATCTGCCCCCCACGGCTTGTGCGGGAAACAAAGTTTATGAAGGTCTGCCAGATTATCTAACATGCTGTTTATCTTGTTCGTGTCTGCGTTTCAGTTTTTTATACATCACTTTGGCGAACAGACCTTGATACACGGATATTGACTGGCCACCTGGGGTGATAACCGAAGCGGTGTAATATTCAACGGGATTTAACGCATACGGGTTTGGGGGCGCAAATGTTGCGCTGATATGCCCTAAATCAGTTTCGATGGAAAATTCGGTTGTTGAAAAACTGCCTAGTTTATTTAATAGATAGCCTTGGCGTGTTCGAGCCTTGCCACTTATGGTTGTGTCCAATAGTGCGCATTGTCTTGGTTTGAATAAAATTTTTTCTATGACATTCGCCATTGTTTTCACTGCATATTAACGCTTATGAACAAATGCGGGATTCCGCCATTCATGTTTTAATTGTGTTCGTGCTATCTGTTCGGAATATTTGGCATCCAACACTTCAAATATTCTTTGGGCGTATTTGCTTGTGTCGCGCGCCGATGAAACAGACGGTTGATTTTTTGTGCCTGATATAATCATTACTTTCAGAATATGTTTATATACTACGTTTGACTTTTTATTTTTCATCACATAAGCAGATATACGTGCATCCTTGCCGTCAATATAATAGCATTGCACAACGGTATCAGTCCCCTTGCCAGCACTGGCGACATATTTAACCTTGCCTTTGTCAATGGTGGTGTTAATCGTACTTTTGTGTTTTGTATAAAAGTTTGGATTCATATTAATTGTCCTTTTTATTTTGTTCTGCATAACTGGGGCGCAGATACATAGGTACCACGGGTGCAATATCGCCCATCGCAATTTTCTGTTCTACTATTTGCACACCCAATTTCAAATCAAATGGTCTGTGCCCAACAGTACGCGCCCATTCCATCTGTTTGGTTTCAAGTTCTTCTATCTCCATTGTTTGTGGTTCCAAGCCATCGGCGGCAACAAAGAAATCCCCGCGTCCCGAATCAATTGCAACAAATGCATCGGGCGCGGCCGCCAAATACAAATCAAATGCACTGATTCCAACGACCGGTATATTTAATCCCATTGCAATTCCCTTGGCGTATGCGATACCCAGGCGAATTCCTGTAAAACTGCCCGGTCCCACAACAACGCCAATTGCTGATATGTCGCGCCACGTTGCGCCGCATTCGTCGATAAACTTTTCACATTCCACGGGCAGGGCAACAGATTGTTTTTCCACCGTGACGGACTTGTATTTATCACCCAATACAAATTCTAAATCCTTGCCAGATGTATTAATTACTAAAATCATATCCGCACCCCAAATCCAATCTTTTTACCACCGTTCAGCGTTTTACGCATCGCCAACAACTCGTCAATTTTTTCCGGCGTAAATTCTGTTTTTGTGTCCACGCAGTCATTTTCCAACAGCGAACGACGCAAAATCGCGGTGATTTCGCGTTGCGCCTGACGCACACCTTGTTCGGATGTATAGTTCTGAATCAGGTGTCGAATAGCATCATCGCTGATAACAATATCATCCGTATTCCAGCCTGTATCACGTGCCGCACGACCGATTAAATGTTCGCGCGTAATCTTTACCTTGTCGTCCATTGAATAGCCCGGAATTTCAATAATTTCCATACGGTCTTTCAGGGCGTTTGACATATTCAAACTGTTTGCGGTTGCGATAAACATCACATTCGACAGGTCAAAGTCCACTTCTAAATAATGGTCGCGGAAATTCTTGTTTTGTTCTGGATCCAAAATTTCAAGCAACGCAGATTCCGGATCGCCACGCCAATCGCGTCCCATTTTGTCGATTTCGTCCAGCACAATAACAGGATTGTTTGTTTTGCATCGTTTCAGCGCATCCATAATTCGTCCTGTCTGCGCCCCGATATATGTCTTGCGATGACCGCGGAAATGCGCCTCGTCTGAAATCCCGCCCAGGGAAATTCGCTGATATTTACGCCCCAACGCCGTTGCAATGGATTTGCCCAACGAAGTTTTCCCAACGCCCGGTGCGCCAACAAAACACAAAATCGAACCTTGGTTTGATTTGGTTTTTTTCATCACGGCAATGTGTTCCAGAATACGTTCTTTGACCGCGTCCATACCCGAATGTTCGCTGTCCAGAACCGCGCGTGCATGTTTCAAATCAATTTCTACTTCATCGGATTGAGCCCATGGCATCGCCAACAACTCATCCAGATATGTTTTCAGCAATCCGCCCTCGTTGGACATCGGCGACATAGCACGCATACGTTTCCACTCCGCTAATGCTTTTTCTTTGGCATCTGCCGGCATTGCGGATTTCAGAATTTTTTTGCGAATGTTTGCGGTGTCCACCTCGCCGTCATCTTCACCCATTTCTTTTTGCAGGGCGCGCATTTTTTCTTGTAAAATCGCCTCGCGCCGACCGTTTTCCATTTGCTGGTGAATGCGCTTGTTAATAGATTCTTCTATTTTTGCGGTTTCAAGCATTAATTTCACCGCCTCTAACAGAATATTTAACTTTTCCGCCCAATTTGTCGCACTCAGAACTTTGACCGCAACATCCGTTTCAATGTCGGCGGTCTGAATCACGGCATCTACAAACGCGGGCAGGGGATAGTTTTCAATTACATTGCGCAGTTTTTCCATCTTGAACTTGCGCGTGGACAACGCCAACGTCTGCATATTGTCCGCCAGAATATCACGCAGAACCATTGTCTGTTCTGCTTCCATATCGTCTGCAACTGTAATTTTTTCTGGGGTTCCGGTAAATATGCCGTCATTAATTTCAATATCTTTGATTGCCACCGCGTCCGTTGTCCGCACCAACAGGTGAATTGCCCCGTCCGGCATAGACAGAACCTGAACCACATCACCGATTGTTCCCACGGTATAGATATCATCAACGCTGGACGGGTACGCCCAACTGTGCTGTGGCACCAGAATCAATTGCTGATGTCCGGCATTTGCAGCGGCTTTGATACAATTAACAGACATGTGATTGTCAACCAATACCGGCACAGTCAGCCCCGGTGAAACGACCAAATCACGAAACGGCAAAATATAATTTTTCATAGCCCAATAAATATAATACATTTTATTTGCATTTCAAGATGAATAAAAATGCTTGATTTTTCGAACAAAACCGTATAAACTACGCGTCGCTGGGTAATCAGAACTGATTAAACGGCGGTGCATTTTGGTCCCGCCCGCGATAAGGATTCTGTAAAATATCCGGCACCGTAAAAACCAAAAAAAGGATATAACTATGGCAAGAGCAGGCGCAAAGCGCAGCACACGCAAGCTGAAGATTGGACGCTCACTGGGTGTCAATCTGTGGGGTCAGGCAAAATCCCCATTTAACAAACGTAAATACAAACCGGGGCAGCATGGTCCAACATCTCGTGGTGGCAATTCATCTGATTATGCAAAACAGATGCGCGCAAAACAGACGTTAAAGGGCTACTATGGCAATATCGGTGAAAAGAAGTTCCGTAAATACTTTATCGAAGCCGACAATATGAAGGGTGACACACCTGAAAATTTGATTGGTTTGTTGGAACGTCGTTTGGATGCGGTTGTGTATCGTGCGAAATTGGCACCAACTGTATTCTCTTCACGTCAGTTAATCAGCCACGGCCACATCAACGTTAACGGCAAACGCGTGAAAATTGCATCATACCAGGTTAAACCAGGCGATGTTATCACGGTCAGCGAAAAAGCCAAACAGATGCCATTGGTCGTATTGGCGTTGGAATCTGCTGAACGCAACTTTGCAGACTATGTATCTGTGGACAGTGCAAACTTCACAGCGACATTTGTACGCGTACCTGCGTTCGAAGACGTACCATATCCGGTTCAGATGTTCCCAGAATTGGTCGTCGAATTCTATTCTCGTTAATCCTAACAACGAACATAGAAACAAAAATCCCGCCCCGGCGGGATTTTTTTTATTTATTAAAAAACGCCCCATATTTTGTTGGGGCGTGGACATGAAACTTTTTTTGCCGTCGAATTAACGGTCATTACGTGATACAGGACGGTCAATAAACATCCAGATTAACCATATCAACGCCGCAATACCGATAATCGCATAGACAATATTGCTAGCCAAGGTTGCAGGTCCAAACAAAAACGCAACCAAGTCAAAACCAAAGATACCAATCAGCCCCCAGTTCAAGGCGCCGATAAATGTCAATGGTATAAGAACATAGTTTGTAAGTCCTCTCATCTATTTTTTCTCCTTTTCAAGGTTTTACATATGTCTTGTAAATAAGACACTAATATTATAAAACTTTTATTTTGCGCATGCAATCGCAATACGGCACTTAGGAAAAGGTACCTATACTGGATTTCTGTCTTATTACGGGAACTAATTGCCGTTTAATATATCGCCGGCTTTGATGTATTCTGGGGAATCTTTTGGTAATTTTTTCTGTGCGCGTTTGGCATAGGTTTTTGCTTCGGTGTTTTTACCAATCATCTTGTTATATTCCGCCATTGCCCATGCGCTTCGTCCTGCGTCCGCGTCCCCGTACGCTCGTGCCAACACCCAATATGCAAGTGGCGCGGGTTCTGACAAAATTGCGCGCTTGCACATTTCGATTGCACGCGCATCATCGCCGGGTTTGTCGCGTTCGCTTAACACCAATGCCAACGCAGTCTGAATCTGTGGCGCATCCCCCGCCAGTTCCAATGATTTTTCGTATGCCACAACGCTGTCGTCATAGTGCCCAAATTGATATTCAATGTCTCCCAACAATTCATAGAAATATGGATTGCCCGGATTACGTGATATCAGCGTCATCGTCCCCACACGCGCCCCGTCCAGGTTTCCTCCACGCATATTTGCAATTGCGCGTGCATAAATCGCCGCATCAGATTTATCGCGACTGGGGTATTTTTCGCGCACGTTTTTTGCGTCGTCCAAATATCCAATCAGTTTTGCCCGTACCAGTTCATATTCCGCCACATTCGGCGTTTCCCATTTTTTATTATCGCCGCCAATTTGCGCAATTTGTTCGCGCACATTGTTTAATCGTTCCGTGGTCAGCGGATGATTCACGCGATTTGGGTTAATACGCGATTCTAATGCGCCCGTTAAATCGTGCATTTGTTCCAAAACGGTAATAAATCCGTTTGGGTTTTGTTTTGCGCGCGCCATCAAATCCACGCCCATATTGTCCGCTATGCGTTCTTCGTCGCGCGTGAACGCCAACATAGATTGTTGTGCCACCCCAGACGACCCCGCCAAAACCCCAGCCCCCAGCGTCGGATTGCCCCCC
>JAGBSK010000031.1 GCA_017631895.1 Alphaproteobacteria bacterium | reverse complement strand
TCATTCAAATCAGCAGGTTCAACAATCGAAGAACCGCCACAAGCAGCCAGCAAGCCTGCAACGCCCGCCAACAAAGCAAAGTTTTTTAATTTCATGAAATTACTCCCTTGAGTTTCTGTTGCTCGTGGTATATTGTACTATAAAATATAGCAATTATCAAGGGGGCAACGAAAAAAATGTCTGATTTCAATTTAAGAGATTTAGAATTGGCGGGAATTCGATGGGAAATTGCCGACACCCCAATTATGACGCCACGCGTCCAGGCACCCACACCCGATGCGCCAATCGCCCCACCACGCCCAACAGCCGCAACAGTTGTTGCAGAAATTGGGCGCGCCGCGGCATCTGTTGTGCCGGCCGTTGCACCAATGCAGACAATGTCCATTGATACGGTCCGCGCCATGGCGGCACGCCCGACAGACATGGCAACACTGAACCGTATGATTGGCGAATTTAATCATCCATTGCGTACGACCGCAACAAATACCGTTTTACCACACGTTGGGCGGGGACGCTTGATGATTCTGACCGACGTTCCGGGTGCAGACGATGACGCGTCTGGGAATATTTTGTCGGGGGCAACGGGCGAACTGATGGACAAGATGCTGAACGCCATTGGCGAAAGTCGCGAAACCGTTTCAATCGTGCCAATGATATTTTGGCGCACACCGGGCGGACGCACACCATCACAGGACGAACTGGACATGGCGCGACCTTTTGTGGACAAGGCAATAGAACTGATTAAACCACGCGTTATTTTGACACTGGGGACGTTGCCGGCGGCACAGATTATAAATGTAAATCTGGCTAAATCGCATGGGGTGGCAGTTGAAATGGAAAATGGTGCGACATGCGTGCCGATATTTCATCCAAACTATTTGATATTAAAACCCGCCGCAAAGCGCGACGTGTGGAACGCGTTGCAAAACGTGCAAAATATCTTGAAAACCGCCGAATAATAGTTAATAATTTACGCATGTTTAATAAAGGAGCAAACAATTAAACCCGTAAACAATCGTGATAATCGTCGCGACGCTGGTCCGCGTATGAATAATAAAATCTTTGCAAAGTCTGTTCAGGTTATTAGTAATGATGGACAGAATTTGGGGATTATGCCAACATCACAGGCATTGCAAATGGCAATGGATTTGGGATTAGACCTGGTCGAAATCAATGCAAACAATGCCACGCCTATTACCAAGATTATGGACTATGGCAAGTTCAAGTACGAACAGAAAAAGCGCGCATCCGAGGCACGCAAAAACCAAAAAACAATCGAAATGAAAGAAGTTTGGGTCAAGCCGTTCATCGAAGAAAACGACCTGAACATCAAAATGAAAAAGGTTTTTGAATTTTTGGGTACCGGCAACAAGGTAAAAATCGCGGTTATGACACGTGGGTCGAAAAAGGTTTTGGCACGTGGCAAGGACGCGGTTCCAGAACTGTTTGCGCGCATTTTGGAAATTATTGGCGATCGTGGGACATTGGAATCAAAATCCAAACCAGATGAAAGAACAAAATCAATTATTATCGCACCTGCAAAATAAAAAATCCCCCAGTTGGGGGATTTTTATTACGACCGTTTGCATGCATTTATAAATGCATTGAACATCGGGTGGCCGGTGTATGGGCTGGACTGAAATTCAGGATGAAACTGACCCGCCACAAAAAACGGATGATTTTTTAGTTCAATCATTTCCGGCAGTTTTCCATCTGGACTGCGTCCCGATATAATCAGCCCCGCATCCGCAAACTTTTGTTCCAGCGAAATATCCATTTCATAACGATGGCGATGGCGTTCTGATATATTGGTCGCACCATAGATTTTATGCGCCAATGTTTCGGGTGTGATTTCACATGGATAAGCCCCAAGTCTCAATGTTCCACCCATGTTTTCTGCATCATGGTCCACCATGATACCTATCACAGGGGTACAGGTGGAAGCAAACTCGGCCGAGTTTGCATTTTCTATTCCCAAGACATTACGCGCAAATTCAATAACTGCGACCTGCATCCCCAGGCAAATTCCCATATATGGTACATTGTTTTCACGCGCAAAACGCGCCGCGGCAATTTTACCGTCAACACCGCGCGCACCAAATCCACCAGGGACCAAAATTCCCGCAACGTCGCAACAATCGTCGGGGCTGAACTTTTCTGCGTCTATCTTTGTCAATTTAACATGCACATTGTTTTGGATGCCAGCATGAAACAATGCTTCGTTTAACGATTTATACGCATCGGGGACGTTAAAATATTTCCCAACGATACCAATGTTCACAGTCGGCAAATCCGCGTTCAGATAATTTTCAATGCGTTCGAATTGCGCCATATCACCCCGCGCATGCGGCAGGTCAAAGTGGTCCGCAATAATATCAAATACATGCTGGGATTCGTATGCAAGGGGGATTTTGTAGATATTATCTACATCAATACCGCTGATTACGCTTTTCGCCGGCAGATTACAAAACATGCCGATTTTATCGCGTTCAGACGCCGTCAGCATACGTGGTGTGCGCACAATCAGCATATCGGCCTGAATCCCGTTTTCCAGTAATGCGCGCGCAGACATCTGGGTAGGTTTTGTTTTTAATTCGCCGGACTTTTCCAGATATGGCGCAAGTGTTAAGTGCACAAACATTACATTACGACGACCAACATCGTTCGCAAACTGGCGGATGGATTCAAGGAATATCTTGCCTTCGATATCGCCAACGGTGCCACCAATTTCGCAGACAACAAAATCTGTGTCGGTTGGTGCAGATATATATTCTTTGATTTTATTGGATACGTGCGGAATCATCTGGACCGTCGCCCCCAGGTAATCACCATGACGTTCCGCATTCAAAACATCCCAATATATACGACCGCCGGATACCGAATCGTTGCGCGACAGACGCGCGCCCAAAAAACGTTCATAATATCCCAAATCAAGGTCCGTTTCATAACCGTCGTTTGTCACATAAACTTCGCCATGCTGGAACGGCGACATAGTGCCCGGATCTATATTCAAATATGGGTCAAATTTGCGCGCATGTACAGAATACCCCCGCGATTGAAGAAGGGCGCCACAACCTGCCGCTGCGACGCCCTTGCCTAAACTTGATACCACACCACCGGTAATAAATATATATTTCGTTGCCATAAGTGCCCCCTTATGGAATTCTATCATACGAAATTTTTCATTGCGGCGCAATTGAATAAAATCCTATACTTTTTGTATGCGGGATTGGTTCGATAATCAGTATCAGAATTTGTTCTTATATGTGCCATTTTTATTGGCATTTGGCGCGGCGCTGTATTTTGTGTTGCCGTATGAACCAAATGTTATTTTTGCATGTTTTGGATTATTGATGTCCGGTGGCGCGATATTTATTCGGCGTGTGCCAAATATTGTGCGGGCGGTGTTAATTTTTATGTTTAGTTTTTGCTGGGCGTGTATTTTTACCAATTTAATTAACACACCAAAATTAAAACACAATAAGCATAATTTGAATATCACGGGCGTGGTTGAAAATATAGATTTCACAGATGAAAAATCACGTGTTTATTTGTCTGTGTCTGCGGCGGACATTGGCGCGGGCGATGGACGCGCAACCGTACGCGTTTCGGTTTCAAATACAGAATTACCAAAAATTAGTGATACGGTTCGGGCAAACATAGGACTGTTTAAACCCTCGGGCGCGTATGCACCGGAAACATTTGATTATGCGCGTTGGGCATACTTTAACGGACTGACCGCAACGGGTTATGCAGACGTATTTGAAATTATAGAAACAAGTGGCACGGGCGGCATAAACAGTCTGCGCAACATCATTCATAATCGCGCAGATTCCTTTCTTGTGGACAGTTTGGTGTTGGGTTATAAAAATGCGGTTCCAAAAGACGACAGTCCAATTTGGACCGCAACCAGCATAGGGCATGTTTGGTCAATTAGTGGTTTTCATATGACATTGGTTGGCGGTTGGGTGTTTTTGATTTTCTATTTTCTGTTTCGCGCCATTCCATATATCACACGTCGCGTTCCGGCACGAATACCAGCGATGGGTTGCGCATGGATTGCGTTGTTGGGATATTTATTTCTGTCGGGACTGGATATTGCGACCATTCGCGCGTTTTTGATGACTACGCTTGTGTTTTTGGCGTTCGCGTGCGGGCGCAGCGCGATTTCTATGCGTAATATTGCGTTGGCTTTTTGTATTATTTTCTTTATCAATCCGCACTATGTTATGCAGGCAGGTTTTCAATTGTCTTTTGCGGCGGTGTTCGGTTTGGTTTGGGTTTATTGCGATATCAAACCCAAGATGCCAAAGAATAAAATATTAAAGGCAATTTATGTTTGTGCGCTGACTTCTGTTGTCGCGACAATATTTACCGCGCCGTTTGTTGCGATGCACTTTGGCGCGTTTCCAATTTATGGACTTATTGGTAATTTGATATTGTTGCCAATATTTTCTTTTGCAATTATGCCGCTGGTTCTGGTTGGGGCAATGTTTGGTGCGGGTACGCCAATTGAACTGGCACATGTGTTGTATGATTTTTCATTGGGTGTGGCGCAGTATATTGCAAGCATACCGTTCGCAACCGTTGCCGTTCCACATGTATCAAACGCGGCCGCGATGTGTTTTATTATTGCGCTTATGTCGCTTATATTAATCAAGCCAATCAAGATTAAAATAAACTATATTTTATTTGGGCTGTTTTGTGTGGCGGGTCTGGGAATTGTTTATTTGTCGCCACGTCCGATATTCTTTGCGACGCATGATAATGAACTTGTGGCGTTTGTACGCGATGACGGGAAATTGGATTTTAATAAATCACGGGCGTCAAATCATTACTTTGCATTTGATACGTGGAAACAGATAAACGCTGAATGGACGGAAACACCAAACCCACGGCGCAAGCATGACAATGGCGTATATCGTTATCGCGATATTGTCTATATTCAAAAGTTCGTGCCATTGATGAAAAATATCGGCACATTGTGTGCGGATGATGGCGTGCGATATATTGTGTCTTATTTTGACATCAAATCGGAAAATTGCGCGCATAAAATCCTGCGCGGTGGCGTGGTGATTTACCCCAATGGGCGTGTGCGCCAAACCACCACGAAACGACGGTGGAACTAATAATCTGCGCGGATGAAATAAAGCCCCGACGCAGGTGCGGTCGGACCCGCCGCGCTGCGATTCTTGGAGGCAAAAATTTCATCGATATCGTATGGTTTGCCCAGACCAATTTCAATAAGCGTCCCTACAATATTTCGAACCATGTGATGTAAAAATGAACGCGCTGAAAATTCAAATATTATTTCGTCGCCGTTTTGTGTTATCTCAATTCTGTCTAATGTCTTGATTGGTGATTTTGCCTGACATTCAGATGCACGAAAACTGGTAAAGTCGTGATTGCCAATTAATTTTTCTGCCGCGGCGTGCATTACGTCAATATTCAGTTTGCGCGGCACCCAATATACACGATTTTTTTGCAACACGGGCGACGCACCGCGATTAAGCACAACGTATTTATAATGACGCGCAACGCAATCGAAACGTGCGTTAAAATCATCAGGCACAATTTCACACGCCAAAACAGACACAGGTTTTTCCGTCAAATAAAAATTTAATGCCCGCATTACTGTTTCCGCGCCATGGTCGCCCGCAATATCAACGTGCGCGGTCATCGCGACGGCGTGGACACCCGCATCCGTTCGACCAGCACCGACAACATCGGGGCGTGCGCCACAGAATTTTTCAATTGCATCTTTTACAATTGACTGCACAGATGGCCCCTGGCGATTTTCCTGCCAGCCTATTAAATCTGTACCGTCGTATTCAAGAGTCAATTTGTATCGTGTCATCTGAATTATCGACCGTGCCATTT
>JAGBSK010000030.1 GCA_017631895.1 Alphaproteobacteria bacterium | reverse complement strand
TAGACGCCAACGGGGGCGTCCAATGATTCCCGTTGAAAGTTTGAAAAAATTAGTGGTGCATTCGCATATTTATTTTTCCTTTGAAACAAATGGTGGGTGGTATTGGACTCGAACCAACGACCTTTACGATGTCAACGTAACGCTCTAACCAACTGAGCTAACCACCCAAAACTTTTTCACGGGGCGCTTGTCCATGAAACCAACGACATTTACGATGTCAACGTACGCGGCTTCCCAACTTTGCTACACACCTAAAGCCAACGCATTATAGCAATAAATTTTAGATTTGCAAATTTTATTTACAGATTATTTATTTGTATTCTGATACCAGTTCCTGAATCTGGGCAGATAATACCAGGTCAGATGCCAACTGTTTTTCAATCTGTTTGATTGCATACAATACAGTTGCATGATCACGACCGCCAACAAAGTTACCAATTTCAGACAATGACAACTGGGTCGCCTGTTTCAATACAACCATCATTGTCTGACGCGCCAATACCAATGCACGTGAACGACCCGAACCACATACCGCATCATACGACACACCCAATTTTTCACACATTTCACGAACCATCGCAACCGGCGTTTTTGTTGTTTGCAATGTGTCCGCCAACAAACGTGTCGCAATTTCCATGTTCACATCCGTACCCATCAGGTCAACATAGGCACGAATCTTTTTCGCAACGCCCGCAATCATATGACCGTCGTTCGCAATGCGACCACACAATGCATTCGCAACGTCTGATTTTACACCCGCACGACGCAACATTACAGATTTTACATGCGCATTCGGTGCAACAACATCCGCAACCAGACCTGATACCATCAGTGATTGTGCATGACGATCAAACCCCGTCAGATTGTTTGGTGCCGCGTTCGCCGTCAAAACAACATTCTTGCCCGCGTTGCGCAAATCAACAATCAGTTGCATAAATTCGTCCGTTGATGCACGTTTGCCAGACAAAGCCTGGACATCGTCCAAGATAAATGTATCACATTTACGACAGAAATCTTTGAATGCAAAAACATTGTGTTCTTTCAGACTGCGGGTGAATTCAGATACAAATTGCGCGCCAGACATTTTTACAACGTTCAAATTAGACGCCCCAGCAATGCATTCCGTCAACAATGTTTTGCCACAACCCGCCGCACCATAGATGAACAATGGGGAAAATGGTACCGCGCCAGATGCAACACGCTTGCACGCGGAAACAACAAATACATTTTCATCAGATGTGATAAACGAATCAAATGCCACAGTTTCAGTCGCAACAGGGGCCGGGGCATATGTCTGTGCGCGGTTATCATTTGCAACAGGTGCCGCGGCAACAGAAGTATTGCGAACAACAATCTTTAACGCCAAACCAAATGAAGATGCAACAGATGATAATGTACCAAAATGTACACCATTAATAAAGTTTGCAGAAAACTGATTTTGCGCACCCAAAACCAAAGTATCATTTTCAATGTCAAATGTCAGTGGCGCAATCCAAGATGAAAAAGTCGCAGTATCAAATTTCGCAGCAATTGCCCCCTTGATTGTTTCCAAGTTTGCATTAATTTTTGTTGCCGCTGTCTGCATACTGTTTCTCCTTTCCTTCCCAACAAGAGATTGTACAAACCATCCACAGAAAACGCCATCTTCCGGCATTTTTTGTTGTTTTTTACATTCCCTCTCGCACTGTTTTTTTTATAAGATGTCATTTCATTTAAGTTCAAACCTAAATAAAATTTCACCCCGTTTTTTTTGATTACCTTTCGTTTTGGATACGTCAAATAAGTTATAAGATAAAAATCAATTTGCAAGAAAAGACTGGTCGATTTTTGATTAATGTTTGTTTGACAACGATTCGTTTTTTTGCATGATTTTTAAAAGCTGTATATACACTGTATAGACATAAAAAGTTTTATGCGCGAATGTATCCACCATCAACCCGACGCACAAGTCCGCTTAATTCCAAGACAACCAATTCACCCTTGATTTCCGAAACAGACTTTTTGACAATTTCTGCCAATACAGATTCCGAGACAGGAATTGTTCCTATTGCGTCAATAAGACTGTTTTCCGTATCAATTTTTTTTGAATTTTTTTTCTGATTTATCTCTTTTTTTGTCGTGGCAAAAAAATCTGATGCGCCCATGCATAATTTTGCAATGCCATCCCGAATCAAAGAATTTGGCCCGGACGCCCGCAAATCCGACGGGTGCGACGGAATCGCCCAAATATCACGATTTAATTCGTGTGCGAATCGGGCGGTTGTCATGGAACCTGATTTCAGGTCAGCCTCGCCCAGAATAAGCCGCGATGACAACCCCGCCACGATTCGATTGCGCATTACAAAATTGTTTGCCACGGGTGTAAAGCCAACAGGCATTTCGCTGATTATCGCACCATGCGAAACAATATCCCAATACAATGATTCGTTTTCAATCGGCCAGATATAGTCCACACCACCCGCAAGTACCGCAATCGTACCCGCGCCATCCGTTGCATGCAACGCGCCACGATGTGCCGCCGTGTCCGTACCAATCGCCATGCCCGACACAACGACTGTATTATTTGAAGCAAACGCGTGCGCAATGTCCGCCACCAATTCCATGCCCGCCGCCGTCGCATGACGCGTACCCACGATTGACACCATATCGCGACGCAATAAATCCAGATTTCCACGCACAGTTATAACAGGTGGATGATTTTTTGTCGCACGCAGGGCACGCGGGTATAAATCATCTGTATCAGATATATAATATATATGTAATGAATCGGCGCGCGCCATTTCAGATGACACAGCATCACGCAATTCGTCCGATGGCGCAAGCGCAGATACCACATCTGCGGGCGTACCAAATTTTTGTACCAGCGCATTGTATTTTGCCGGTCCAATGCCCGGCGTGCGTAATATTAATAATTTGTTAAATATATCTGACATGCATTTACCTTAGGAAAAAATCCATGTTAAATAAAGAATAAATTACTTAGTGGTTAGTGTACGCACCCCACCAACATTCGTTGGTCCCCCTCCGAGGGAGGGGAATAAAAATCCCGCAGATGCGGGATTGGTTTATTTCTTTGTCGTTGAACAGTTTTTGTTATTCACACCGGGCAATAAAAACGCGTATGCATATTCACTGCATGCGGCAGGCTTGTCATCGTCAGTTTGCCAAACAGATGATTCGCATGCACATTTCAAATCACCCATGTGTTGGATAAAGCGGTTGTATTCATTCGCGTTATCTTTTTTCAGGACCGCCAATTGCGATTCAAGCAGTTCCAAGTCCGATAAGTTTTTATTCTTTTGTCCTTCGACCGCGCCACCAATCAGTTTATTACCAAACAATTCCATCGCGCCAACACCAATGGCCGCACCACCAACGGCGCCGCCAACCGTCGCCCATGTACGGGCAGATTTCTTGGCGTCCAGAATACGCGATTTTAATGTGTCATAGTTCGCCCATTCACCACATGTGATATCGCGCCCCATTTCATAATATTTAGCCGGAACATCGGCAACGCTAATTTTTGGGTCGTCAGATTTCAGTTCAACCTTGACAAAGCATGTGTTGTTATCTGGTTCTTCGATATCTTCTATCATAGTAGAATAACTGCCCAAATTACTATACCGCGATGCCCAGACAAAAGTATTACCAATGCCGATATTGTTCTGCAAGCAAGCGCGTTTTTCACGTTCGCGCATATCTTTTTCCGCAGGTTTCATTTCTTCGGGTGTGGTTGCCATTTTATCATCCGTCGCAACCGTCGGCGCAGCCACAGTTTCAGGTTGTGCCGCCATCGCCTGAATCTGATTCTGGGACATAACCGCGCGCGGTGCCGCCATCATCTGATTCGCCATAGACGCACGACCACGACCGGTCGCAGGCGTCATATTTGGTGCCGCCGCAAATGCCGGTGCCAATATCATTGATATCACAAATGCCGATAAAACTGGTTTCATATTCCCTTCCCCTTTAGATATTCTTTGGGTTGTATTATACCACAAAATGCGTCAAAAAACAAGAAAAAACGGGGGCGCGCCCCCGAATTTGTTATTTTTTCCATTTCCATTCGATTTTGGATTCGGTCCCCGAAATCAAGCGTTTGATATTTTCACGATGACGCCACATGCACAGCAGTCCAATTGCCAAGAATGCAAAGCCCGTCGATATACCAATCGCAAAACCCAGTACCGGAATCAAACAAAATACAACCGTCGCCCCCAGGGATGATTTGCCAGATGTTAACGCAACCAATAACCATTCTATGCCACAGATTGCAAAGGACATGGGACTGACCGCCAACAGGGTACCAAACAATGATGAAATCCCCTTGCCCCCTTTGAAACGTAGCCAAATCGGATAACAATGACCGACGATTGCCGCAAATCCGCACCAGGCCCCAAACGCGTCGCCCCCAATATATTTACCGATAAATACGGCGGCAATAGCCTTGGCCATGTCAAGCAACCATACCAACCCAGCCATGCGTAATCCGCCCACACGCATAACGTTTGTGGCGCCGATATTACCACTGCCAACCTTTCTTAAATCGCCCTTGCCCGCCAATTTGGTCAGAACCAGCCCCATGGGGATAGAACCCAACAAATACGAAACAATAATCCCTGTTAAATATACCATGTTATTTTTCCTTGATTTTATGTTTGTTTGTTATAAAATAGCAAAATCAAAACGAAAATAAAAGGAAAATAACGTGGCAAATCATAAGTCATCTGAAAAAAGAATTTTGGTAACTGCCAAGAAAAACGCGATTAACACATCCCGTCGCAGTGTTGTAAAAACCGCGACCAAGAAGGCGTTGGTTGCAATCGAATCTGGCGACAAAGCAGCGGCGACAACAGCGGCACGCAACGCAGAAAGCAAAATCATGAAGTCTGCGGGCAAAATCATGCCAAAGAAACGCGCAGCACGCAAGATTTCAAGATTGGCAAAGAAAGTTTCCAAAATGGCTTAATGTCGTTTCAGAAATATGAAAAATCCCCCGATTGGGGGATTTTTTTTGTAAATAACAATTTAAGTCTTAAAAAAAATCCCGCAAACGCGGGATTAACTTATTTACGCAGACCTAATTTCTTAATCAGGGCTTCGTAGTCAGATGCATTACGCTTCTTGATATAGGCCAACAATTTCTTGCGGCGGTTAACCATCAACAACAAACCACGTTTTGAATGGTTGTCTTTGTGATTAGCCTTCATATGTTCAGTCAAGTTGCGAATGCGTTCTGTCAAAACTGCAACCTGGGATTCAACGGAACCACCATTGTCAACGTCTGACACCTTGTATTCCTGAATCAATTCAGATTTTTTTGCTTTTGTAACGGACATTACTTTTTCCTTTTGTTATTTTTATAAAGTTCGCTTTGGTCGCAAAACACCGTCCGCAACCACACCAATACCAATAAAGTTTTCATCGGCATAAATGCGATACAGACCATCAATTGCGCCCGTTTTGATAAAGCCACCGTTTTTATAAAAATCAGCGTCTTTATCAGGCAAATTCAGAACCGGAATGTCCCCCAGTCCAAAATCCACCGGTTTCAGGTTTTCACCTAAATTTCCACTATTATTAAATACTTTTTCCAAAAAATCAAGTTTTACCGCATCTTTTATGTCAAAGCCGTTCGTTTGTGTGCGACGTATCATGTCAACCGTCGCCAGCACACCACAGTTTTTTGCAATATCACGTGCCACACTGCGAACATACGTGCCGGGCGAACAGCGCATGCGAAAATGCCATGACGCACCCCGAATTTCAATCAGTTCCAGCGCAAAAATTTCAACCATGCGCGCGGGAATATCAACCGCCCCGCCCCGACGCGCGACATCGTATGCGCGTTTGCCCCCGACGTGGACCGCGGAATAAATCGGTGGGATTTGGGAAATTTGTCCTATAAATTTTGGTATTGCGGTGCGGACGGCGGATTCTGTTGGAACAATGTCGTTGCGCACAATTTCCGTGCCGGTTATGTCCAATGTGTCCGTTTCAAAGCCAAACTGACATGAAAATAGGTATTCTTTGGTATGATTGCCAGCGTCTTCTACAAAAGGAATCATCTTGGTCGCATCGCCAATAGCAATTGGCAATACGCCCGTTGCCATGGGGTCCAGGGTGCCGATGTGTCCAAACTTTTTTGTTCCCAACATTCGCGCAACGCGACCACCCGCCGTTCGTGAAAACAGCCCGGAATCTTTGTCCAAAATTACCCAGCCAGATTGTGTCATCTTACCTTGTCCAGATTGTATTTTTGTTTTTCTATTTGTTGGATAAACCGTGTCAACTCGGACGGGCGGCCATCGCATAGCGGATAGACCTGGCGCATGCGGACAGGGTCATAAACCATGTCGCCATTGGCAAATATCTTGTGATATTCCGAATAATGTCGGTTGCCGTACAGTATCCCAGGAACAACCGGCATTTCTACCCTTAGCACATTGTTATTACAATTAGCAGAACGACCAACATAGTATTGTGGCCCCCAGATAATATTTGATTTTGCCTGGTATCCATCAATATCAATTACCAGACGCGCACCAACCTTGAATTGGTTATCGCGAAACCCACGGGTAATTCCGTATGTTGGTTTACCATGTGAGTCATACAGACTTCTGAAATCAAACGAGTGTATAAAATCATACAATTCTTGTTTGGTTGAAAATTCTTGCTGAACAAGATTGCACGAGTCTGCTTGAAAAACATACTTTGGTTTTATAATCATAAAAAATCCCTTTAATTAACCAAATAAACTTAGTTGTGGCGACACATTGTCCGCGACGCACTGTTTTTTCTGGGTGGGCGTGGGTACAGGCTTTGGCGCACAATTGTCAGCCGATACCGACACAGAATTTGATTCCAACGAAGACAAAACACATTCTGCGCGTGCAACAACTGATTTCGGCATGCCCGCCATTCGCGCAACGTGAATACCATATGACCGGTTGGCAACACCCGAAACTATTTTATGCATAAAGATTATTTCGTTGTTATGTTCGCGCACATCAATCGTCAGACAAGACACATGATTCAGTCCGCCATTCGTCGCCAACGCCGTCAATTCATGATAGTGCGTTGCAAACAATGTTCGTGGTTGCATTTCGTCCAGGTATTCTAATACCGCCTGGGCAATTGCCATACCATCATAGGTTGCGGTACCCCGCCCTATTTCATCAAAGATAATAAATGAACGATTTGTCGCGCGGTTCAGGATGTTGGCTGTTTCACTCATTTCCACCATGAATGTGGACTGACCCGCCGCCAAGTTGTCAGATGCACCAACACGACTGAACAACTGGTCGCAAATGCCGATATTTGCGCGTTCCGCCGGAACATAAGCCCCCAAATGCGCCAAGACAACTATCAACGCATTTTGGCGCAGGTATGTTGACTTACCCGCCATATTTGGCCCCGTCAGCAACGCAATTGCATGCGCGTTCAGATTACAATCATTTTTTACAAAGTTATCACCACGTGCGCGCAGAACAGATTCAATCACCGGATGTCGACCGCCCGTTATATCAAACGCGCAATCGTCAGACATTACCGGACGCGTCCAAGAATATTTATCCGCAACACGTGTCAAAGCCGCCCACACATCCGCATCCGCCAGCAAATCCGCCGCGGACAGCAAATCGTCCGAAACGCTGCGGATTTGTTCAATTAAATCTTTGACAATTTCATCTTCGATTGCAGATGCCTTTTCCGCCGCACTGCGAACATCGTTGTCCAAATCAATCAGGCGCGACGTTGTAAATCGCATGTTGCCCGCCATTGTCTGACGATGAATAAAGCCTGATTCTGGCGACATCATAACGTCTGCGCGAGAGGAGGGAACCTCGATAAAATATCCTAGAATATTATTGTATTTGATTTTCAGGGTGTTTATTCCCGTCTGGGATATGTATTGCGTTTGCAGGCCCGCAATCGTTTCACGCGCACCGTTTGACAATTCGCGCATATTATCCAGCGACACATCAAAACCCGCACGAATCACACCGCCATCACGGAAAAATGTCGGCAATTCATCAGATAACGCACGTACCAATTTTGAACACAGTTCGCCGTGGGTTTTAAGCCCTTCAAAACGCGATGCAAAGCCCGCATCAAGACGCGATGACAATAACTGGGCCCGTGGCAACACGGTAATAAAATCCGTTATATTGCGCATATCACGTGGCGTGCCACGACCCGACAACAGGCGCGACAAACTGCGCCCCACATCGGGAATAGATGACAAAATATTTTCAACCATCGCACAGACATCTGGGTTTAACATAAAGTGCGATATATGCGATTGACGCATGGCAATCTCGTCAATGTCCGCCGATAAATTACGCAAATATGCACGCAGTTTTCGCGCCCCCGCCGCCGTATGCGTTTCGTCCAGAACGTCTATTAAACATGCACCGCCATCGTTAATTGGCGCGTCGATTTCAAGACTGCGCCAGGTTGCAGAATCAATCAACAACTGGCGACCGGATTTGAATGTATATGGCGCACGAAATGTAATTTGGGCGTCGCGCTGGGTATTAAATAAATAGCCCGCCAACAAACATATCGCCCCATCCGTGTTTTTCGCGGCCGTGCCCGCATCAACCGCGCATCCAAAAACACGCGAAACAACCATGTCTATGTCCGCACGATGATACAGTTTTTCATAAACCGGGGTGGATTTGAATAATTCACGCAGTTTAGAAATTGTTTTTTCTTCGGCGGTGTGGAAAGGGAAAATAACCTCGGCCGGGTTGATACGAACCATGTCGTCAATCGGTTCGGCGGTGGTCCCCACAAAAAATTCACCGGTCGAAATATCACAGCCTGCAATATCATATTTGCCACCACCAATTGGCGCAATCGCAACCAAGAAATTTGATTTTTTCGGACTTAATAAATTTTCATCTGTCAATGTACCGGGGGTCAAAACACGAACAACACGACGTTCAATATATTTGTGCCCGCGGGCCTTGGCCTGGGCAGGGGTTTCCATTTGTTCAACCAGGGCCACCTTGTACCCGGCGCGCACCAGACGACCAAAATAATTATCCGCCGCATGCCATGGGATGCCGCACATTGGAATATCCGCGCCATCGCCGTCCGTACCTCGTGCGGTTAACACCAGCCCCAACGCGGTACTGATTGTGCGTGCGTCTTCGAAAAAAGATTCATAAAAGTCCCCCAATCGAAACATTAATAATGCGTCTGGATTTTCAGACTTCATATCAACATATTGTTGCATAACCGGGGTTAATTTGCCTTTGTCCGCCACGATAAAATCCGTTTAGTTTATAAATTATGCGCCCACTTTCAGGGTTTCGATTTTCAGTTCTGCTTCTTTTAACAAAAGCTCACAGTATGCCTTTAACTTAATACCCTGTTCGTATGCGGCAACAGAATCCGCCAAAGGCAATTCGCCAGATTCCATTTTCTTTACCAATTCCATTAATTGCTTGTACGCTTCTTCGAATGACAATTTGTTTTCTTCCATGACTTTCCCCATAATTTTTATTTGTATGTTCAGACTACTAAAACAAATGCCGATTTTCAATTTATTTTTTGTTTACACATAAAAACAACAAAAAAGCCGGCAAAAGCCGGCAAATAATTAACAAATTTATTTACGTTTATACTTTATATAAAAATGCCGGCATTTGCCGGCTTTTTTATTAACTTTTTTATTTGATTAATCTTGCAACCAATTCGTGTAATTGGGTGCGGGTGGCGAACGATAATGTTATCTGCCCCGCCCCGCCACGACGTTCGGTCAATTTTACTGGCACGCCCAGGACCGCTTTGATACGCGTTTCAATATCACGAACAGATGCCGCATCAATTGTTTTTGCAGCGTGCGCACGCTTGGATTTTGCGCGTGGCGCAGACTTTACAAGTTTGCCCGTTTCGGCAACCGATAATTTTTCCGCGATGATTTTATGCGCCAGATTTTCCGGATTTTCAGCAACCGCAATCGTACGCGCGTGCGACGCAGACAGTTCGCCCTGCTCTACCAAACTTTGTACAGATTCCGGCAACGATGTCAAACACAGCATATTGCGAATATAACTGGCCGATTTGCCAATCAGACGCGAAACATCCGCCAATTCATAATCGCAACATTCCATCAGATTTTTGTAAGCATTGGCTTCCTCGATTGGGTTCAGGTTTTCACGCTGAACATTTTCAATCAGCGCAATTTCGCGCGCATTGTTATCATCCATAGATTTTACCAACGCTGGAATTTCCGATAACCCCGCCATTTTGGATGCACGATAACGACGTTCGCCCGCAACAATTTCATACATATATGGGCGATTTTGTACGCTGCGCAATAAAATCGGTTGCAAAACGCCGCGTTCACGAATAGACGCCGCCAAATCCGACAATTCCGATTCTGTGAATGTTTTACGTGGCTGGTCCGGATTTGCCCCAATTTGCGCCAACGGGATTTGCTTTACCACAACACGTTCGTTCTGGGTCAACAAAGATATATCAGGTATCGCGCCACGCGCCGCCCCGATATCCGCCAATCCACGTCCCAATCCAAATTTATTCGCCATCTGTCCCCCCCATAGTTCTTTCCACAACCTCGGTCGCGACACGCAAGTATGCCTGGGCACCGGTTGAATTAAAATCATAAAACAATGCAGGTTTGCCGTGGGACGGGGCCTCGGACACGCGGACATTACGTGGCACAACCGTTTTGAACACAACATCACCAAACGTTTTGCGAACATCTTCGTCAACCGCACGCGTCAAACCATAACGACGATCATACATTGTCAGCAATACACCCAGAATCTTTAATTCTGGATTCCATTTTTTTTGCACAATGTCAATTGTGTCGGTTAATTGCTGAACACCCTCTAATGCAAAAAATTCACACTGAAGGGGTATGATAACAGAATCCGCAGTCGTTAATGCATTGATTGTTAAATACCCCAAAGCCGGCGGACAATCCAGCAGTATATAATCATAATATTCCATTATTGGACGCAACGCATCGCGCAGACGAAATTCGCGATTTTCCATATCCAACAAATCAACGTCCGCACCCGCCAATGCCTGGGACGACGGCAACAAATGCAACCCCGGCACCGCCGTGGACAAAATATTGTCCGCCGCATTTGCCGTTCCCATAATCACGCCATATACACTTTGACGATGGGATGCACGTTCAAAACCCAAACCCGTTCCGGCATTGCCCTGTTGATCTAAATCGACCAGCAAGACACGCTTTTTAATCGCCGCCAAAGACGCACCAATATTTATTGCAGTTGTGGTTTTACCCACCCCGCCCTTTTGATTTGCAAATGCAATTATACGTGTCATAAACCCCTTCCATTTTTTCAATAAAAGGTTATAAAAACCGCACGATTCGGTCAAGGGTTATATTTTCCACACTAAAAACACAATAAAAACATTAAGTTATCAACAATTTCACATGAAATTATGAATATTTTTCACAGATATAAAAATACCGGCTTTTGCCGGCTTTTTTATTATTTTTTGTATTTATGTTCTTTTTTCAACAATTTAACATGAATTTCACATGAAATTACCGGCAAAAACGCACAGAAATTATAAAACCATCACCCGTTTTAGACGGCGTCAAGTCATATTCGAATTTATATTTTGTTTTTGCCGCATCAATTTCCCCGGCAATTTCGCGACCTTTTAATAGAAAAAGCCGGTATTTTGTGTGCGCAACATAGTCCATTATCTTTGTTAACGACGCAAAAGCGCGCGCCGTGAACACAAAATCATTCGAATTTGCCGGTAAATGCCGGACATAATCTTCGACGCGACCGTGATAAATTGTCAGGTTATCTAACCCCAATTCGGATTTAACCGCATTCAAAAATGCAACCTTTTTACCAATCGATTCGATACAAACAACGTGCCACCCCAAAATCGCAAGAACAACACCGGGAAATCCGGCACCACTGCCCAAATCTATTATATGAACATTTTTAGGCAAAACATCCGCCAACTGCGCAGAATCTGCAATATGACGGTTTTCGATATCATTTAACGTACTGGGCGCGACTAGATTCATACGTTCCGACCATTCGCGCAACAGTTCCGCATAGCGTTCAAATTTGACTTTATTACTCATAAGTACTATTCTAGCATAATCATGAGAAAAATAGAAAGTTTATTTATCACAGTCGGTTTATTTGCCGCCATCGTCATTACAGGTGGCGCAATTTGGAACGCCACACATACCACAGGGCAGGGCATAAAGTACGAGTTTCCCACAACCAAATATGGTGCTTTTTTGGCAGCCCAGCATGCGGTGTATGTGAACGATTTTGATACAGCCAACAAATTGACCGAAGGTCTGCGCGACGTTCAATACCCAGTTGTACAAAATACCGTTTATATATCAGATTTTTTAAGTGGTCGCATGCCGTTTGACGCACATTTGCTTAAAAATGAAAAAAGTATGCCGGCGCGAATGATTTATGATGCGTATCTGATTAAAAATGACAACTGGAAAGAATTGCACAACCGCCACAAAACAGACGAATCTGCATTGGCGGCACCTTTGCGTATATGGTCCGCGATTGCAAATGACTGGCGTACGAATACGTTCAAATTCATAGAAAAATTACCAACAAATAATTCATGGAAGGCCTTTGTTCGTGGTCAAATTTATGCCGAATTGGGCGACATGGACAAGGCGGTGGAAAATTTTGCCGCGGTTAATATTGATTTCATGAATATAAACGATTATTTGTATGTGATGTCGTTCTATACGCACCATAATATGCCAGACAGGGCGGACGCGTTGCGTGCCGAATTTACCACACGACCAGGTGGAATGTTTATGCTGGATTATGAAAACATACCAGATTGGTCTGTGTATTCAGGGTATAAAAATCAACTGGCGTTCAGTTTGGTACAAAATGTTTCACACACCCAGATTATGATGTATTCCGATTTGGCGATGCTGTTGTTGCGGTTTGCACAAATTACCGCACCAGATTTTGCAGAAAATAATAATGCAATTGACTACTATCTGGGGAACTATTTTTGGAATAATCGTGGAGATTGGGCGACGCATTTTAATCGCATAAATACAGACAGTCCGTTCTTTTTGTTTGGTGTATTACGCAAAGCGGAAAAGACTGGAAATATAGATGAATTACAAGACGCGTTGCGGGCGCACCCACTGTTTGTGCCGGCGGTAAATAAATTGGTGGGTTATCATATTAAACACGGCAATCGGCGCGCCGCATTGCGCGTGATAAACCGCGCATTAAATGATGATAATTTGAACGAGGCGGGCAGGGCGTTCTTTACCAAGGGGCGTGCACAAATATATTATGCATTTGGCGATTTAGATGCCGCACAGGATGATTTGCGCACCGCGTCTGAGACACTGATGATGGACGGTGAAATCGTATTGTTGCAGGCGAAAATTTGGGCCGCACAAAACCGAGAATTGGATAATGCATACGACTATGCAATGATGCTGGTAAAGCAAAATCCAACTGATGTTCTGGCGTGGGATACACTGGGGGTTGTGGTTGCACAACGTGAAGGTGTGGACGCCGCGTTGGAAGTGTTAGAACGCGTGGGTGAGGTATCCGCAACGTGTTCTTCTTTGTTCGAGCACCTGGGGGACATGTATGCAATCACGGGCGAAGTTGACAAGGCAGTAGAAGCATACATGCGTGCAATTGATTTATCTGATGATGGATTGACAGTTATCCCCGTAATTGAAAGAAAAATAAGGAAAATAAAATGAAAGTAGGTGTAATTGGTGCTGGTGCATGGGGTACCGCACTGGCAATTACCGCCGCACGGGGCGGGGCGGATGTGGTTCTGTGGTCTTATGACGGGGAACACAAGGTTTTTGAAAACGTGCAAATGCCACAAAATTTAAGAATGACGGCGGATTTGCACGAAATGCACGATATGGATGCTTGGTTGGTGGTGACGCCGGGGGCTTTTTTCCGCGAAACCATGCGCAAAGCGCGCGATTTTTATAACGGACAACCGATTATTATTTGTACCAAGGGCGCAGAAAGCTCAACCGGGCAATTTATGTCCGAGATATTAAATACAGAAATTCCAGAATGTGTGGATTTTGGGGTATTGTCCGGACCGCAATTCGCAGCCGAAGTGGCACAAGGCGAACCCACGGGTTCAACCCTGGCAGGAACACGCAACGCAATTGTCGCAGGGCAGGGCGCATTGAACAAACTGTATATTGAGGTAAGCGACGATATTATAGGTACCCAGGTATGTGGGGTTGGGAAAAATGCAGTTGCTTTGATTTGCGGATACAACAGTGTTGTATGCGGCGAAAATGAACGCGCATTGATATTCACACGTGCATGGAACGAAGTGATGGCAATCGGTATGGCGATGGGCGGACAGATGCGGTCGTTTTTGGGACTGTGCGGAATTGGGGATTTGTTCCTGTCTGCAACCAGCGCAACCAGTCGCAATTTTGCAGGCGGCATGGCAATCGCGCAAGGCAACCCGCCACAAGGCACAGTCGAGGGAATTTATGCGTTGGGGGGGCTTATTTCCCGCGCACAAGATTTAGGCGTTGATACCCCCGTATTGATTGAAATGCAAAAGAAATTAAATATATAAAAATCCCGGCGGTTGCCGGGATTTTTTATTTGTTTGGAATAATTTTTATTTCCACGCGACGGTTCTGGGCGCGACCATCCGCCGTAGAATTCGACGCAATTGGATTTGATGAGCCCAGACCTAATACCTCGAACCGGGATGATTTTACACCCTGACCTTGTAAATAAGACGCGACGGACGACGCACGTTCGCGCGACAAGTTCAGATTGTAATCAGCGCTGCCCGTGCTGTCAGTATGACCCGACACCATAACGGTTGAATTTGAATATTTGTTCAAAACCTTGGCCACGGAATTTAATACTGGATAGAATGATGAATTAATATCTGCTGAATCTGTTTTGAAAGTAATATTTCCCGGCATAATCAAACGAATGCTGTCGTTATCTTCGACAACCTGGACACCGGTTGACACCAATTCTGCGCGCAGTTCCGCAGCCTGGGCATCCAGATAATAACCAACCCCGCCACCAACGGCCGCACCCGCCAAGCCACCGACCAAGGCACCCGTGCTGCTTTGGGTAGAACCAATCAGTGCGCCGGTTGCCGCGCCAATCGCAGTTCCCCATGTGGATTTTGCGGTTTGGGTCTGACCCGTGTATGGATTTACAGTTGTGCAACCCGCAACCAATGCCAGAACCGCCAAAATAGATACTGTTTTTTTCATATTTTTCCCCTTTTGTAATAATTAATCAATGCGGATATTTTATACCATATTTTTCAGAAATACAAAAAAATAAATGCCCAGAAATCTGGGCCATTGATTATTTATTTTTAATCTTGGTTTCGCGCATCATCAGCAACTGCAACATTTGGGGCGCCATCAGATTATCTTGATTTTATATTATTGGACAACACCCACATTTTTTGTATATTTCGCACCGAATCAACCTGGGCAGAATCCAGTTGTTCAACCTTATATTCCTTAGATTGTATGTCTTGCTGTGATTTAGGCGAAAATTTTGAATTCAAATGAAACACAATACCAATTGCAGCGGCACATAACAAAGTTTGTTCTAAAAATTCTTTTACGTTTATATCGTGTTTCATAATCTGTCCATAATTTTCGGATAAAAAATCCGCCATTTGGCGGTTTAATTTTTGGTGGGTGTTGAGGGACTCAAACCCCCGACCCTCTCGGTGTAAACGAGATGCTCTAATCAACTGAGCTAAACACCCAAAGCCTTGTCAGCGGACTGCATAATATAACATATTTTTTTATTTGTCCAGTATTTTTTTGCCGTCCCGCACATCAAATGTTTCGCGTCCCACAATTATGTGGCCCGCGTCATATGTTGGGGCAACCTGCTGTTCCGTCGCGCTGCGCCAAAAAACCGCGCCATTCTTTAATGATACCGCGTATAAATTATTGTCCGTTGCAACAACAAATGCATAATTGCCCGCAATAACAAAGGGCAGGGCGGACGCAATATTTACACACCAATTTTTCGTGCCTGACGTGGCATTTACACGACAAAACGCATCACCCAATCCCGCCACGTATACAGAATTTTCGTATGGCACAACCGGCGCGATGATATCAACCATGGATGCACCACCGGTCATATTACTGGCCCGATAAATGTCCGCAATCCACATAATTTGACGATTTTTTGGGTTTATTTTTACCAGTTCGCCAGTTGACAGCCCCGCATAGACATATTTGCCGCTGCAAACCGGTTTTGGGTTTGCCGAAACCGTATTGTTTGTTGGGAAACCGCCAAAGATTTTGCGCGTCCCTTCCCAGACAACATTGTTTGAATCCTGGGTATATGGGCAATTCGTGTTGTCGAACGTATAAGCAATTTGTGGGATGTCCATGATTTCTTGGTTTTGTACATTAACACCGTCTGTGTCAAATATTGGGGTGCGCACACCCGGCAAGATAGGATCATGTTTATCACATGCCGCAACCACGAACAAACAACATAAAATCGCATAAATCCGACGCATTTTTTACCCCATTAACGCAAAGATGCCGCAGTCGCCGCAATTGTTGATGGTGTGTTTTTATCGGCAATTAAATCGTCCAAGATTTCATTCGCCGTCGCCACGTCGCCAGATGCCAGATACTTTTGCGCCAACGTAATGCGCGCCGTGTAATAGAATGGTGAATTCTTAGAATCCATATCGGACAGATATTTTTTCATTTCATCTGCGGACATATCATCGCCACGAATTCCAACAACGTGCAAACGCGCCAAATCGCGGAAATCAGCCGTATTGCCGTCGTTTGCCAGTTTTTCCAATTTATTAATATCATTGTCCAACAGGTACGCCTGGAACAACGCCAGATCCGCTGTTGCACCCGACGCATTATCAGACAACGCCGCCAAAGCATTTGCATCTGCGTTTTCAATTGCCATTTCATAGGCGTTGGCGGTTGCTATTTTATTCGCACGGTGGGTACGCACACCAATCTGAATTCCAGTTGCGATAATCATTATCGCAAACGCCGCAACCATCATAGGTTTGGAATACTTTTTAATAAACTGCATTGTTTTTTCGTTGTTGACGTCTTCCCAAACCTCACGATAAAGGGCGTCTTCCATGTGTTCTGCGTGTGTTTTCTTGGGTGCTTTGACCTTTTTATTTCTTTCCAGCATGGTTGCCATGATACTATTCTCCTGTGCTTGATAATTATTTATTTATGATATACTATAAAAGTTATGAGTAAGGAAATCAAGACCACATTACCGGTAAAAAACAGCACCAACATTGTCGCCGCACGCGGGGTTAGTGATGACGCGTCATTGGCGCAGTATATTCAAAACGTTCAGAAAATTCCCGTTCTGACCGCGGAACAAGAATACGAATACGCAACAAAATGGGTACAAAATCAGGACAAGTTCGCGGCAGAAAAATTAGTGGCCAGTCATTTGCGACTGGTTGTGTCGGTGGCGTACGATTATAAAAACTATGGAATTCCCGTCGGGGAACTGATTGCAAGTGGGAATATGGGACTGATGCAGGCGTTGCAAAAATTCGACCCAGACAAGGGCTTTCGTTTTTCAACATACGCGATGTTCTGGATCAAGGCGGAAATTTACGAAACCATTCTGAACAACTGGTCTATTGTGCGAATTGGAACGTCCGCAAATCAAAAGCGTGTGTTCTTTAACCTGGCGCGGGCAAAACGCGCATTGGGGATTATGGACAATAATTTATCAGACGAACAAACCAAACAAATCGCCCAATATCTGGACGTGCCGGAAAAGGATGTTGAACGCATGGCAACGCGTGTGGGCGCGCGTGATGTATCGCTGAATGCGCCGTTAAATTCAGATGATGGCGCGACGGACATTTTATCTAATATGGCGGACAATCGCGAAACAATTGAAGAAACATTGGAACAGATTGAATTTCGTCGGCGGGGCTATGATTTATTGAAAAAACATTTGGCACAAATGTCTGAACGCGATCGCGCGATATTGACCGCACGCAGACTGACACAACCTGTGGCAACGTTGGAATCGCTGTCCCAGAAATACGGAATTTCACGTGAACGCGTACGACAAATCGAAGAACGTGCATATAATAAACTGCGCGACGCGATATTAAAGGAAACAGGGGAACAAAATTAAATGTTGGGGATGAAAAAATTATATACCGCATTGGCGATTATTTTTGTCGTGCCAAATGCGGCGATTGCGTTGCAGTATGACATGGGAAAATTTTCCGCAAAACTTACCGGATATGCAACAGGTGGGTTTATTAACCCCGATTTTGAATCACCGTTGGGTATCGGCGACTGGCGCGGACGCGCACAATTGACATACGATATTAACGATGAATATAAATTTGGCGCGGTTTATGCGCTGGACAAGGCGGCATTGGATAAAGGAAACTTTTCCCGCGAAACATTTGGTTATATAGAATCACGCGAATATGGACGCATTGAATTTGGCTTAACTGATTCAATTGCGCGAAAACTGGGGGTAGGGTTGCCTGATGTCGGGGGATTGCGCATAAATGACAGACCGCTGTATAATGAAAAAATTATCCCATCTGGCCCCATAATTGCGGACACCACACTGACATCTGGGCGCAGCGACCCACGCATTAATGTCGTGTCAAGCCCGACAAATGGTGTGCAGTACGGTGTGTCTGCGTCCGGATTTGCGTCAAATTATGACTATGCGATGGATGCGGGATTAAAAATTCGTCGCCCATCGGGCAAGGTCAAAACCGCGTATTCATTTGGTGTATCTTTTATGGACAATCCACGCGACTTTGATAACGAGGTTTATACCCCAGGCGTTACCGCCGATTGGCGCGGTCAGATGTCGCTGGGAATGAATTTGCAGTATAACAGTTGGGTGTGGGGAACAACCGCACGTGTGATATATGACAACAACCCGGTCGGTGAAATTTCGGATGGTTTTGTTGTCGGTACCGGGGTCAGTTATGATTTGTTGCGATACAGTGTATCTTTGACGTACATGTTTTCCGATACGGGTGTGTGGCAATCAGATGTTGATGATTTTGCCGACCATATGGCAATTGCGTCTTTTCGTTATAAATACAGCGAAAATGTTGACGGTTGGATTTCAGGTGGCATAACATCACAAACACCGTTTATTTCGGTGGGACTTCGATTGACTTTTTAATGACTTAATTGTTTTTTTATGATATAATTCGCGCAAGAGAATGAGAAAACTGCTGACGTGCTTTTTTGCGTTGATGGCTGTTGCGCCCGGCACTTTGTGTGCCGACGGCGCTGTTTCGCGTGCAATTCCAACAACAGGCGAGATGGCGACAACGAATAACACGTCGCGTGGGACGGCAAATCGGGCGACAACAAATACGCCTGCGCGTACGGCGGTATCGCGTGTTTTTTCGGGCACGGAAACGGACGGCACAACTCAATCGCGCACAGGTACGGTTGCATCCCGCGCAGTTGGAACGAATAAAACCGAAAAAAATTCTGCACGTTCTAATTTAGAAGCGGCGGTGAACACCGTCGGACGCAATGAACGGGTAACCAAGGCAAGCATTAACAGCAATCCCGCCGTACGTCGTGCGGGGCTGACCTTGCGCCCATCCACGGCCGAGGTTGGCGGACGCGCTACCATTGGCGATACGGGCATTCAGACCGGTTCCAACGTAGACGAGGTTGTACGTGGTGTAAAATCACGCGTCGCGTCCAAGGCAACCGCCGAAGAAATCGCCGAGGCGACAAGTCGCCTTGAACAGACAGCGACATTAAACAAATCGTGCCAAGAACAGTATAACGAATGTATGGACCAGTTCTGCGCGGTTGTTGACGCAAACCAGGGTCGGTGTTCCTGTTCTGCAAATCTTAGCCAATATACCAAGGTAGAAGAAGCCGTCAAAGACGCAAACCAGCAACTGAACGAGGTTGCACAACGCATCAGATACGTCGGATTGTCCGCGGATGAAATTCGCGCCATTATGACCGAGACCGAAGCAGAAGAAGCATTGTCGGGGGCGGTTGATACGTCCGAAACGCGCAATATGCTGGAAGAAATCGAAGATTTAATCCGCGACCCGGTATCAAATACATCTTATTATTCCGATACATCCATTGGGTTGGATATGGATTTAGACTTTACGTCGGACACCGCCGATATGTTCAGTTTAGATTTCTTGAACACAGATTCCAGTGGCAGTTTTTCAAATCTGCGCGGACGTGAATTATACAACGCGGCAAAAAAACGTTGTAATTCTGTTATTACCCAATGCAAGAAAGCGGGCGCAACCGCGGGTCAAATTACCGGGAACTATGACCTGGCGATTGACAAGGATTGTGTGGCGTATGAAAACGGTCTGAAAAAAATGAATGAAACTTTGGTGTCCAATGTGCGCAGCGCAAACCGCATGTTGCAAAAGGCACGTCTGGCCGTGTTGCAAAACAAAAATGCATATGACGCCAAGGGCTGTATTGGCGCACTTGAAACATGCATGAAAGACGATATGGTTTGTGGCAACAACTATTTCAAATGCGTGGACCCAACAAAAAAATATATCGATGAAAATGGCGAAGTTGTCCTGGGGCAGAAAATTTCAGATATTCTGGATTTTATGACCGGGTATAATAATGCAAAAATTGATGATACATTTTTATCGGACGCGTATGAAAAACAAACTATAAGTAGTGGCACAGATGGATGTGCCAAGACTGCAACAGAAAATACAAACGGTGGAAACGACGGGTCGTGTGTTGCGAAATATTTGTTGCAGAAAATCGGCACAAAGCAAAATGTCACGGACGAAGGGCTGTGTCGCGCGGTTCTGGACAAGTGTCAGCGATATACATACGATGCAGACGGGACGTATAATCCATGGAACGATGTTGTTGTGAACTTTGTCCAGCGCGCAATGACAAACATCCGCGCCGCCCAGCACCAGGCAATTTCAGACTATGCATCAACCTGTATGGTTGATATTGCACAATGCTATAACCAACAGGTAACCCAGGTGAACGCATGGTCGTCATCCGCCAGCGTCAGCAGCGTTTATAACGTAATGCGTGGCGCATGCCGCAATGTTGCATTAACATGTGCATACGCAGTGTTTTATAACAGTGATGTAAAGTTGTGTTATGATACAAACCAAGACGGCACTGTGGCTTCAAGCGAATGTTCGGTCGTGAATACAGGAACCACAAGCGATGATCAATACATAGAAGGAATATCATCTATGTTCTATCAGTCGTTGTTATGTCCAGATAATTCTACGTACGTCGCGACAGAAGCGTCGGCAAGTTCAATCGGCAACGGCAAAGAATATGTAAATTCGCACTGTAAGTGTAATGATTACAACAATGGTAACAATCCTGGCAAGGGTTATGAGGCATGGGGAACATCGTGCATGATTCAGTGCCAAAGTGGCTATAAGCGCAATCCATATGGCACATGCCAGCAAAACACAGCAAGTTAACAATAAAAAACCGGCATTTGCCGGTTTTTTATTCGTCTTTTTTCAAAAAACTTTCCAACCATTTATTGTCAAAGTTTAATTGTTTTACATCCCGATTCTTTAACAATTTCTGTTGCAGGGGAATTGTGGTTTTTACGCCATCAATCACAAATTCGTCCAGCGCACGCGTCGCACGCATAATGCACGCAGGGCGATTGGGCGCATGCACAATTAATTTGGCAATCATCGAATCATAGGTCGGTGGAATTGTATATCCGGTATAAACCGCGCTATCTACACGAACCCCCATTCCGCCCGATGGCGCATACAATGTAATCGTCCCCGGATTTGGAATAAATGTTTCAGGGTCTTCGGCATTGATACGAAATTCAATCGCATGACCGTTTGGAATTACATTAGACTGGGTATAGCCCAACTTTTCACCCGCCGCAACACGAATTTGTTCGCGAACCAAATCAACACCATATACCATTTCGGTGACAGGGTGTTCCACCTGTAATCTGGTATTCATTTCAAGGAAATAGAATTTACCATCTTGGAACATAAATTCAAATGTGCCGGCATTTGTATAGCCCATTTTTTTCGCGGCGGTTTTACAAATTTCAATCATGTCGTCGCGCTGTTTCTGGGTCAAAATGGCGGCGGGACATTCTTCCATCACCTTTTGATTGCGGCGTTGCAGGGAACAATCACGTTCGCCAAATATTACAACATTGCCGTGTTTGTCGCCCAGAACCTGGAATTCAATATGACGTGGATGCGTCAACAATTTTTCCATATACAGCGTGTCATCACCAAACGCAGATGCCGCTTCGTTCTTGGTTAACTGATACGCCTCGGCCATTTCGTTGGGGGTGTTGACGGGGCGCATGCCACGACCACCGCCACCGGATGCCGCCTTTAACATAACGGGATATCCGATTTTTTCAGCACATTCCAACGCGTGTTCCAATGTTTCAACCGCACCATCCGACCCAGGCACAACCGGCAGACCACATTCGATGGCCGTTTTTTTGGCGTTAACCTTGTCCCCCATTTTGGTAATCATATCGGGCGATGGACCAATCCAAATCATGCCGTGCTGTTCAACCTTGTGCGCAAAGTCCGCGCGTTCGGACAAAAATCCATAACCCGGATGTATCGCGTCCGCGTTGGTCAAAAGTGCCGCCGTCAGAATTGCAGATTCATTCAAATAAGATTCACGTGCAGGACCCGGCCCAATACAAACGGATTCGTCCGCCAGTTGCACATGCATCGCATCGCGGTCAACCGTTGAATATACCGCGACCGTGCGAATTCCCATGTCGCGACATGCACGAATTATACGCAGGGCAATTTCCCCGCGATTTGCAATTAAAACTTTTTTAATTTGTGGCATTTTATATTTTTTATTCGATTACAACCAAAGGCTGGTCAAATTCAACCGCCGCACCGTCAGAAACCAAGATTTCTTTGACAACACCGTCGCGGTCAGATTTGATTGGATTGAATGTTTTCATAGCCTCGACCAGGGCGACCGTATCGCCCGCATTAACCTGTTTGCCGACGGACACAAATGCATCTGCGCCCGGTTCCGGTGCCAGGTACACAACACCAACCATTGGCGATTTTAATGCGTGTCCATTGATTACAGGCGTGCCAGATTCCGTTTTAACCGTTTTTGTTTCGGTCGCTGTTGTTGTGGACGCAACGGCAACAGCCTGTTGTTTAGATAAATGTATGTGTTTGCGATATACGCCAAATAAAAATTGGCGTTCTAAATCAAGTTCTGTTATTCCCATATCGTCCATGATTTTTGACATAGATTCAACGGTTGCACGAAATGACATATTTAATCCTTTATGTATAATTTACTGTCATGCACAGACTTAAATTGTACCACATATGCACACTTTGTCAAGGAACAGGGTCGTACCCATACCCCCCACCCGGACGACATCGACAAATGCGTTTAATCCCCAGCCACGCGCCACGAAATGCACCATATTTTTCAATCGATTGTCGAGTATATTCACTGCACGTAGGGGTAAAGCGACACGCCGCACGCCCACCAAATACGGGCGATATAGCGTACTGATACGCGCGCACCATGGCAATTGCCATGCGTTGAAGGGGGGATAATTTATGCGGCATTTATTTCCTGTTTGCGCAGATAATTCAACGCCTTTTTCATCGCCGTGCGACCAGATGTGCGATCGGTGTCAATTATTGCACGACGAATTATAAAGACATAATCCCATTCTGGGTGCATCATGTGTTCGGCAAACGCAATCCAGTCGCGCAACATACGTTTTGCACGATTGCGGTCAACCGCATGCTTGAATGTCTTTTTCGTTACAATCATGCCATAGCGCGCATCACCCGGAAATTTAGCAGGTTTTGCACGTACCAGAAAATAGGCACTTTTCGCAATTGGGTCATTTTCACCCATCGCAAAGTCTGCATGATTTTTTATCGTATTACGTTTCATAGTGCGCACATATTACCACAATATCTGGGAAATCAAATAAATTTGTTGGGGTTCCTTGATTTTTTGAATATCGTGATTTATAGTTCAAAAAAATCGTAATTTATGGGGAAAAATATGTATAACTGGTTGATGAAATTCTTTTCAGCAGATATGGCAATTGATTTGGGAACAGCAAATACATTGATTTATGTCAAGGGTCGCGGAATTGTTCTGAATGAACCGTCTGTGGTGGCGGTGGCTGAAAACCGTCTGATGGGACGCAAAGAAATATTGGCCGTCGGGACCGAGGCTAAACAGATGTTCGGTCGTACGCCGGGGACTATATCCGCGGTACGACCATTGCGCGACGGGGTTATTGCGGACTTTGAAGTTGCCGAAGAAATGATTAAATATTTTATTCGCAAGGTGCATCATAAAAACCCATTGGCCGCGCCACTGATTATTATTTGTGTGCCATCATGCGCAACCCAGGTGGAACGTCGCGCAATTCAAGAAGCAGCCGATGCAGCCGGCGCACGCAAGGTGTTCATTGTCGAAGAATCAACCGCCGCCGCGATTGGGGCGGGGTTGCCGGTGGAAAAACCGGTTGGTTCTATGGTGCTGGACATTGGTGGTGGCACGACCGAGGTTGCGGTTATGTCCCTGGGGGGGATTGTGTATTCAAACGCGGTGCGTACCGCCGGCGACCAAATGGATGTTGATATTATCGACTTTGTACGCAAGAATAAAAATCTGTTGATTGGTGAAAATACCGCCGAAGATATTAAAAAGAAAATCGGTACCGCTATCGCACCAAAAGACAAGGCAAACGAATTGACTATGAAGATCAAGGGACGCGATTTGCTGTCGGGTACACCACGTGAAACAGTTATCACAGAAACACAAATCGCAGGCGCATTGGCGCAGACAGTTTCTAAGATTGTTGACACCGTACGTCAGGCATTGGAATTAACACCACCAGAACTGTCCGCAGACATCGCAGATTTGGGTATCGCGATGACGGGCGGTGGGTCTATGTTGCGCGGGCTGGACGTTGCAATTCGCGCGGCGACTGGGTTGCCTGTGTTCTTGGTTGACAACCCATTGGCATGTGTTGCATGTGGCAGTGGTAAAATGTTATCAAATCTGGACAAGAACAAACACGTTCTGCAAACTATGTATTAAAAAATCCCCCGAATTGGGGGATTTTTCTTGTATATGAATTAGTTTTTCTTGTATTATGTGCGCATGATTAACACCATCAGTTTAACAGATTTTCGCAATCATAATATGTGCCGAATACAAACCCATGGTCGGCGCAACATTATCATTACTGGTCCCAACGGCGCGGGCAAGACCGCCATACTAGAAGCTGTATCAATGTTATCGGGCGAACGCGGCATGCGGGGTGCGGGAATGGGTGATGTTGCGCGGTTTGATGGCGCGGGTGGTTTTTGTGTCTTTGCAAATCTGGACGACGAGACAGAAATATCGGTTCAATATACGGGCGGGGACGCAAACCGCCGTGCCAAGATTGACGGCGATAATGCAGCATTATCTGAACTGGCGCGACATGTTCGCGTGGTATGGATTACCCCGCGCGAGGACAGACTGTTCGTGGACAGCGCGACCGACAGACGTGCGTTCTTTGACCGTCTGTGCGCCAGTTTTGATGCCACACACCCGGGACGGACAGCACGATTGTCTAAATTATTAAGCGAACGGGCGTATGCGTTGAAATCTGGGGCGGATGCACGTTGGATTGACGCATTGGACATACAAATTGCGGGGGTGGCAGTTGCTGTGGCGGTGGCACGCATTCAATATGCAGGCGAACTGAATTATTTCCTGAGCCGGTGCGCAGTATCTGTTTCTGGGATGGTGGAAAAAATGCTGATAGACGGGATGAGTGCAGGTGATGCCGAGCGTTCATATCTGGAATACTTAAAGCAAAATCGGGTTTTGGTCGGTGATAAAATGGTTCTGGATGGGCCTCACAAATCAGACTTTGGCGTGTTTAACAATGAATTAAAACTGCCTGCACATTTAACCAGTACAGGGCAGCAAAAGACCGCTATTATCGATTTGATTTTAGCACACGCAAAACTGGTGCACACAAAAACAGGACACAGCCCAATAATCTTGTTAGACGAAGCAGCCGCCCATCTGGATAAAAACGCGCGAACTAATATGTTTCAGGCATTAGGCGCATCAAATGCACAGGTGTGGGCAACGGGACTGGACCCAGAAATTTTCGCAGATATAAAAGATGCTGTATTTGTTGCTTGCGAAAATGGGGAAATAAGTAATATAGTATGCGCGGAGTAAAAAGATATGGCTCGTATTGATTATCAAACTTTGTTAGACAACGCATTAAAATCCGTCGTTAAAGACGCGCTGGTTCACGCCCAGTTTAATGGATTGGGGGATGGAACACATTTCTTTATCACGTTTCGTACACGTGATGCGGGCGTAGTGTTGCCGGATTTCCTGCGCATACGATATCCTGATATTATGACGATTGTATTGCAGTATTCTTATAACAACCTGCATGTGTCGGACAAAGAATTTGGCGTTCAGTTGACATTTGATGGTCGACCGTTCTTTATTCGTGTACCATTTTCTGCGCTGGTGGAATTCAAAGATCCATCGGTGGATTTCATGCTGTCTTTCCAGACAAAAATGCAACCTGCCGCGACAGATAATGATATGGAATTGCCTTTGGATGAAAAACCTGACACGGTACCAGACCCAGGACGCGTTGTATCGTTGGATGAATTTAGAAAGAATAGAAAACAATAAAAAATGCCGGCATTTGCCGGCGTTTTTATTCGATTATTTTCACAAAATCACGGGCAACTTTTTTTATACCACGCGTTTTGAATGCGATGGTAAGTATCGCGCCGGCATCTTCGATAACAACACCAGCCCCCAGTTCGTCGTGCGACACCAATTTACCAACCAAGGACATTCGTTTTTGAATCTTTGGTTTTGGGGCGGGATTATAATTATATGACGGGATGTATGTACGTGGCGCGCCACCCTGGAAATCTAGGTATTTATTATCCATTTCTGTGATAAAACGACTGGGCGAATTATAGGTGCGCGAACCAAATACAAATCGTGTCATGGCGTTTGATATAACACAACGACGGCGCGCACGCGTGATTGCAACATATGCAAGTCTGCGTTCTTCTTCGATTGAGCCTTCGTTAATTGCCTTGTCGTTTGGGAATATGCCGTCTTCCCAGGCGGGCAAAAATACCGTGTCAAATTCCAGACCCTTGGCTGCGTGAATTGTCATTATGCTGACCGTGTTGGTGTTTTGTGACGTGTCGTTGGTATCGTTATCATCGGTCATCATTAACGCCGCCTGTTCCAGAAATTCAGGCAATGTATCATATTTGGAAATAACAGATGTTAATAATTCGCTAATGTTTGCAATTCTGTCGGAGGCGTCTGAATCTTTGGAATCGGTCCACATTTTCATATACCCTGTGCGTTCAAGTAATGTTTTTGCCGCGTCGCGTGGCGACATTGCCGACCACTCAAAATCAAATGCAGATAAAAATTCATCCGCGGCCGCACGCAATTTCGGTGCCAGTTTTGCATTGCGCAACGCGTCCAACAATGCGCCGCCCGACGCGCGCAAGGTCGCTATTGCTTTGTCCCCGAAACCACGGCGGGGCTTGGCAATAACGCGCAGGAAAGACATATCATCAAATGGGTATACCAACAGACGTAAATATGCAATAACATCACGGATTTCCATGCGGTCATAGAATTTCGTCGCACCAATCAATTTGTAGGGAATACCGCGTTGCGCAAATTCTTCTTCGAATATACGGGACAGACTGCCCGCGCGAATAAGCAGGGCAAATTTGGTAAAATCCGTCGCCGCGTCGCGTTCAATTGCGTCGGCGATTATGCGCACCTCGTCCCGGTCGGTCGGCAAGGTTAAAATATAAACAGGTTCGCCGGTGCCAGACAAATCTGTGGCACGAAGGTCTTTGCCCAGACGTCCTTGGTTATGCCGTATCAAAGAATTTGCCGCGTTCAATATGTTTGATGTACTGCGATAATTTGTTTCAAGACGAATAATTTGTGCATTCGGGAAAGTTTTCTCGAAATTCAAAATGTGTTTTATTTCAGCACCGCGCCAGGAATAAATAGACTGGTCATCATCGCCAACACAGCAAATGTTTGGCGCGTCCATCCCGCGTGTCAACAAACCCAAAAATTCCATTTGCGCGTTGTTTGTGTCCTGAAATTCATCAACCAAAATATACTTGAATTGATTTTGATAGCGCGACAGGATGTCTGGATTTTTTTCAAACAATTCCAGCACATGCAAAATAATATCACCAAAATCAACCGCGTTCAGGCGCGCCAATTCCGCATTATAGGCGTTGAATAATTTGTCCCGGTGTTGCAATGCGACCAATCCACGGTCTTTTATCGCGGAAAATTCTTCGACATAGTCGGCGGGGGTTTTAGTTGATGATGATAATAATGATTTAATAACGTTTTTTTGGTCGTCTTCGCCATAAATGATAAAGTCGCGACGCAGTCCCACGCGTTCAGCATTGGCGCGTAAAATTCGCAGGCATATTGAATGGAAAGTCCCGCACCAAATGTCGCCCGCATACCACGCGCCGTCTGAAAACGATTCCAGACGTTTTTTCATTTCATTTGCGGCCTTGTTCGTAAATGTTAATGCCAAAACCTGCCACGGCATTGCCAAATGATTGTTCAATATATATGCAATTCTGGTTGTTAAAACGCGCGTCTTGCCGGTTCCAGCCCCAGATAACACCAACAGGGGACCGTCGGTTGTTTCAACCGCCAAACGCTGTTCATTATTAAGATTTTCTAGCATTGATTCCACCATTCCATTATAATACCAGCGACATTTATTATCAAGGGTTGGGATTAAGATGAAACGTGTTATTTGCTTTGACATTGAAACAACAGGGTTTGAATATATGCGCGGCGATCGCGTGATTGAAATTGGCGCGGTCGAAGTTGTAGACGGGAAAATTACCGACAACAATTTTCATGAATACATTAATCCCGAAGGCAAGATTATTCCACCCGATACATATATGGTTCATAAAATTTCAAATGCGTTTTTGGAAGACAAACCAAAAATGAGCGAGGTTGCACCACGATTCCTGGAATTTATTGGCGACAGTCCCATTGTTGCGCATAACGGATTGGACTTTGACTTTCCATTTGTGAATTTTGAATTGAATAAATTGGGGTTGCGCCCAATTCCGCGCGAACAGATGATGGATACATTGGTTATCGCACGAAACCGTGTGTTTGGACCAAAAAGTTATACGTTGGATGCGCTGGCAAAATGGTATGGAATTTCGCTGACGGCGCGTGCGGATGCGCACGGGGCGTTAATTGACTCGGAAATTTTAGCACGCGTTTATTTAGAACTGGAAAATACCGCGCCGGCACCAGATGTTTCGGAAATTATCGCCAAACAACATGCCGCCATGTTGGCGCACCCCAAGGTTGGTGGCGATTTCCCATATCGTAAGTTCGAAGCAAAACCAGAAGAACTTGAAAATCACAACGCGTTTATGGAAAAAATTAACAAATAAAAAACCGGCGATTGCCGGTTTTTTTAACGTTTTTATTTATCACGGATTTGTGCATTGCATTTTTTTTCAACCGCACAAATTACTGCATTTTGCAGTGCCAATAAATCTGTGTCGGACATGTTATCCGTCGGCTGAATTGTTATTGTGAATGCAATTGACTTTTTACCATCCGGCAATTCAAACGCGTCAAAGACAACAACATCAGTAATCCGATTATCGGCACCGCGCGCGGCAGATGTCAATTTTTCCGCCATTGTGTCAGTATCCACTATGAACGCAAAATCGCGTGTCAGGGGCTGAAAATCCGACAGCACTGGGGACGTGCCACGACGGCACGCCGGCAGGTTTTGAATATCGTCCACAATCGCGATAACTGTATTTGTTTTGATACGCAATTTTTTCGCAATTGACGGGTGCAATTCACCAAATTCGGCGATACACTTTTTGCCCTGGTACAGCGCCGCATAACGATACGGGTGCGCCCAACGCGGTGCGTTGTCGGTCGAGATTGTAAAACGCTGGCCCGCCATTAATGCAATCAAATCTGATTTAACATCATAAACATCAACGTTGCGATTGCGCCCCGTCCAATGTTTGGGCGATGTCGCGCCTGTGCGAACAATACACAGGGATGTGTGTTGCCCACCTGGCATGTCTCCATCAAATACCGTGCCCAATTCAAACAGCCCAAGGTCCGCATATCCACGCTTTTCATTATTAGATACCGCCGTCAGCAATCCACACAACAGACTATTACGCATTGTGTCATAATCCGCCGTGATTGGGTTTGCTATTTTTACATTTGGTTTATCGGACAATAACTGTTCCGTTGACAGATTACCAAATCCAAATGAACGACATTCGTTTAACCCGCGCGACGCCAGTAATGTTTTTATGTCCATTTCATGTGTATCATGTGGACGTGCGTCGCCAATTGTGTGTGCAGATGACGTTGCGATTTTTTCATAGCCATATATACGCAATAAATCAGCTACAACTGTTTCTGGGATTTGAACATCTACGCGGGCGGGTGGTGGTGTTAATGTCCAAACATTTCCAGACATTTTTACAACATATCCCAACCGGGTCAGAATATCGTACTGAAAATCATCCGCCAGGTACATACCCGTTTTACGTTCAAATAACCCGGGGCAATACTTAATCTGGACATCGGGGGCGGTGTCATCACCCGCCGCATATGCACAGACTATTTTTCCACCGCATGCCGACATAATTATATCCGCCGCAGCAACCGCCGCCGGGCCCGTTATTGTTGGATCAATACCGCGTTCATATCTATATGATGCGTCCGTTGATATGCCCAATCTTTTCGCAGATTTACGAACAGACACCGGATCAAAATACGCGGATTCCAGGATGATATTCTTGGTGTTTTCCGTTGTGGACCCACGCGCCCCACCAATCACACCCGCCAATGCCAAGATGCCAGACGCGTCCGCGATAACCATATCATTTTCGGTCAGTTCGTGAACGTTGCCAAACAGGTCTGTGAAATTTTCACCATTGTGTGCCATGCGCACAACAATATCGCCATTGATTTCGTCTGCGTCAAAACAATGCATTGGTTGCGCCATGTCATAGCAGATATAGTTTGTTGCATCAATGGGCGCATTTTTCGGATTAATACCAATCGCCGCCAGGCGGGATGCAATTTTCTTATTACTTGGGGCAATATTCACACCGTGAATTTCAATCATTTTGTATGCACGGCACTTTGGTGTTTCCAGTTTTACCGCGCGCGCGCCCGCAATCGTTTTGAATTCTGCGTCCGCGGGCACGACGTATTCGCCAACACCCGCCGCCGCTAAATCACGCGCAATTCCGCGTACAGACAAATAATCCGGGCGGTTTGGTGTAATGCCCGCATCAAAGACTGTTTTCGCGTCAATCACAGGCGAACCGATTTTTGTGTCGGCCGGCAGTTCAATAATACCACTGTGGTCGTCGCCAATGCCCAATTCGCGCGCAGAACACATCATACCGTCTGACAACACACCACGCAATTTACCAGATTTGATTTCCATGCCACCAATGACACAGCCTGGTACCGCCAACGCAGAAATCAAGCCCACGCGTGCATTTGGTGCGCCACAGACAACCTGACGCAGGGTTGCGCCACCATCGTCCACCATTAATACATGCAGGTGGTCGCTGTTTTCATGTGGTTTGCATTCTACAATCTTGGCCGCAATTGGGGCAATTGGGGATTGCAGGTCTTCTATCTCTAGCCCGATACGGGTCAGGGTATCTGCGATTTGTTCCGCGGTTGCGTCCGTTTTCAAATATTCAATTAACCAATCATAAGTCCATTTCATTTTTTGCCCCTGTATTTAGAATCCTGCCTTTTTCAACCAGCGCACATCGCTGTCATAAAACTGACGAATGTCGTTCAGACCATATTTTAACATCGCCAATCTGTCCCAACCAAAACCAAAAGCAAAGCCCTGGTACTCGGTCGGATTTACACCGCAATTACGCAGAACATTTGGATGAACCATGCCCGCGCCCATAATTTCCAACCATTTATCGCCACGCCATTTCAGGTCTATTTCAATAGACGGGTCGGTAAATGGAAAGTATGACGGACGAATACGCAGTTCAACATTATCAATGCCAAAATAACGCGATAAAAATGCACGAACATCCGCGATTAAATCAGACATAGTAATGTTTTTATCAATGTATAACCCTTCGATTTGGTGGAACATAGGACTGTGTGTTGCGTCCATTTCTTTGCGATATGTCGAACCAATGCCAAACATTTTAATAGGAACAGATTCCGATTCCATCGCACGAATTTGTATTGCAGATGTCTGGGTGCGCAGCACATTGCCATTTTCCAAAAAGAACGAATCCTGCATATCGCGGGCAGGGTGGTGCGCCGGTGTATTCAATGCTGTAAAGTTATGCCAATCATCTTCGATTTCTGGACCCGTATGCATTGTATAGCCAAACGATTCCAAAATCGCCGATATTTCCGACAGACTTTGTGTCAATGGGTGCAAAGTGCCACGGTTTTCCGGTTCTGGGTTCAGCGACATGTCCAATTTTTGTTTCTGCAAACCCGCCATCAAAACCGAGTTTTCAATTTCCGCCTGGCGCGTTTTGAATAATTCACGCAGGGTCGCATTTTCCGTATTCAATGCCGCACGGGCATCATTGTCCAGATTCTTCATGTCACGCAGGCGCGCAGTCATAGTGCCGTTTTTACCGTATGTTGCGGTATATAACGCCTGTAATTCTTCTAATGTGTTAATATTCTTTATTTGTTCGTGCATTTTTTCTTACCTTATAAACTTAAAAAAAGCCGTCATACGACGGCTTTTATTATTACAAAACAGATACCCCGCCGACAAGGTATTATTTAGATTCGGCGTTGTTAAATCGTTTCGCTGTGTCAACCAATTTGACGAAGTTTGCATCGCCTGCATATGCCATTTCGGCCAAAACCTTGCGGTCCAGGGCGACACCAGCCTTTTTCAGGCCGTTCATAAACTGGCTGTAAGTCATACCATTTGCACGCACTGCTGCATTGATACGGACAATCCACAAACCGCGGAATTCACGTTTTTTAACGCGACGATCGCGATATGCATACTGACCCGCCTTTTCCGTTTTTTCACGGGCAGCGCGATATGTTGAATGATGACGGCCCAGGTAACCCTTGGCACGTGCTAAGATTTTATTGTGCTTTTGTTTAACGGTTGTACCGCGTTTTACTCTTGCCATGACCTGTTACCCCCTTATTTCAAACCGTATGGAGCCAGGATTTTTGCCTGTCCCACCATGTTATCGTTCAAATACTGTGGTTTTGCACCCGCCTTGTTTGCACGGGCAGATTTCTTGCGCAACAGTTTTTTATGAGAGTTGCGTGCAACACGGATTTTGCCGGTCGCGGTCATAGACGCACGTTTTTTCAAGTACGACTTGGTCTTTAATTTTGGCATTTTATATCCTTTTATTTTTAGATAGTTTTTATCGTCTGGTGGCAATGCCTGCCACTTTGACTGATTGCTATTTTGGCAGATTTATTTCAAAAATCAAGTTTTTATTGAATATCTGACTTTTTAGGATTAAAGTAGGCCCGATGAAGCAAAACAAGATATCTTCCAAAATATATCCGATTATTCGTGCGGTCTCAACGGCGGCGGTGTTGCCGGTGCTGTTTATATATATAATGATTGCAAAGCCTGATTACGCAATAATGAATGCGTTGGGGCATGTGGTGGTGCCGGTGGCACGTGGCGTTGGCGACGTGATTACATGGCCGTTCCGGGTTGTTGGTGATACAATTGGCGGAATTGCAGAATTGTCCGCCCTGCGCGAAGAAAACCGCGAATTGCGGGCACGACTGGATGCGGCGTTGATTGATAAAAATTTGTGCGACGTTGCAATCAAAGAAAATCAAAAGTTAAGTAATGAATTGGGACTGATTAAAACCCAGCCAAGGGATGCCGTTATCGCAGATGTTATTCGTGATAATCGTGCGATGGGGCATAATACATATATTATCAATCGGGGCGCGCGCGATGGGGTGGAAACGGGTATGGTTGTCGCAACTACGGATATGAGATTGGCGGGTATTATTATCGACAGCGCAAATAACTTTTCACGTGTGCGTGCGTTGACGGACGTTGATACGAACATTGCCGTTCGTGTCGTTGGGTCCGAAGTTTATGGTTTTATGGCGGGAAATGGTTCAAAAAATCCAACAATGGGATTTTTTAGTAATCCTGAATTTCAACCGGCGCGCGGCATTAAACTGGTCAGCAGTAATATTTCGGGTGTGTTGCCGGCGGGACTGATTGTTGGGGAAATGATTGATGCAACAGACGTTGCCGTTGCCGACCCAGATGAAATTTCGCGTGTTATGGTACTGAAATTTGACACACCACAAAACGAATACAGATGAAAGAAAACATAATTCATTTTTTACGCGTCGCATTTCCGTTTTTATTAACAATCGGATTGTGGCGATTGGCAAGTTCCACATGGAACCCGGCGGGCGTGTTGGCAATTGTACCAATATTCATATGTTCTTTTGTTCGACCAACAAATTGGTTTCCTTTGTTTTCTGTGTTAATGTGTGTGTGTTTGGATTATAACATGGAAACGGTTTGTTTCTGGTTGGCAATGTATTGTCTGTTTTTTTCAATCAACAGTTTTCAGACATATGTCGATATTCCACGTATGGACAATTATGGGTTGTTTGCGTTTATGGTATTTTTTGGAATCGCGCTGTTTATTCAGGCGGTTGCAAATTTTACATTTATGAATTTATTGCGCGGAATGTGGATTTTCGCATTGGCGTGCACTGTCTATATTCCAATCGCAAAATTAATACAAAGGGTCGGCTATGATAGATAAAGAAGTGGCACGAACCTTTGACAGACGCAGCGCATTATTTTTGACCGCCGGGGCGGTGTTGACATCTGCGCTGGTGTTGCGCATGTTGCAGATGCAGTTGTTTAGTTATCGCGACTATAAAAAGAAAAGCGAGAGTAATTCGTTCCGTATTCAGATTGATATGCCAGAACGCGGAAAAATATTATCGCGTAATGGTGCGCCCATTTCACGCGACGCTCCGATTTATCGTATCTATATTGTCCCCGAAGAAGCACATGATGTTGATAGCCTGGTTGAAACAGTCGCACGTGATTTGAATTTGCGCCCAAAGCGCGTTGAAAAAATTCGCGCAAAAATAAAAAAACAATTAAAGTTCCAGCCTGTTTTGGTCAGCGAAAATACAAACTGGAACGTGTTGGCAAAATTACAGGCGAAAAATTTGCCGGGGCTGCATGTGGAAAGTGGGTATGCACGAGTATATGAAATGGGACCCGCCGGTGCACAGATTTTTGGTTATGTGGGCGAGCCTAAGACGCCTGTTCCAAATGCGCCCTTTTTAACAACAGGGGTTACGGGACTTGAAAAACGTTTTGATGATGAAATGAAGGGAACCGCCGGTCAAACCGTTATGATTACAAATGCGGTTGGGCGTATTACCGGTGAAGATAAATCACAATATGTTGCACCAATAATTGGTGGAAATGTTAAAACAACAATTAATGAAAATGCGCAACGCGTTATGTATGACGCATTAATGCAACATCGGTCCGGGTGTGGTGTGGCATTGGACATTGAAACGGGTGATATTTTAGCAATGGTATCAACCCCAAGTTTTGATGCAAATATGTTCCGTGAAGATGATGGGGATGAATATATTCAAACGTTGCGTGGGGACACGGCAAAGCCCTTTATGAACAAGGCGATAGAGGGTTTATACCCCCCGGGTTCCACATTCAAAATTGTGGTCGCTTTGGCGGCATTGGAATCGGGCGCGATAAATCCAAAAGAAAAGATTTTCTGTCCGGGTTATTGGGACTATGGCGACAGACGATATCATTGCTGGGAAGACAAGGGACACGGACACGTTGATTTGGCGGGCGCGCTGCAACATTCGTGCGACATTTATTTCTATCAGATTGCGTTGCGTATTGGAATTGATGCAATCAAAGATATGGCAATTCGATTGGGACTGACCGAAAAATTTATGGATGATATTTTGTCCCGTGAAATGCCGGGTGTTATGCCAGACAGATACTGGAAGGAAAAACAGATTGGTGCACGTTGGGTGCATGGTGATACCGTTATTTCCGGTATCGGTCAGGGATTTATTTTGGCAAACTGTTTGCAGTTGGCGGTAATGATGGCACGCGCCGCGTCCAATAAACGTGTGGTGCCGCGACTGATTTTTGACAACGCAAAACCACAATTTGACAGTATGAATTTACAGCCTAAAAACATTCAGTCTGTGTTGACCGGGTTGGAAATGGTACTGAAAAAGGGTGGGACCGCGGTTGGCAGTGCAATTAATGTTAATGGTATGCGTATGGGTGGGAAAACAGGTACATCCCAGGTGCGCAGTATTTCAAAAAAAGAACGTCAAAGCGGTGTTCTGACCAACGAACAATTAAAATGGCAAATGCGAAATCACGGATTGTTTGTGGGTTATGCACCAACCGATAAACCAAAGTACGCCGTTTGCGCAATTACAGAACATTCGGGTGGCAGTGGGCCCGCTGCACGCACCGTTTCCGCGGTTATGAAAGAATTATTAAAAGGAATAAAATAAAAAAAACATGGCACGACAGACACGCGTTTCAAATGCAAATATGATGACATTACCAGAAAAATTAAATCGATTTTCCTGGGGGTTGTTTGTGCCAATGTGTATGGTGTTGGCGATTTCGATTGTGGTGCTGTATTCGGCGGGTGGGGGAAACTGGAAACCATTCGCATTGTCGCAATTGATGAAGATTTTGCTTGGGTTTGGGGTATTCTTTTTCGCGGCATTTACAAATATTAAAACTTGGGTTAAATCTGCTTATCTGATTTATGCGGTTGCATTGATTATGATTGTGCTGGTGACGTTTGTTGGTCATACGGGTATGGGGGCACAAAGATGGCTGAACCTGGGGGTTATTCATGTGCAACCGTCGGAATTAATCAAGATTGCGCTGGTGCTGGCGTTGGCGCGATATTTTGCGTGGTTTAATTCGGTGGAACTGGGGCAATTCAAAAATTATATTGCGCCAATGTTAATGTTATTGGTGCCATTTGGATTGATTGTGGCACAGCCGGATTTGGGGACAGCGTTATCACTTGGGATGATTACGGTTGGTGTGTTCTATATCGTGGGCGCGAATAAAAAATGGTTTATTATTGCGGCAATACTGGGGTTAATGGCGGCACCGGCGGTTTGGTTTGGTGGGTTGCATGATTATCAGCGCGGACGAATTATTACCCTGTTTAATCCAGACAGCGACCTGCAAGGGGCGGGTTATCAAATCAACCAGGCCAAGATTGCATTCGGCAGCGGTGGCATGACCGGCAAGGGGTATATGGCGGGAACTCAATCACAACAGTCGTTTCTGCCGGAAAAGCAGACGGACTTTATATTCACAATGCTGGGCGAAGAATTCGGATTTATTGGTGCATTCAGTTTGCTGATGATTTATACGTGGATTGTGGTTGCGCTGTTCTGGACGGCAAAAACATGCAGAAACAGATTTGGGCAATTGGTGTGCTTTGGATTTATGTTGAACTTTTTTGTTTATTACTTTATAAATATTTCCATGGTTTTGGGATTGTTGCCAACCGTCGGGGTGCCGTTGCCGTTGATGTCGTTTGGGGGCAGCAGCCTGTTATCACTGATGTTTGGGTTTGGGCTGTGCCAAAATGCACACATTCACAAAGACCAACAATTATCTGCAAAGGGGAGTTAAAGGTATGAATTTATTAATTGTGGAATCACCGTCCAAGGCAAAGACAATTGAAAAATATCTGGGGGCAGGTTGGCGCGTTATCGCGTCTGTTGGACATGTGCGCGATTTAGTACCAGAAAACGGCAGCGTTGACACAGAAAATAATTTCAAAATGAAATGGCAAATTATGCCAGGTAAAGAAAAACAAATTAAACTGATTACTGATGAATTAAAAAAAGCAGATGCAGTTTATTTGGCAAGCGACCCTGACCGCGAAGGTGAAGCAATCGCATGGCATTTGCTGGATATTTTAAAGGCAAAAAAATTATTAAAAGATAAAAAAGTTTATCGTGTGGCTTTCCACGAAATTACTAAAAAGGCCGTACACGCAGCAATAGAAGAACCACGCGAGATAGACACTAATCTGGTGGATGCGTATCTGGTGCGACGCGCGCTGGATTATCTGATTGGGTTTGGTATTTCGCCGTTGCTGTGGCGCAGAAATCTGGGCAAATCAGCGGGGCGCGTGCAATCTGTGGCCGTTAAGTTGGTTGTTGACCGCGAAAAAGAGATTGAGGCGTTTAAGCCGGTTGAATACTGGTCAATCAATGCGCAATGCGCAAAGGGCAAAGAGCAATCTTTTAATGCAGGATTAGTAAAATTCAATGGACAGAAAATCGAAAAAATGACCATTGAAAATAAATCTATGGTTGATGATATTTTGGCAAAAATTGGCGACCCTGAAATCGGGGCAAGTGTCATAAATATAGAACGCAAAAAAACACAACGCAAACCCGCCGCACCATTTACAACATCGACCCTGCAACAGGAAGCGGCGCGTAAATTGTACTTTGCATCCAAACGCACAATGAGTGCCGCCCAACACCTGTACGAACAAGGGTTGATTACATATATGCGTACGGACGCAACGAACTTGAATGCGGACGCAGTAAATGAAATTCGCGGATTTATTGCGCGTGAATATGGTGATAAATTTTTACCAAGCGCGCCTAATATTTATGCAACCAAGTCCAAAAATGCCCAGGAAGCACACGAAGCAATTCGTCCAACACACTTTGACGCGCCGGCTAAAAATTTATCGGGGGACGAGGCTAAGTTATACGACCTGATATGGAAGCGTACAATTGCGTGCCAGATGACAAATGCCGAATTTGATTCGGTTGCCGCAGATATAGAAACTGATAATCATGTGGCGGTATTTCATGCGGTTGGAACCACGCGCACATTTGACGGGTTTATGAAGGTCTATACCGAAGATAAAGACGACGATGATGATAAAAAGTATGCAAAACTGCCACCATTAAATATTGGCGATAATGTTGCGATTTCTGAAATTATTCCAGAACAACACTTTACCCAGGCACCACCAAGATATACCGAAGCGTCGCTTGTTAAAAAGTTGGAAGAACTGGGCATTGGACGTCCGTCAACGTATGCGACCATTATGTCAACCATTGTTGACCGCGCGTATGTTGAACAAGACAAACAGCGTCGTTTCCATCCGACAAATGGCGGGTGGGTGATTGCGTCATACCTGAATAAATATTTTACAGATTTGGTTGATGTGAACTTTACCGCAAAAACAGAAGACACCCTGGACGATGTTTCAAATGGCAAACAGGACAAAATTACCGCGCTGAAAAATTTCTGGGGTCCAACGGATTCTATGATAGAAGGTGCACGTGGAATCAAAACGTCCCAGATTATTGATGAAATAAATGATTTTATGCATTATCACTTGTTCCATGAAACGGGCGATGTATGTCCAGAATGTGGCGCAAAACTTGGGATTAAATTGTCTAAGTTTGGACCGTTTATCGGGTGCGCAAAATACCCAGACTGTAAATATACAAAACAGTTAAAGGGCAATGAGCAAAGCGCAAAGAGCAGTGAAAATATGGCACCTGTTGTGCAATCCGATGCGGTTGAACTGGGGGATGGGATTGAATTTCGTGTTGGTAAATTTGGACCCTATGTGACGGATGGGGCAAAAAATGTTGCCGCCAAACAATATACGGCCGACACAATCACATTGGAAATTGCACGCGAATTGTTGGCAAATGCCGGCAAAAAGGCAGAACCGGTTAAAATCGGTGAAAACCCAGAAACCAAAAAAATTATTTACTATTACCCAACTGGGCGGTATGGTGCGTATATATCTTCTAATCGGGTGAATGTTTCGGTGCGGGAACAGCCGGATTTAGAAACCGCAATAAAACTGATTAATAACAAGGCAAAGAAAAAGTAATGGCGCCAGGACGACACAACTATTCCAATTTCACAGATGAACTGCGTGCGCGGTTGTCTGTGGTGGATGTTGTGGGACGCGTGGTACCTTTGACGCGCAAGGGGCAAAATTACTGGGGTTGCTGTCCGTTTCATAATGAAAAAACCCCCAGTTTTTCTGTGAATGAAGAAAAGGGATTTTATCACTGTTTTGGGTGTGGTGAACACGGCGATATTATTTCATTCACTATGAAGCACAATAATATGGATTTCAAGGCGGCGATTGCGGAACTGGCCAATATGGCGGGGCTGAAAATGCCGGACTATAAACCACGCGACCCAAATGTTGTCAAACGCGAAGATGCGCTGTTTGATATATGTGCGCGCGCGGCACAGACGTATGCCGAAAAATTATTTACCCCTGACGCGGCACATGCGTTGGAATATGTGCGCAGACGCGGTTTTACAGATGAAGAAATAAAAAAATATTGTATTGGGTACGCGCCAAAAAATAACATTATTGCAAATAAATTTGCTGAATCTAAATTTTTAATCCCATCGGGATTGTGTCGGCGTGGCGATTACGGAATGTATGATTTTTTCCGCGATAAATTAATGTTCCCTATATTTAATGCGCACGGCAAGATTGTTGCGTTTTCGGGGCGTTCGCTGGATGGGTCAGAACCAAAGTATATAAACACAACTGATACTGATATTTTCCACAAACGTCAGACCGTTTTTGGTTTTAACTTTGCACGCGAATCAATCCACCGCGCCAACCGCAGTATTGTAGTAGAAGGACAAATCGACGCAATCAAAATGCAGGTAAATGGATTTGGCGAAACGGTCGCACCACTTGGAACAGCATTAACCGAAGACCATATTGCGCTGTTGTGTAAATCAAATAGAAATATAACATTCTGTTTTGACGGCGATGGGGCAGGGCAAAAGGCCGCTGCACGCGCATGTAATATTGTTTTGCCGTTCATTCGTGATACATCAGATGTGCGTTTCGCATTTGTTAGTGGTGGCAAAGACCCAGACGAAATACTTAAAACCGCGGGTGCGGATGCCATGCGCAAAATTATTGATGACGCAATGAGTCTGACTGATTTTCTGTGGGAATTGGCAAATAAAAACTTTATCGTGTCAACGCCGGGGGGACGCGCCCAGGCGGAAAAATTCTTGGACGGACAATTGGAAAAAATTGCCGACCCGGAACTGCGCAAGCACTATAAGCAAGAATATGATAAGCGCAAATTTCAAAACTGGCAAAGTTGGAGGCGTGCGCCAAAAACACCTAGTATAAAATTGCCCGATATTGACGCGATTACAAAAAACACGTTGGTTTATATTGTGAATAAATATCCGGAACTGGCGGAACGGTATTTGGATTTTCTGGGTACACTTGGGGTGGATTTTGATGGCGACGCGCCAGAATTGAATATGGATATAAACGGGGCTGAAAAATACCTGGTGTCATTAAAGTTGCAAAGATATCTGGAAAAATTAAACGCCCAAAAACGCGAATTAACAAATCAACTGTTGGCAGGTGATGAAAGTGCACGCGACGAAATCCGGCGTATAGATTCGGAAATTGAAAAATATCAAGAAAAATTAGAAGTGTTGATTTCTATTTAGTGGTTAGGGGCGGAATAAATATTTCCCGGCTTTTTTGAACATTTTTATCAAAAAAGCCGGGGATTTTTTAACAAGTTGATTTTTATGTATTAAACAAGAAGTGACAGATGTCGCCAGGCTGCATCACATAATCGCGACCAACAAGGCGCATTTTGCCGGCTTCTTTTACTGCAACTTCGCCACCTAATGAAATGAAATCGTCTGGGCTGATAACTTCGGCACGGATGAAACCACGTTCAAAGTCAGTATGAATTTTACCCGCCGCCTGGGGCGCAGTCATACCAGCAGTAATGGTCCAGGCATGTGCCTCTTTCGGGCCAATAGTATAATAAGTTTGCAACCCTAATGTTTTATAGCCTGTCTTGATAACCTGATCCAGACCAGATTCAGTTAATCCCAGGTCATCTAAGAACATCTTGCGTTCGTCTGGGTCAACAATTTGAGAAATTTCCATTTCAATCTTGGACGATATAACCAATACATCCGCAATCGCACCAAATTTTTCAACAACCATTTTTGAATATTCATTGCCTGTGGCGGCAGATGCTTCGTCCACATTGCAGACATAGATAACAGGTTTTGTTGTTAATAAATTAAATGGTGTCGCATCAACGTCCCCTTGACGCGCAGGAATTGATTTTTCCAAATTCGACTTAATCGTGTTCGCATCAGCCAATAACTTAATTGCGTCTTTGTCCAGACCACGCGCCTTTTTTTCAAGGTTCTTAATCTGCTTTTCAATGCTTTCCAAGTCAGCCAACATCAATTCTGTTTCAATAGTTTCAATGTCGCCCAATGGGTCAATCTTGCCATGAACGTGTACAATGTCGTCGTTTTCAAAACAACGCACAACATGAATAATCGCATCTGTTGATAAAATATTCCCCAGGAATTTATTTCCCAACCCTTCGCCCGCAGATGCGCCCTTTACCAGCCCCGCAATATCAACAATTTCCAGTTGTGTCGGCAATATCTTTTGCGAGCCCGCAACGCGCGCCAATTCATGTAAAGTTGCATCCGGCACAACCACGCGTCCCGTGTTCGGTTCGATTGTACAGAATGGATAATTCTGAGCATCGGCGGCGGCACTTTGCGTCAGCGCATTAAACAATGTAGATTTACCAACATTTGGTAATCCCACAATTCCACAATTGAATCCCATAACTAAATCCTTTATAATGCGCATAATATGTCATACATGTGGAACGAATTCAATATAAAAACATTTCCTGCGGAAACCATCGTTTTTCGTGATGGGGTCTTTTGTCCCGATTTATCAACCCTGCCAAACGCCCCAATTAACACAAAATACGATTTGCCGGTGCATATTATTTATGTCGGCGAAATCGCCGGGAAAAACCGGTTGGATGTTTTGGTTGGCGCGGAAAACCAAGAAGTGATAATCAGCGTAAATATAAAAATAAAAAAGCCGGCTTTTTTGAACATTTTTATTAAAAACGCCGGTAAAAATTCTAAAATTTCGGGTACTGTGTTTTTAGACAATGAATCAGAATTAAATTACGATTGTCAGGCGCGACATTTGTACGAAAACACGGCCGTTTTGATAAAAAATAAAGTTTTAGCCGGGAAAAATTCAAATTCTAAATTATCTGGTATGGCAATAATTGATAAAGATTGTCCGGGGTGCGCGTCCGACATCGCGTTTGTTGCCATGGCAGAGGACGGCGCAAAAATCGATTTTATGCCGGGACAACGTATTAAATCAGAACCCGCACGCGCAGATCACAGCGCAAGTATTTATAAACCAACCGATGCACAAGTGTTTTACCTGCGTGGGGCAGGGCTATCAGGTGCCGAGGTCGACACAGCATTAAAAGAAGCGTTTCTATGTGAATAAGTCCCCCATAAAAAAAAACCGCCGATTGGCGGATTTTTTATTTCTTCTTGAAACCCTGTTTCGCTTTGAACTTTGGATTGTCAGGGTCAATCAAGATAACTTGCTTTCCACGGCGGATTTGTTTAACATTACCGCGTTTCTTCCAAGCCTTTAATGAACTTAAAAATTTCATGTCGTTATCCTTTTTACAGGGCAATTATAAACGTATTTTTTGAAAAATCAAATAATATATTATTTATTTAGTTGTAGTAGTAGGGCCTGTTAAAACTGTTGAAAATTGCTTTTAGTTTTTTATCAACAAGTTTTCAACAATAATTTCCCGGGTTTTCCCGGCTTTTTTGCAAAATTGTTGAAAAATTCAAAAATTAATTAACAGTTGAAAAAAGGGGGTGTTTTCAACACTTTTAACAAAATTAAGGTGGGGGCTTTTTGTACTTGTTGAAAATTGTTGAAATTGTTATAATTATCAACAGGACGGAAAGAGAATGAAACAGCAGGTATTAAAAGCATTGGCAAATCCGGCGCATATTTTTTATGTGCCTTATTCACTTGCCGTGTTGAATTTTGTTATTCAATTCCTGATTTGGATTGTTTTGTTCGTCGCGTCCCTGATTTTAACCCGGGGGGCAAATCCGGTAAATCCTATGTTCTTTTTAGTATCGGTGATAATAGTTCATTCGATTATGGCGATTTATTCAAAAAAAGATCCCCAGTTGGGACAGATTATCACAGCAAAAATTCAATTGTTAAAACGTAAAATACCAGGGAAGTTGGCAGCATGATTGAAAATTTGAACGGTTTTTTTGAATACTTTGCGGGCAGCGGGTTCCCAATTACGTTGATGATTTTGGTGCTGGCATCGATGTGTTTGTTCTTGGTGCTGATGATGTATGTGCCGGCATTAACAAGGAAAATTTTCCCAAAGTTTGGTTATGCAAAATATTCTAACTATTTGCCGTTCGGGACGGTTTATAGTGATAATTCTATGCAATTGACCGATGGCAGTTTAATTCGCGTTTATCGTGTGGCGGGTGTTCAGACCAGTATGCAAGATGATGCAACAAAAGAAAAATTCTTGGATTTGCGGGCGCAACTGTTTAATCAAATTCGCGACCCAAATGTGGTGATGCGGTTTTATATGGTGCGTGACGCGGCGGATGAAAATACGAACTATGAATTTGACCAGCCGACCCTGCAACGTATTTATGATAAATGGCGCGGTCAGGGGTTAAAGATATTTTTGAATAATTATTATATTGTGTTGTCCGTTGGTGGGGTGGATGCGCGTGCCAAATTAAATCAATATGGTAATTATATTGAATCTATATTGGCGGCGTATAAACCACATGTGTTGAAAAATGATAGTCCGGACAATATGGCGCGATTCTTTGGGCGTATTTTGTCGCCGATTTCTAAGCCTGCGCCAAAACGTGCCGACAACAATATAGCAAAATTAACAACCGTTGATGATGTCGAATTTTTGCGCGACGGTGTTATCAGATATATAAGTGGTGGGGAACAGTCCTTTGCTGCGTGTTTGTCGTTCAAGATTTCGCCGGATTATCTGGACGAAGAATTCTTTGATAGTGTGTCAACAATTCAGACAGAAATGATTACCATGAATGGTTTTCATATTATGGGGGCGGCGGATGTTGAAAATACTATTCGCAGAAAGCGTTCGACCGCAGATGATGAAAAACGCGATTCAACAGAAACTCAAATTTCCGAGGCGCAAAACGCCATGGATGAAAATTTGTCCGGTAATCAAAGTTTGGTTGATTATTATCCATTATTTGTATTGTTTGGGGCGACGCGCGAAGAATTGCAGAAATCAGTTGATGAATTCAAAAAAATTGCCGCGCAGTTCGGTATTTCGCCGGTTGTTGAAACATTTGCGGCCAAGGTTTCTTGGTTTGCACAAATTCCAGGATTTAATGTTTTCCCACGCAGTTTCAAATTATTATCACGTGCGGCGGCGATTTCTATTCCGATGTCAACCCAACCACGCGGTGTTGAAAATTCAGATTGGGGCCCGGGACCGTTGGTTGTGTTCCCAACCGCACAGGGTACGCCTTATCAATTCCAATTCCATGTGTCGGATAAGCCGGCGGCGGTGGGACATACGTTGACAATTGGGCCAACCGGTGGGGGGAAGACAACTTTATTCTCGTTCCTGATTGCGCAAAGTTTGCGTCATCCGAAATTAAAAGCATTCTTTTTCGATAGAAACAAGGGGGCGGAGATATTTACGTTGGCCGCGGGTGGAAAGTATATCACCATGCAGGGTAAAGAGAAAAATTCTGACCCAATGGCACAGAGTTTTCTGACCCATCTGAACCCGCTGAAAATGCCGGATACGGCGGCAAATCGTGCGTTCTTGCGCCGGTGGTTTGCAATTATTTCAGGGCAAAATGATGCGGCGTCGGCGGATGAAATAGCGCGCGCGGTTTCGGTGAACTTTGATTATTTGTCCGACAAAGACAGAATGTTGAAAAATCTGTGGGAGAGTTGTTTCTCGTCCAATGGGAATATGCGAAGTGCGCTTAAAAAATGGGTGGACCCATTGCAGTATGGAGATATGTTTAACGAGGCGTCTGATACGCTTGATTTGCATTCGCGTCTGACAACTTTTGATTTTACAGATATTTTGCAGGACGAGGTTTTGTCGCCTGCGGTGATTTCTTATATTCTGCACAGAATTAATAATATTACTGTGTCGGGTGGTAATCCATCGCTGATTATGATTGACGAAACGGCGCCAATGCTGGAAAACAAAATGTTCCGTGATAACTTTATCACAGGTTTGCAAGAAGGACGTAAAAATCGTCAGGCCTATATGGTGGCGTTCCAGCGTGCTAATGTTTTAGATAAACTGGGTGTAGGGGACGTGGTGCGTGGTCAGGCACAGACTGTTATGTTTTTCAGAAATCCTGCCGCCGATGCGTCCGATTATGCGCATTGGAATCTGAATCCGCTGGAAATGGCGTTTATCCAAGGTAAGGCATATCCAAATCTGAAACGCGCGGTGTTGTTGTCGCGACCTGTTAATGGGGAATCTGTTATTCTGAATACAGAACTTGGTGGATTAGGCAATTTATTGCGATTGTTTGAATCTGGACGTTCGTCGGTATTGTTGGCCGAAGAATTGTACAAGATGTATGGTAATAACTTTGTTAATGAATACCTGAAAAAACAAGGGGCAATGGATTGATGCATAGGTTGGGGTTGTCATTAGTCCTGGGATGTTCTGCTTTGTTTTTAGGAACGTGTTTTGCCGCGGATTGCGTGGCATATAAAAAAATTCCTGCCGTTTATATAAATACACCTGATTGGTCCAAGACAATTGTTCAACCGCGCAAAGAAATGGATTTGCTGCATGGGAATGTTGTCGCGACCATGGTTGATAATTATCAAATAAATGCAGATGTGGTGCCGGTTGATGGTGGGTTCTGTGTGGGATTAAAATCCGTTAATGCGATTGTTGGGTATAATGATTTTGTTGTAAATATTGATATGCGTCATATACCAGAATCGTGTGAATATAATGCGGTGTTGGCGCACGAAGATAAACATATAAAAACCTATTTGTCGGTTATAGATGATTTCAAGGGGGAATTGCAAAAATCTATTTATAGCGCTGCGCAATCTGTTATGCCTCGATTTGTTAAAAATCGTCATTTGGTGGATGGTGTAATTGAAAAAATGAATGATGAATTACAATCGCACCCAGATGTTGTGTTGGTAAAGCAAAAAATCTTTGCAGATGTGGAAATAAGAAATAAACAGATTGATCGGGCCGAGTCAGGCGACGAATTGAAAAAGTGTAAATAAAAATCCCGCATGTGCGGGATTTTTATTAGTGTTCAAAGTGCAAAGTTCAATTAATGAATGAATAATACTTATCTAAACTTTTATTTATATCAGTAAACATATGTTAAAAATTATATCTGAAGCCGGCGGAAAATTCTGACATTGTTTGGATTAATTCGTTGTTTAATGGGGTGTATTGATATTTAAGCAGAATAGATATGCCGTCGGATGGAAATGTGTATATCAGACCAATGCCAATGCGGGTGCTGACATCGTTATCTGATTCTTTTGTTTCAGTTGTGTTTAATGATTCTATGATTTCAAATTTATTATATGTTTTATAGTTCGCAACACCAAATGTGGTGAAAAAATTCAATTCACGACTGATGTTATAATAACCATAGATATCAAAACCAAATGCCATGTAATAAAGTTCATGATTAATCGCACTTAGGTATTGTGTGTATTCAAGGTCGTTGGTGGATGAATGACTGAAAAATAATTCAACACCAAAATTATTACCGATGCGGGCACCTGCGTTGATTGTGGCAGAATAATAGGTTTCATCAAGGTCGGTTGTGTATGTGTAATCTGCGATATTCAGACCCGCGTCAATTCCAACGTATGGGCGGAAATTTCCGGTGTTTGTGTAAATGGCCCCGTGGGCGGCGTATGTAAATAATATGGTCGATAATATTAATATTTTTTTCATTTTTTGTTCCGTCGGTTGTTGTATATAATTCTATTAAAAGGTTGAATTTATGGCAACTATATTATTGGCGATAAAACCAGAATTTGTAGAAAGAATTTTTTCCGGCGACAAGAAATTTGAATTTCGGCGCAGTATTGCGCGACGCGCGGTTGATAAAATTGTTATTTATGCAACTCGTCCTGTTTGTGCGGTTGTTGGCGCGGTGGATGTGTGTGGTGTTATATCAGGTGCGCCGGATTATGTTTGGACGAAAACGTGTGATTTTGCGGGAATTGAACGCGAATTTTTTGATTCTTATTTTAATGGACGAAATGTGTCGTATGCGTACAAACTGGGGCATGTGGTACGATTTGAAGTGCCACGTTCTTTGTCTGAATTTGGTGTTCGCACCGCCCCACAGGGATTTGTGTATATTGAAGGATAAAAATTGGAGTGTGTGGGGTTGGCAATAAATATTTGTTAGTTTTAGTGTGTGTTGTTTTTTTAGGAATATTATGGTACGATTGTAGTGATATGATAAGAGGGTTTGTAAAAATGGTGAAAAAAGTATTGCTGAAACGGGAAGGTAAGGGTATTTACTTTGTTCAGGATGGGCTGAAGTATAACCTGTATGATTTGCATAAATATGCGGGTTTTGTAATTAAGGGCAGTTTGGATTTAAGTAATATGGGGCTGACGGAATTGCCAAATCTGGCTGGTGTAAAAATTATGGGTGATTTTGATTGTTCGCATAATAATTTGACCAGTTTGCGAGGAGCGCCTGGGGCAGGGGGCGAAGGTTATGCTTTTAAGTGTGGATATAATAAGATTGGGTCTTTAAAGTATTTGCCTATGCGATCTGTAGGTAATGTTTATGGTTGGCGGCGTATAGATTGTAATGATAATCAGATAATGACGCTGAGGGATTTGGATCTGAACTTTGTTTTAAATTGTGAGATAAATTGCGCAAATAACCAGCTGAAACGTTTGGATTTGACGCCCATGTTGTATCAGCGTTTTAAAGATATGATGGCGCGTGGTTATCCACTGGCACAGGATAGTGTTTCGGTGAGTGATTTCTCTGGCAATCCATGTGTGGCAACATATGAAAAATGGTTAAAACAACGCTATGGTGTGCGTGGTAAAATGCCTGTACGTATTGGGGTGTTTGATTTGCATGATGCAAATATAGAATTGTTTGATAATAGTAATTCGTTAATTCGTGGACTGTCAGATGGTGTTAATCGTATAAAGTTTAATATGATGGAACGCAAGTTTCAAAAAGAACATGAAGCAAAGTTACCTGAATATTTAAGAGATAGGAATGTGCGATAGTAGTAAAAAATGCACCATATCTGGTGCATTTTTTATTAAAACTGGTTGCGGGGAATGGATTTGAACCATTGACCTTCAGGTTATGAGCCTGACGAGCTACCGGGCTGCTCTACCCCGCGATAAGGTGTGTGTATTATATATTATTTATGACAATAGTCAAATAAAAAAATCTTGGTTCTGGATTTTGACTGTTTTCCTTGGTCCTTCTTGAATTATATTTTTTTGTTTGCTAAGATTTGGGAAAAGTTAGAACAATAAGGGGCTGTTGTGGCAGATAAATTAACTTTCAGAAAAATTTGGAAAAAATTTTGGGAACCAATTTTATCTTTGGGGATTTTTCAGTGGATTGTGGCGGTTTTTATGGCGATTCCGATTTGGTTCGCTTATTTTACGTCCGTTAAAAGAATTTCTAATATCGAGGTGTTTTATAAATATCGCAAAAAGCCGGCGATTTTTGTGTTCTGGCATGGACGTAGTTTGATGTTGAGTCCTATTATCTGTTTGGGTGGGGGGCGCGCGTATGCGGTTGCCAGTCGCCACAAAGATGGACGTATGATGGCAAAATTACAGCACTTGTTCGGTATGCGCGCGATTTATGGGTCAAGCCACAAAGGTGGGGTGTCGGTACTGCGTGAGGGATTGCGTATTTTGGCACGTGGGGATCATGCAATCTGTATGTCGCCAGATGGACCGGGGGGACCGTCCTTGCGTGTGAAAGAGGGGGCGTTGTATTTTGCAAAAATGTCGGGTGCACCGATTATTCCGGTGTGCTTTACCGCAAAGCGCGCATGGATTCAGGACAGATGGGACAAGTATCTGTTGGCGGTGCCATTTAATAAAATTGTGTGCAATATTGGTAATCCGGTTTTTGTGCCAAAGCGTGCAAGCGCAGCGGAGTTTGAAAAAATTAGAAAAGATTTAGAAGACTTTATGGTCGCACAAATGCGCGAGTTGGATGCTGAGTTTGGGTTGCCGTATATTGAACAAGATTTGAAAAGTAGTGCATATAAAAAACAAAAGCGCGAAGCGGCAGCGGCAAAAAAAGCGAATAAGAAAAAGGGTAGAAAATAATGAAAACTCCGTGGTGGTTTTTAAGTAAAAATCCCGTGTCGTTGTTGTTGGTGCCGGTGTCTTGGGTTTATTATGGCGTGGGGCGCGTGGTGTATTTTATGCGATCTTTGCATCCGTTAAAGTCGCGGCGACCGATTATTTGTGTTGGTAATATTTTGGCGGGTGGTGTTGGAAAAACGCCCGTTGTGCGTGCAATTGCAAACAGATATGGCGCGCCCGTTGTTATGCGTGGTTATAAAAAAAGTTCCAAGACCGGTAATATCGGGGACGAGGCAACTATGTTGGCGCGGACCGGGTTGGCGGTGCATGTCGGCGACAGGAAAAGTAATATTTCAATACTGAACAGACAAGATGATGATACGCCAATCGTTATGGATGATGGGTTGCAAAATCCCACAATAAAAAAGAATGTGTCTATTATCGTATTTGACGAAGGGTTGGGTTATGGTAATGGATTAATGTTGCCCGCCGGACCGCTGCGTCAGCCAAAGCGAATGGCGCGACATGCGGATGCGATTGTTGTGATTAAAAATAAAAAACCAAAACGGAACTTTGTTTTGCCGGCGGGGGTGCCTGTGTTCTATGCGAAAAATCAAACTACTTCTCCGTATGATGAAAATGAAAAGTTGGTCGCGTTTGCGGGGATTGGGTATCCTAAAAAGTTCTTTAATTCATTGAAAAATGTTGTCGCGCGTCGCAGTTTTCCAGACCATTATCAATATACAGGTGAAGATTTAGAACGTTTAATTGCGCTGGCGGACAAGAAAAAGGCAAAATTAATCACGACTGAAAAAGACTGGGTGCGGTTGCCGGTGGAATTGCAAGACCAGATTAGGTATGCGCGTTTGGAAACGGTGATAGATTATTCGTTCTGGGTTTGGTTAAAGGAGAAGTTAAATTGAGTACGCTTAAAAAACAGGTGAAAATTTCTGGTGTTGGGATTCATTCGGGCGCGCCGGTGAATCTGGTTATTAAACCGTCCAAGGAACGTGGAATTTTTTTCCGACGTGTTGATATGGCGGGGACTGAATTAATTGCCGCGACATATGATAATGTTGGGGAAACAAAAATGCGTAACACGACCGTTGGACAAATGTCGGGTGCGCATGTGCAGACGATTGAACACCTGATGGCTGCATTGTTTATGGTTGGTGTTGACAGCGCGATTATTGAAATTGATGGACCAGAAACACCAATATTGGATGGCAGCGCGGCACTGTTTATAGAAGCGTTCCGTGGCGCAGGGGTAAAGGCTGGTTCCATGAAACGTGTTGTGGTAAAACGCACGGTTGTTGCGCATGCGCGTGAAATGCTGCGCGAATTGCCAATGTTTGTGCGGTTCAAATTGTGGTTGTTTAATACATTATCGGGGCGCAAAAGTAATGGGTTTGTGAAATTAAGTCCGAATGCTGGAAAATCATTAGATGTTAAGGCGACTTTGATTTATCCGGAAAAGATAATAGGTAATCAGTCTTATTCGTATTCGTTTGATGGGTCGGATGATGCGGTTGCGGATTTTGTTGAAAATGTTGCGCGGGCACGTACGTTTGGAAAATATTCCGAATGGGAATATCTGAAAAAGCGTGGTATGGGACGCGGTGCAAACGAATCTAATGTTATTGCATTAAATGATGCGGGGGATGGTACGCTGAATGAAACAATTTGGGCGGACGAATTTGTTCGACATAAAATTATTGATGCGATTGGTGATATGTTCACGTCGGGCGCGTTTGTGTGTGGGGCGCTTGAATCATACAAGGGCAGTCATGCGTTGAATAATTTGGTGTTGAAAAAGTTGTTCAGCAATCCAGAAAACTATGATATAGTTGAAGAATAGAAAATAGGAGAGGGCATATGAAAAAGTTCTTGGCAATTTTTGCGGTTTTATTGTCGGTCGCCGCATGTGGTAATATGGTTAAAAATGAAAACGGCAGTCAGTATTTAGTGCAACTGGACGCGGAACCAATCGGTTGCACGTTCTTGTATAAGTTAGAATCCGAAGTGTCTGTTTATGCCGCAGAAGATGCGCGCAGATATATGGAAAATCGTATTGTGGACCAGGCGCGTCCGGGGAATGCATACTGGATTACCAGTCAGCGCACAAAACCAAATGAATGGGTAATCTTTGGCCCGGAACGTGCATTTGTATTGGTTGCAAATGTGTATGATTGTCCGCATCCAAACAGTGTTCGTACCGCACGTGATGGTGGGGCGGCGACTGTATCTGTGCCGGCGGTGTCGGATGGTTGTACGTATGGGACGTGTTATTAAAAATCCCCCGTGTGGGGATTTTTTAATGGAATAGATTTCATTTTTATTAGGGGGTGGTTTGTGATATAATAAAAGGCATGAGAAAAAGAAATTTATTTGTTTTGCCGATTTTGTCGTGCCTGATGAGTGTGCCTGCGGTCGCGGGGTGGCAGTATCCTGGGGAATATGTAGGCGATGGGTGGTATTCGGACGATGGTTCGCGTTTTGTGATTTCGGTTCGTGGTGGTGCCGCATTTGGGATGGGGGATATTCAGAACGAAGTTGGCGCAGTTGTAAATGAATATTTTATCAGTCCGGACCTGAATACCGTTGTGACCAGAATGTATTATGATCAGTGCGAAAACTGTGTTGGTTATCAGTATGCGGGCTATGGTGATTTAAGTAAGGTTAGTCCCAACAAGAATTTTGAAGGTTTTTCCTTTGCGGCTGGTGCCAGTATTGGTTGGACGGTTTCAAACAGACCTCAGTGGCGATTAGAGGCCGGTTGGGATCATATTTCTGAAAGTGAATATAATGCCTCGCCTATGTTCAATGGCGAATTGGAATTGCAGGGCGGTAATGTTACTGGCGTTGTTGTAGAGGTGCAAAGTGCCTCTGTGCAGTCAAAAATTTCAACCGATGTTATCAGTGCGATGGTGTTTTATGATTTCTTTGATGGGTTGTATAAGCCAACGCGAGAGTTTATACCGTATGTTGGGTTTGGTGTTGGGTATGCGGACACAAAAACTGTGTTGAATATGTCAGACCCATATGGCGATTTGTCTGAACAGCCTGATTTGTGGCCGTATGGTGAGTTTTCTGATAATTCCAATTTAATTCGTTTTTATAAATCTGAGTACAGCACATCAAATGTAGCTGGATTGGTGGCGTTGGGATTTTCGTATGGGCTAAGCGAGACTATGTTTATGGACTTTGGTGTGCGCGGGATGTATATTCCACGGGTGAAATGGGAACTGTCCAATGAAGATGGCAGCAAACATCGTGAATGGTTTAGTGCGGAAAATTTGTTCTATATTAATGCTATGTTGGGACTGCGGTTCGAGTTTTAATAAGGTACCGCCGATGGGCGGTATTTTATTGGTTAATATTCGTTTGCTATCGTTTGGGATTTTGTGTTATAATCTGTACCAGAATATTCAGAGAGAGAATTTACTTGGCCAGTCAGACTATAACTGTTAATCGTAAAAAGTATGCGGTCGGGTTGTTTTGGCAACCTGTTTCCGCGGGTTTTACCGCGCGTAATTATGCGCGCAGTTTGTCGCGTAATATTGATAAAAAACTGAATTTATATACCGAATATCGTGAAATGGTCGGGTTGGCGGCACGTAAAAATGGTGCGCGGGCGGGTATGCATGTCGCCGCAGTTGCCGTTATGGACAGTTTTTCAGAATATACGTCTTTTCTGGCGGTGTTCCAGGTGGAAAAAAAGTTCTATTTGGTGGCGGCGCGTAATGGAATTATTTTACAAGACCGTGTTTTTGATTCCGAAGATGCGGCACGTAATGAATATGTAAAGTTGTCAGAAATTCCTGATTGGGGGGCGTTCTTTGCGCCGGGGGCGTGGGGTATGCCACGGGCCGCGGAACGTAATCTGGCGGATTTGTTGGCGGTACGTAATAATATCGCATTACATTCAATCAGTCGGTTTGGGGCGGGTATGGTGTCCGCAATTCTGATTGGGGTGTTCGTTTTGGGGTTGGCGTTGATATTCCGTGATTCTATTGTTCAAACACTTAGTCCGCGACCCAAGGTTGCCGAATTGGACCCAGAATTAGTGGCGGAATATAAACGGCAGATAGAAGAAAACAGCAAGAAGTTGGATGAACAGTTCCAAATCGAAAAAGAATTACCGCCAGAGCCAATTGTTATGCCATACGAATTGTTGCCGGATGTTATGGCGCGGGCCGAGTTATGTTATCAGGCGATTGGTTTCGTTATGCAGCCTATTGCCGGGTGGAATCAGATTTATGCGACATGTGGTGAAACACATGTGGTTGCCGAATTTGTGCGCAGTTTTGGAACAGTTGGTGAATTTTATAATATTGCATCAGAACTGATGCCGGGTGCATTTGTAAGTGAGATTGATGAAAATACAATTCGTGTGCGGGCGACTTTGCCGGCATTAGAAGTGTTTTCGTCCCAGGATGAACGCGACCCAGATACCGTCGTGCGTGATATTACAACCGCGTTTCAGGGAATTGACACAAATGTTGAAACAATGGTTGTTATTGATACGTTAACAAATGGTGTTGATACAGCGTCTGTTAATGTGATAGAGGTTGGCGCGGAATCTAAACTGGTGCCGATGCAGTTTATGAAAATATTTGATGAATTTGGCGGCGTATATATGATGCAGGCATCATGGGATGTGCGTTCGCGTTCTTGGAACTATGAGGTGATTGTCTATGCAAAATAAGAAAATGTTTTTATTGGGGGTGATTTTCTGTGGGGCGGTTTCAAGCGCGTTTGCCGCAGTAGATGTGGTTGAAGAAATTGATGTCGATATGGAAGAAATATCGGCAAATGCGGTTGCTGATTATGATGTGGCGGGGTCGCTGTTTCAGCAAATTACCGATTTGGAACAGGAAAAAATTCTGATGCAGTTGGAAAAAGAACGCGCCCAATTGGATTTGGAACTGGACAGATTGGCGGCGGAAAAAATCAAGTTGCATATGGAAATTGATACATTGTCGGGACGCGCAGAACAGCAACAGCAGGAAATCGAAACACAAAAGGCCAAGTTAGAAGCCGAAGCCGCACGTATCGAACGTGAAAAGGAATCTTGGTTGGCGGATATAGAAGAACAAAAGACGATCAAGGCAACAGCTGTGTTGAAAACAGCCGAGGAAGCACCAGAAATTGATATTACAAAAAAATATAGATTGGTGAATGTCGTTGGGGCGGGCGCCCAGTTGCAGGCGACTGTGGAAGATTTGAATACGGGACAGTCCAAGCGTGTTAGTGTTGGTAAATCGTTGGATGGGTTAACGGTTAAGTCTATATCTTTGTATGATGGGATTGTGTTTGTGGACAAAGATGGTGCAACACAGAATCTGAATGTCAGTAGTGGGAAATAATAAATATGCCAAATAAAACAAGTGATTTTGATAATATCGAATTTCAAAATATGCCGTCAATTCCAGCGGGGCTGGAAAGTGCTGAGTCCAAAGATATTATTGATTATTTGTTTTCAAATGGTAATCGTTTGCTGACCGCGACGGGGGCAATGTTCGAGTTGCCACATGATACGCAGAGTTTGGTTGCGTACTTTACCGGTGGGGAAATTATTATATCGCGTACACATCGCTATGATGGGCGGGTGCTGGCGTTTTTAGAATTGTTGAAAAAGCGCAATCGCAAAATGCGTGAACCGTTTTATTCAGATTTGGGATTAATTTCCCATATTTATAAATCGCATGAAAATCATCTGGGGGGTGTGGGACGAAATCGGGGTGATTTTGATAACCAGATGCAGAAAGACTTTGTTGATATTATCGCCAAGGCTGCATCACAAAAAGTTTCAGATATTCATGTCGAGGTCGCAGATCAGACAACGATATATTTCCGAATAGACGGCAGTATGCAACCAGTTATGGAATATAATTCCCAATGGGGGGAATCGTTCCTGCGTGCGGCATTTGCGTCGGCAGATATTTCCAATGCGAACTATGCGGTAAATGAATATCAATCTGCGCAAAAGGATGGGCGTACGCCGCTGCGCGGAACCAAGGATTTATACCTGCCGTCGGGTGTGCTGGGCGTGCGTATGCAGTTTAACCCAATCGCGTTTGGTACGCGATATGCGGTTATGCGATTGTTGTATGATAATCCGTCCGAGGGGATCAAGGTTGAACAAGAATTTGGCCCCTATGAACAGCGTTTGTTGGCACGTATGCGTTCCTTTCCGACGGGATTGGTGATTGTGGCGGGGCCGACCAGTTCTGGTAAGTCAACGACGTTGGTGCGCAATATGTCGTTGATGCTGAAAGAACGCAACTATGAAATCAATATGATTACGGTGGAAAACCCCGTTGAACAAAAGATTTTTGGCGCACGTCAGATGCCGGTTGTTAATGCAACCAATGAAGAACAACGTGAAGAAAAGTATGTCGAAGCCTTGGCGGCGGCGTTGCGCAGCGACCCTGATACGCTTATGGTGGGGGAAATTCGTACGTTGGCGGCGGCGGAATTAACCGTGCGTGGCGCGTTGTCGGGGCATAATGTTTGGACAACATTGCATGCTAATTCAGCCATGGCGGCCTTGACACGATTGTTGGATTTAGGGGTTGAATCCTTTAAATTAAAAGAAGAAACATTGATGCGTGGATTGGTGTCTATGCGTCTGTTTAAAAAGGTTTGTCCACATTGTCGCGAACCGTTGGCAAATCATCCAGAACGTGGCGCGTATCGTCGTGTTATGGATGCGTATGGGGATGTTGGTTTGCGCCAAGTGTATCAACGTGGAACAGGGTGTGCGCACTGTAAAGGAACGGGTAATATCGGACGTGTCAAAGCCGGTGAAATTATTATTACAAACAGTGAATTTTTGCGTCTGGCGTTGTCCGGGAATACCGATGAAGCGGTACGGTATTGGTTAGAAGAAATGGATGGGCGTACGCTGAAAGAAGCCGCTGCGTCGTTAATGTTGCAGGGTATTATTAGTGTTGATGAATTAGAACGTTGGGTTGGACAATTAGACCAGCCAGGGGCGTATTGATATGAATAAACTGGAATTATTATATGCCAAGTTAATGTTCCGAATGAATACGGAAAAGCGTATGTCAATTTGTCGCAAATTGGCGTCGCTGTTGCGTAATGATTTTACGTTGATTGATGCGCTGGAACGTTTGGAAATGATTGAATCCCACGGTGGGACCAAGCCACGTGAACCGTTCGCAATTGTTATGCGCGAATGGCAAAAAAATTTGGAACGCGGTATGACTTTTTCCGAGGCAACACGTGGTTGGGTGCCGGAAAATGAAACGCTGTTGGTGACCAGTGGTAATTTGTCTAATTTGGTGGTTGCGCTGGAAAACGTTGGACGTGTTGTGGATGGTACGCAACGTATTCGGCGTGCAATGACATCGGCAATTGGGTATCCGTTGTTTTTGTTGGCACTGACATTTGGTATCATTATTATGGTGGGGGTCTATTTGGTGCCACCGCTGGCGGAAATTGCAGGTAATGATGTTGTATGGCGGGGAATGGCGCGGTCGTTGGTGTGGGTGTCTGATGTTTCAATTCAGTATTGGTATGTTTTCTTGATGGTGTTTGCGTCGGTGGTTGCTGTTGTGTGGGTCAGTCTTGCCAACTGGTCGGGGCGGATGCGTGCTGTGTTTGATAAACTGCCACCGTGGAGTGTTTATAAAATTCAAGTGTCTGTTGGTTGGTTGATGAGTTTGGGTGCCATGGTCAGTGCAGGTGTGACAATTCCAGACGCAATGCGTATGTTGGCGGACAGCGCGAACAGGTATTTGAAAAGTATTCTGGAACGGGCATTAAAATATATCGCAAATGGTGAAAACCTGGGGCGGGCGTTGGCGCACACCGAACGCAATTTCCCGGATTCTGAAATTATTGGCGATTTGACGATTTATGCCGATATGAATGGTTTTGATGAAAACCTGAATCAGGTTGCAAACGATTATTTGAATGAATCTGTGCGTAAAATGGAAAAGATTTCAAATACGTTAAACAGTTTGGGGATTTTATTGGTGTCCGCCATAATTGCGTGGGTCGTGTTGGGGACATTCCAGATGCAAGACCAAATTACATCCGCACTATCGTAAAAAACAAATCTGATGGCATATCTGCTTGTGGTCGGCGCGTTCATGTAACTTCTGTACACTACACTTGCCGACCACGGCGCACCTATACCATCATTTTTATTTTTTTACCCCACTGCAAGGAGTGGGGTAGTTTTTTTGTTTCCCTGTTTCTAAACCATAAATGGCAGGTTTTCCAATGTGCCTTCGGCAACGCGTACGTTCACGTCAATCATCATAAAGACGGAATCTGGTGTGCGCTGGGCATGGTCTGCGAAAATAGATGAATCCAGCAAGTGGCTGGTGTTAACTGACAATTTTGTAATTAAATGGTCGTCGTCCAGAAGTGTATAAATCGGACCGATGTCGTGTGGAGTATTTGACCCGATTTCGTGTTCGTTCTGGGGACAACGCAGGCCGTCCATAATCGTTTTAACGCGGTTATCAATGTCAGAACGTAGAACACCCACAATTTCAGGGTGCAACATTTGAATGTCCAATTCGGCAATCAATTTCAAATTTGGTGTAATAATTGGATTCCAATCAATCCCGCCAACGTGGCGTGTGGTAATTGGACTTTTGGTTGGGTCTGGTACCATGTATTGTGTCAGGTTGTTCCATGGGCTGTGTTCAACCAATTTTTTTAGTTGTGGGTGAAATTGCATACGGATGTCCGCAATATGCTGGGCACGCTTTTTTGGGTTAATCAAAATATCGCCAAAATAAAGTAATTTGAATTTCATATTATTTACCTTCGTTAGAATTGTCAGTTATTAACTTTAAGAATGCTAATTCAGCACGCGGATGTATGTAGTCAGAGGTTGAGCGGTGTGATTTGCGGTTGCGTATAACATACGGGATTTGCGTGCCGGGCATATTTACACCCGCCAATTGTTTCATCTTTTTCAATACCTTGTCCCGTGCAACGTTGTATTTTTGTGCATATTTATGCGCGGTTAAAAAATCTGCCTTGGTAAATGATTCTGTCATTGTTTTTATCCCCTTTTTTCTTGATAATTATACCAGAAATTGCTATGTTTTACACAGAAAAAAGAAAGGAATGTTATATGGCAGTTAATAATGAATATACTGGTGATTCAATTAAGGTTCTGAAAGGGCTTGAGGCTGTTAAAAAACGCCCGGGTATGTATATCGGCGACGTGGGCGAGGGTGGCAACGGTCTGCACCATATGATTTACGAAGTTGTGAACAATTCCATTGACGAAGCAATGGCGGGTTATGCTGATACGGTCTATGTTTCGTTGAATGCGGATGGGTCCGCCACAATTCGTGATAATGGGCGCGGTATGCCATTTGATATTAATCACGACACAGGGCGCAGTGCGCTGGAACTGATTATGTGCGAACTGCACGCGGGTGGTAAATTTGATAACGAAGGCAGCGGTGCGTACAAGGTGTCTGGTGGTTTGCACGGTGTCGGTGTGTCGGTGGTGAATGCGCTGTCCACGTGGTTAGAGGTTAAGGTATGGCGTGGCGACAAGGAAGCGTTTATGTCGTTTGCCGATGGTGTACCAACATGTGATTTGAAAATCAGCGAAAATAAATCTGGTATTGAACACGGGACCGAGGTTACGTTTAAGCCGTCCCCCGATACATTTACAGGGACTGAATTTAGTTTTGATACGATGGAAACGTGGTTGCGTGAACAGTCTTATTTGAACGCAAATGTTAAAATTATTCTGGAAGATTTGCGGGGCGCAGAAAAGAAAGAACGCGAATTTCATTCTGTTGATGGGTTAAAGGGGTTTGCAACATATCTTGATAAATCAAAAGAATTGTTGAACCGCGAACCAATTCAGATGATTAAGCAGGTCGAAGATACATATATCGAAATTGTTTTACAATGGACGACCGCATATACGGAAACATCGCTGTGCTTTACCAATAATATTCCAAACCGTGATGGTGGGACACATTTGGCGGGTTTTCGTGCGGGGCTGACGCGTGCGATTAACAAGTATATTTCTGAAAAGGGTACTAAAAAAGATATAAACCTGTCGGGGGAAGATTTCCGTGAAGGTTTGACAAGCATTGTTAGTGTTAAAATTCCAGACCCAAAGTTTGGTTCCCAGACCAAAGACAAATTGGTGTCAAGTGAAGTGCGCCCAATTGTGGAAAGTACTGTGTCAGAATTGCTGTATGAGTTCTTGGATGAAAATCCGGCAATCGCGAAAACAATTGTTGATAAGATTATCGAGGCCGCAACCGCACGTGAAGCTGCGCGCAAGGCACGTGAATTATCACGCAAGAAAACAGGCCCTGAATTGGGTGGTTTGCCGGGTAAATTGGCGGGCTGTTCGGAACGCGATCCGGCAAAGTGTGAACTGTTTATTGTAGAGGGGGATTCGGCTGGTGGTACCGCAAAGCAGGGGCGCGACCGCAAGACCCAGGCAATTTTGCCGTTGCGTGGTAAAATTTTGAACGTTGAACGTGTGCGCTTTGATAAAATGTTGGGTTCCGATACGATTGGCGCATTGATTACAACAATGGGTGCGGGAATTGGTAAGGATGATTTTGATATCGAAAAAATGAGATATCACAAGGTTATCATCATGACCGACGCGGACGTTGACGGACAACATATTCAAACATTGTTGATGACGTTCTTTTACCGTCATATGCCACAGGCAATTGAACGCGGGTATATCTATGTGGCGAAACCACCATTGTATGGTGTAACACGTGGAAAACAGCAGATTTATTTGCAGAACCAACGCGAAATGGATGATTATCTGATGGAACAGTTGGCAACCGATGGTATGATTGAAACCGCGAACGGTGTTCAGGTGTCCGGGGCGGATTTGAAACGTCTGTTGGGGTTGGTGTTAGATATGCGTAATATCCTGCAACCGCTGAATCATATTATGCCGTTGAGATTTGTGGAGGCGTTGGCACTAAATGGCGCGTTTGAAAACGAAAGTGCGGATGTATTCGAAAATGTTCAGCGTATGTTGGATGCCCAGGAATTAGAATTTGAACGCGGGTGGAAAGTGTCCGCAAATGAACATGGTATTGAAATAACCAGAACATTACGTAGTGTTCGTGAAACTTATGTTTTGCCACGTGAAAAATTAAATGGTATGGAAATCCGTGCGTGGCATAAAATGGATGGGCGTGATGAATTAATGGAAACATTCAGCAAGCCAACCGTGCTGCGTGTTAAGGCGAAAAATCAGAAAATCTGGGGCGCGTTGAAATTGCTGGAAACCGCATTTGAATATGCCAAGACCGGTCTGAAAATCCAACGATACAAGGGTTTGGGTGAAATGAACGCGGAACAGTTGTGGGAAACAACAATGGATCCAAATCATCGTTCGTTGTTCCAGGTTAAAATTGATGATGCAGCGAAAGCAGACGAAGTTGTGTCCATGCTGATGGGTGATGTGGTGGAACCGCGTCGCGACTTTATCGTGGAAAATGCGCTGGAAGCAAATCTGGACGTTTAATTGGTTGGCGCGGGAAACCGCGCCATAGTTTTACAAGGTGTTTATTATGGCAAAGAAAGAAGATTTAACCGCGGAATTACACAGACTGGAATCCGAGATTGAAGCGTATGGTACGGCGGTGTCGGATGCGCAGATTTGGCATAAAAAGGCCAGAATTGAACAGATAAAAAAAGAATTAGCAGAACTGGAATCGCCGGCGGGTAAATTTAATGCGGGGACTGAAAAATTAAATGAAATGATGGCGGCGCAACAACCACAATTGACCCCAGAACAGATTGCAAATTTACAGGGTGGGCGCGGGTAATGGATTTTTCAGCGGCATGGTTTTTTGCGTTGGATGAACAATTGCGTGCGCAAGGGCTGGACAGCGATGCGCAATCGTTTGACGAGATTTTAGAAAACCTGCGTGTGCGAAAAATTTATGATGCGGACACATTTGCATCGCATTGTGCGTATGTAATTTTGGCGGGCGGTTTTTCACAGCAAACTGCGAAAAAAATTCATGAAAAAATTATGAAGCACGTGCACGTATCGGGTGCGGATTTTGATACATTAATTCGAATCTTTAATAACAAAAATAAAATTAATGCGATTTGTAAAATTTGGAATAATCGGGAACAGTTGCGCGGGGAATATTACAAATTAGAATTACTGGATGATAAATTAAATTTTCTGCAAAAATTGCCGCATGTTGGTAAAATTACTGCAAATCATTTGGCGCGAAACCTGGGCGAAGATGTTGTGAAATATGATGTGTGGATTCAGCGGTTGGGGTGTGCGTTTGTGGGGAAAAATTTATCAATCGATAATGGTAATTTGTGTCCAGAAATAAAATTGGCCTGTGATGAAATGTTTGCGCATTTGGTGCGTGAAACGGGTTTGCCACGTGGGTATATAGATGTTGTGTTATGGAAATCTTGTCAGGTAAAATTAATTTCTATGGACGATTACTTGCATATATAAGGTTTAGTTATGAATGTGAAAATTGAACAATCTTGGAAAGATGCGTTAAGCACAGAATTTGATAAAGATTATTTTATCAAATTAACGGATTTTGTGCGGGGGGAATATTTGTCCGGGAAAGCCGTGTATCCCGCGCCACAAAATATTTTTAATGCGTTCAATTTATGTCCGCTGGATAAGGTCAAGGTTGTAATTATTGGCCAGGATCCATATCATGAACCGGGTCAGGCGCACGGGTTGTGTTTTTCTGTTTTGCCACCAACACCTGTGCCACCGTCGCTGCAAAATATTTACAAAGAAATTGAATCTGATTTGGGACGAAAATCGATAACGAATGGTGATTTAACACATTGGGCAAACCAGGGGGTGTTGTTATTGAATTCAACATTAACCGTTCTGGCACACCGCGCCGCGTCGCACGCAGGTCGTGGTTGGGAAGAATTTACAGACGCAGTTATTCGTGCGGTTAGTGCGCGTGACAATATTGTTTATATGCTGTGGGGATCGTATGCCCAGAAAAAAGCCGCGTTTGTTAACGTAGAAAAAAATCTGATTTTGAAAAGTGTGCATCCGTCACCGTTATCGGCGTATCGCGGATTCTTTGGGTGCAAACATTTTAGTCGCGCGAACGAGTATTTAGAAGGGTGTGGTAAATCACCAATCGAGTGGTAGAAATATTACATAACAAAATCTTCGCCCAGGTACACCTTTTTAACCATTTCGTCTTGGACGATTTCGGATGTGGTGCCGTGCTTTAATATTTTTCCGTCGTGCAGAACATAACTGCGGTCGGTAATTCCCAATGTTTCGCGAACGTTGTGGTCGGTGATGATTACGCCCAGACCACGGTTCTTTAATTGTGATACCAGGCTGCGGATTTCATTTACCGCGATTGGGTCAATGCCCGCAAATGGTTCGTCCAGCAAAATAAATTTTGGGTCGTTTGCCAAAGCACGCGCAATTTCAACGCGACGACGTTCGCCACCCGACAGGGCGGTTGCAGGACTGCGACGCAGGGATGTGATTGAAAATTCGTCCAGCAAAGAATCAAGTTTCTTTTGACGTTTTTTGCGATCTGGTTCGACAACTTCCAGAATTGCCATAATGTTTTGTTCAACCGTCAGGCCGCGGAATACGCTGTTTTCCTGGGGCAGATAGCCAATGTGCAGACGTGCGCGTTGGTAAAATGGCAGGTGGGTTATGTCCTGGGAATTTAAGAAAATCTGGCCGCCAGTTGCCGCCAACTGTCCTGTAATACAATAAAAGGCCGTCGTTTTTCCAGCGCCGTTTGGCCCCAACAGTCCAACCGATTCACCCTGGCGCGCAATCAAGGATACATCCTTGATAACCATGCGTTTGCCATAGGATTTTGATAAATGTTCAACACGTAATACTGATTGTTTCATAGTCTTATCACCAATTCATTTGTGCGCAGTTGGTCGCCATTGCTGGAATCAACATGTACGTTGCCCGTCAATGTTATTGTTTTTTTTGTGCGGTTGTATTGTCCGCGGTTTGCAGTAATGTTATCTGTAATCTTGGTATTGTTTGTTGTGCGCCTGATGGTGCCGGATACTTTATCCATAAAGATTATGTCTGGGTTATCGTATTCCTGGTATCCGGTTTGGGCGCGCAGTTTGAATGGTTCGCCATTCTTGTCCGTGCCAACAAATGATGCGCCAGACATTTTGAACTGATTACTGACAATGTCCGTCATGTTAATTGCGGATATGGGGGTCCACAGAATCTGTTTGGTGAACAGGGCGCCCGCAACCAGTGCCGCAACCATCACCAGCCCCCAGCCGGTAAAAAAGAACTGCCACAGGCGTTTAAGGCGTCTGTGTTTTGTGAATATGATAAAATTGCGTTTGTCTTTGTGCACGTGTCCAGTTTAGACCCTAAATAACGAAAATGCAATTTTTATATTTCTTGGGACTTTTTTTTGTGTTATAATTAGTGGCAAGAGAGATGAAGAAATTTTTACTGTTTTTTATTGGAACCATAATCATGGCGCAGAATGTGGCCATGGCTGTTACTATTAAAAAGGCGGCGCCCGTTGCGACCAAACAGACGTCGGTTGCCGATACAGGGGCAAGTTTGGTACCAACGGTTATCAGTCTGGTCAGTGGGGTTAAGCAGTTAACACAACAGCAAAAGGCGTTGACCGCAGAATGTATCCCAAGTTCAGCCGAAATAAACTTTGTGAATAACACTGTTAAAGAATGGGCAAAGACAGGTGCCAAGACCGCGGACGAGGTGCAGGCTTCGTTGGGTATGAAACGTTGTACGACGGCGACGGGTGGGTATCAATCAACCATACGTATTGCCGAGGGTACAGACGAAAAAGATTTAATCTGCTATGACTGGTTCGGGGGCAGTGGTAATGACGGGATGGTTTGGGAAAAATTTCCAATGGCGGTCAGTACTTATTACTGTACGGATGGGTCGCTGACAGGTTGTTCGGACAAGAACAAGCAGTACGTGTCTAATATATATGATGTGTTTAATCTGATTGATTTTGATACAGCGGACTATACCCAGCAAGAAGCGAAAATGGCGGGAACCCTGATTTCCAAGATTGAAAATTGTTCGTATGCAAAACTTAATGCCAAAAAGAAGGCGTTATGGGGTGAATTCTTGATTGATACGGTTGGTGGTTTGGGGCAAAAGACCAATACTGCGACGATTATGCAGACGGTAAGTGGTGTTGCAAACAGCGGCGGAATGGGTGCGTTGCAATCGCTGGGCAGTATTGCAACACAGTTTATGCAATAAAAATCCGCCGTTTGGCGGTTTTTATTTTGATGTTTCTGATCAAAAACTGTATGTCAGACCGGTGCCAAAAAATGCGTATGAATTGTTTTCGGGTGCGGTGTTCCCATTGGAATAATGTTGCATAAATAATTCCAGATTGGTGCATTCTGACAATTTATAACCCGCACCCAGTTTGAACCCAAACAGCAGTTTAGAACCAATGCGTTCGTTCTGTTGCGCCTGAAAACCCATCGATAGCCCCGAATAAAAATACCAGTTTTTGTTGTGTGCCAAGATTACGTCTTGGGATATGGTTGCAATTGGAATTGTGTATTTGTCCCAATGCCAACCGCGCGATGTGCCAAATCCCAATGTCTGGGTAATGTTTAATGATTGGCGCGCCGGCAGACGAAAAAAAGTTGTTGGTTGTGAATACTGGACGTTCAGCATTATAAATGGCACCCACCGAATAGGTGCAGGCAACAGAAAGCCATTGTCTACGCCCCAGCCAAAATTTGCTGCAAATTGGCTGTCGTATCCGTTGAAAAAGGGATTGGTGTCTGCGTGGGCAAATGTCGGCACAGACAAGGCGCATAGTGCGCATAAGATTTTTTTCATAACGCGAAGTATATCATATTTTGTACCCATGTTCTAAGTGATTTTATTAAAATTTATAATGATTGTAAATATGAACAAATTCATATGTTTGTTTTTGGTTGCAATTGGAAAAAATGCTGTTATAATGCGTGTCGCTTGGCAGCGTAGCTCAGTGGTAGAGCAGAGGAATCATAATCCTTTGGTCGGGGGTCCGAATCCCTCCGCTGCTACCAAGATTTCCCGGTGTTCCGGGATTTTTTATTTCGTGTTATTTGCCCGAATTTATGCGATTTTGCGACTTTTCGCAGATTGTTTTACATATACTGGACATAATTTCGGACACAGAAAAATATGTTTACATGCGTAATCCTTTTGCTTGCTTTACACTATGAATTATAAAGGGGAATACACAGAAAGTCGCGGCAAAAGGTTGCGAAGGATGACAAAGGTTTACAAAGAGATACGACTCTTTACAAAAGTGATATAAATATAATTAAAAACACCGCCCCTGTGGCGGTATTTTGTAAGATTTTGCCTTTATGTAAGAAAGTTGTATATATCGAATATAGAAATAAGTATAGAGAATAGTGTTTGTATTATGCGACTAGATTACATAATTTTAAATGTTTATATGCTCTAGTGATATCAATTTGAGACATTATTGCTTTTTTTCTATCATTCCATTCGTGAACATATTTTACAACATCGTCTTCAGAAAAGATCGTTTCGTGTGAACAAACCCAATGTACAGTTCCTAATAATTCCATACCAAATGTGGTTTCATAACCATAAATTATTTTTGTGATTTTATTAATAGCGTCTAGAAGAACTGGTTTTTGTTTTATATAATTGTCAACTTCTTCAATAACGCCAGGCATTACGTCGATATGATGATGTTCCTGCCCATCTCCTATGCCACTTAAATAAGTGCCAGACATGTCGTGTAATGCATTGTTTAATTGAGGAAAATAAGGACCGTAAATATGCTTAATATAACGATTTATAATATCGTGTCGATCAAGAACTAATCCTATAAAGTACGTTAGTTTTTGAGCTTCTATATTTCCTAGTTCATACATTCTATCCATAGCGTTGTTGTAAATATGAACGCTTTTGATAAATATTGCTCTAAAATCATTTAAAGCAACTTTTGTTGTGTGCTTCACTTCTTTAAATCTTATACTGGGCTCAAAAACCAAGATTTCTGCGTCGATATCCGATAGTTTATCAATAATTATTTTTTTTACATCAACCCAATCTAACCCACCATTTCCTGCTCCTAGTGGGGGAATGGCAATAGATTTAATTTTGTAATCAATTAAAAATTTTCTTAGGTCAGATAAACCATCTTCTATATACGATAACTCTGATTTTCCACGCCAATGCTTTTTTGTTGGAAAATTCACAATGTAATTTGGTTTTAATAAACCATTTTTAGTGACAAACATTTTCCCTATGGAAACCTTACCTGCATCACAGGCGTTCTTATATAATTTATAATTTTCTGGAAATTTTTCACGAAATTGCAAAGCGATGCCTTTGCCCATAACGCCAACACAGTTTACGGTATTAACTATCGCTTCTGTGTTTGCACAAAAAATATCACTATTTGTTATAAATTTCATTAAAAATACCAATCTTCTCTTATTTCTACTGTAATATTTATGCTGTATTTATGCAATAGTTTTTCTATATATTCTTTCATGCTCGAATTTTTTACAACAATCATGGATATTTTATCAATAGAAACTTGAGAAAATACTAAAAATTCGGCTAGTCTGGCTTCTTTTCGTTTTACATATCTTGGATCTTCATCTTTGTTTAGAAAAAACTTACAATACCCCCTAAAAGGCGGATTTTCTCTTGGACTATGAGGATGTTCAAAAAATAAATCCCAACAAATTTTGTCCAAATCTGATAAGTTATTAAAAAAACTAGCATATGTAACGATTGCTTGATAATCTGTAAATATAAATTCTTGGTTACACAAATCTTCTACTGATGATACAAGATAAACAAAATTCTCTTGATTTGTTTCTTCGGCCTCGGGAACATTATTATGAACAATAGAATACAACATTGGTGACCTAGGTGCAAAGTAAAAAGGGACATAATCGTGCAATGTTCTGCCGTTATTATTAACCAATGTTTTTGCACGTTTGTCTTGTATATTGTAGCAAGCTATATTTGTTGGTGTTATGTTTTCTGAGCGTAATAAGTTTTTTGATTTTATTGCTCCAGAGCTAAACATGCTTTCTAAATTATGGAAAGCCGTAAAATGAAATAAAAATATTGGACTTGGTACAACCACTAAAAAATGCCTTTCTATTTATATAGATATAGTAATATTGATTTGATAAAAATCAATATTTTCCTAACAATATATTTAATATAAAACACCACCATATTTTGGTGGTTATTTATCTGTTTTTCTTTAATAATTTGTCTAATTGCTTTTTGGCTATTGATTCATCGAGTTTGCGTATGATGTCTTCAAGGTTTTTCATATTTGAGTTGTCCAGGAATTTAGAAACCTCTTTTTGTAAATCCTGGTCGTCAAGATATAATGCCGACACGCGAAGTCCGCGTACAAATACAGGGGGCAAGGTATCTTGAACGCCCATTATTATATGTTGTCTGTGATCATCAAGTTGTTGGCGTATCATATATTTAATCAACAGCTCTATGCGATCTGCGGTTTCTTTGTCTATTTGCTTAAGGTCTAAAATCATTTTCAGGCCCCCGACAGCTAATATGTCATTGATGTTAAAATTTTCATACATAGTTATATCCTTTTTGATTATGCTTACATATTAACAGACGCATTACAACATTATTAGGGTAATTTTTATGGTAGGTAAAAATGTATATGTTATACGGTCTATAACGGTTTATAGGGTAAAAACACTGATGTTTCATAATAAAATAAAACGCCCAAATGGGCGGTTTTATTTAGATATTATTTGCCAGATTCTTTTAAGAAAGTTTTTTATCTCTTGCTTCCACATAACAATAACTGCAACTAGCGCAGGTACAAATAAACACATGACTAAATATTGGAACCCATCATACATACAAAAATCATAAGAAAATATGAAATCACAAGCATCATAGGAATCTGCAAGAATCAATATGATTGCTATTTCGTAACATATAAACAATGTTAGGCATGTTTTTAAATTTATTTTTTGGGTCTTTTTATGTTTGTTGGGGGTGGATTGTTTTTTTGCTGTTTTCCAAATGCTTGGATCAAATAACTTAAGTACAAATCCAGTGATTTTTTCAATACCTAAAGAAAGTAATAAAAAAATTACAGAAAATATAATTGTGGCAACAAATATTGCTGCAGGGTCTGAGTGCCTTGTATAAGCAAATGCATTTGATGTAAAAAATATCGTTGATAAAAATGCAAGTATTTTCATAACAAACTCCTTATTACTTGAATTTTACATAAAGTTTGGATTTTTTTCCATATTTATATAAAACAATTTAAGATTTTGTATTTGGAATGATTAAGTAGGGGTAAAAACTTTACATAGAAAAATGGTTAAAAAACGGTGGAAATGTGAGTGGTGTAGCGATTTTTGTTAAAGTGAGTTTTGTATTTAATCTGATTAACGCTTATGGACAATTTTACATATTCTAGACATAGAAAACTGGTGTGCCGGTGAAAGTGGCGGATTTCTGGGGAATTCGTGCGGAGAAATTCCCCAGCGCTGGTATATCATAATCCTTTGGTCGGGGGTCCGAATCCCTCCGCTGCTACCAGAATAGACAAACGACCCGATGGGTCGTTTTTTTATTCTGTGCGTCGGGGCGGTGAAGGACAACACAGCAGGTTTTGCAGGTAAAACGCCACAAAACAATTGCGGTTTGGAAAGGGGCCCGCGAATGAAAAGGGTGGAAATATACGAATTAATAGAATAAAAAAGTTGAAAAAGGTGCCTGTTTATGCTAAAATTTCTTTAAAAGGAAGGGTGATTAAAATGTCAAAAGTACAAAAAGATAAATATGATATTTTAGCCGAGGTTGCATTGGCGCTTAGGGTGCAAAATCAAAAGGTGAATATTGAAACACTGGATGCAAAAGATGCGGGGTATGGTATGGTGTATGATAATTTGCCACATATTCCAACCAGTCGTACAAAAAATGCTTTTAATGGCATTGCTTCGTTAAGCAGACTTCATGCCAAATCTATAAAAATAGGAGAAGACATTTCTATTAAACGTATACACAGAAAGCCAACAATTGTAAAAACAGAAAAACAAGAATATGAAGTTGATAATGGGTGGTATTACCTTGTTCGTACCCCACAGGGAGAAGCGAAATTTGCAAGTAATGATTGGGATTTCTTGATGGTGTGGAATTATGCACTGGCAATGCATGACGGGACAGATCGTTATATGAGTTTTGTAAAAAATTTGAGAAATGAAAAGGTGGAAAAAGCAGCTGGACAACCAATGATAATGCAAGAGCCAGATGCCAATAAATACAAAGATGCAATCAAAAAGTTAAAAACAATGGGAATTGAACCAAAAAAACTGATGCATTATTTAAAAGAAAAAGGAAAAGAAATATAAAAAAACATCCCGTTTGGGATGTTTTTTTGCATATTGAAAATAGTATGTCTTTATTTCTCAACCTGGGTGGTTGACTTTTTTTTAGATATTCAGAATAATGTGGTGAATAGTACGAAGGAAAGAAAAAAATGCGTAAGTTTTTTGTTACTTTGATGGCTTTGTTGCCGGCAAAAGTTATGGCGAATCCTGCGTGTCCGGTGTGCACGATTGCAGTTGGGGCGGGGTTGGATATTGCGCGTCGTTTGGGCGTGCCAGACAGTATTGTTGGATTATGGGCCGGGGCGTTGTTGACGTTGCTGGGGTATTGGATGCTGAAATTTATGGACAAGAAAAACTGGCATTTTCGTGGCCGTGATACAATTGTTGTTGTTTTGTCCGTGGCGATGATTGGGTTTGTTTATCTGGGAACTGTCCAATATAATCCGGTTGCAATTTGTGGTGGATTTGTTATGGATCCGGTCTTGTTTGGGACGATTTGTGGGGCGTTGATATTTATTGGTACGGGTAAATTATACGAATGGATGAAGGCAAAGAATGGTGGGCATGCGCACTTTCCGTTTGAAAAGGTGGTATTACCCATTGTTGCATTGGCCTTGGCCAGTTGGGCAATGATGATTTGTTTTTGATAAGCGAAGGGGAAAATGATGAAAAAAATTGAATCTGTTCAGGAATTTGTTGAAAAATTAGACGCGGCAAAAAAAGTTAATCCCAAGGATTTATCAAGCGATCAGGATTTGACCATTGGTATTATGAACCTGATTTCAATCGAAGAACATTTGATGTTTTCGGGTGCAAAAACGGGCAAGACGCAGTTCTATGATTTGATTAACGAAGTGCGCGAAATGCGTAAAAATGCCATGCTGAAAATTATTCCGGCGTATGAAGGCGAGGTATGGTGTATTTCTAAGCATTTGTTGGCGGCATCTATGCGCGTGTTCGAAGTTGGTACCAAGGCCCTGGCAGCAGGGGACAAGGAAACAGCATATTCCCTGTTTGACCAGTCTTATGAACTGTATTGTATGTTCTGGGGGTTGAATATGGGCATGTTGACCGGCGAAAAGAAAGATGTAAAGCCGGCAAAAAAAGTTGTAGCCGCCAAGGCAGAACCAGCACCAGTCACAAAAGAAGAAAAGGTAGGCAAGGGTGGTATGAGCAAGTTGAAAAGCTGGGTTAAGAACGCCGTCAATTGTTGCATCGAGTAAAATTAAATCTAATGGCATATATAAAGCGGGTTGGCAATGGCTCATGTACGTTTGTGTACACTACGCCATTTCCAACCCGTTTATCTATACAATTATCAAAAATATCGCAGGGGTGGTTTTTTATTTAATACAGGACAATTTGTCCTTGATTTTTAGTGTGTATCACTTATAATTGGGCGTAATCGTTGCCCTAATAGTCTAGTGGTAAAACACGTCCTTGGTAAGGACGAGTCGCAAGTCCGATTCTTGCTTAGGGCACCAGAATTTATCTGAGTGTATTGTGATGATGTGACTGACAACCACGGAGTAATATGTTCAGAGTGTTAAGTTATAAATCAGGGTGGCACCGCGCAGCCAATATGACTTGCGCCCCTGAAAACTAACAATTAAAAGTGGGTGCCGAAATTCCAAACTTTGTTTTTCGCGCCCGAAAATAAAAAAGGGACCAAAATGTTATCTTTGAAATCAAAGTACAGAACGCATACATGTGGTGAATTAAATACATCTAATGTTGGCGAAAATGTTGTTTTATCTGGTTGGGTTCATCGCAAGCGCGACCATGGGTCGTTGATGTTTGTTGACCTGCGCGATAATTACGGTATTACCCAGGTGGTTTTTGACGGTGGTAATGAGGCATTGGAAAAAGTACGTCCAGAATCTGTGATTAAGGTTGTGGGTACGGTTGTTGCGCGTGATGCGGGTGCCGTTAACGATAAAATTCCAACCGGTGGTATTGAAATTCAGGCAGAATCTTTTGAGGTTTTGACCAATTCTGATGTGTTGCCTTTCCAGGTGTTTGGCGACGACGATTCCGTTGCAGAAGATTTGCGTTTGAAATACCGTTATATCGATTTAAGACGCGAAAGTTTGCACAAGAATATTTTGTTCCGTAATCGTGTTATGAAATTCCTGCGTGATAAAATGTGGGATATGGGTTTTTCAGAATTCCAGACGCCAATTTTGACCGCGTCCAGTCCAGAAGGTGCGCGCGACTTTATCGTGCCAAGTCGTAATCATCATGGTATGTTCTATGCGTTGCCCCAGGCACCACAGCAGTTCAAACAGTTTATCCAGATTTCTGGGTTTGACCGTTATTTCCAGATTGCGCCTTGTTTCCGCGACGAAGATTTGCGTGCGGACAGATTGCTGGAATTCTATCAGTTAGATTTGGAAATGTCGTTTGTAGATTTGCCGGATATTCAGGCGGTGGGTAATAAATTAATGCCTGAAATGATTAGCGAATTTGTTCCAGGTGCCAAGGTTCATCCGGAAATTCCACATATTCCATTTGATGAAGCCATGTTGAAATATGGTTCAGATAAACCAGATTTGCGTAACCCAATTATTATTCATGACGTAACGGAAATTTTCCGTGGGTCTGATTTTGGTATCTTTGCAAACGCGGTTGAAAATGGCAGCGTTGTTCGTGCAATTCCGGCACCAAATTCAGCAGATAAACCACGTTCTTGGTTCGATAAATTGGGCGAATTTGCGGTCAAGGAATTGGGACTGGGTGGTTTGGGCTATATCGTTTTTGCAGACGAAGCCAAGGGACCTGTTGCAAAAAAACTGGACGAGGGGCGCATTGCAAAATTGCGTGAAATCGCAGGTGATAATTCATCATTGTTCTTTGTTTGCGATGAAGTAAATGCCGCAGCCAAGGCCGCCGGCAAATTGCGCAATAAGTTGGGCGATGATTTAGGGTTGATTGATCCAAAAGAATTCCGCTTCTGTTGGATAGAAGAATTCCCATTCTTTGAAGCAGACGAAGAATCACCAACGGGTATTGCGTTTACGCATAACCCATTCTCGTTCCCGATGGCAACATTGGAAGAGTTGAACACAAAGAATCCATTGGAAATCAAAGCGGCACAGTTTGACATGGTGTTAAATGGCGCGGAAATTTGCAGTGGTGGATTGCGCAACTTTAACCCAGAAGTTATGTTGAAATGCTTTGACATTACCGGATACAGCGAAGACGTTGTAAAGGAAAAATTCGGTGGTATGTACACCGCATTCCAATACGGTGCACCACCACACGGTGGTTGTGCGTTTGGTTTGGACCGATTGGTTCAGATTATGTTGGACGAACCAAATCTGCGCCAGGTGGTGATATTCCCAACCAACCAGCGTGGCCAGGACCTGATGATGGGCGCACCGACAACTGTGACAGAAAAACAGTTGCGCGAAGTACACATTCAGGTTCGCAAAAAGAACTAAACAAAATCCCCCATCTGGGGGATTTTTAAATTGGAATTCATACCTGTTGGAAAAGATTTTTTTCCACATATAATTTCGTGCATAAAATAAGAGAGAAAATATGCACAAAAATATTAATCAATTATGTGAGTTGTTGGGGCTGAATCAGTATCAAAGTGGCAAATTAAAAATGCACTATGACCGATATGATTTTTCGCGCCTGCAACAGCGGGGCGGAGTGTTATATGCGCCATACGCAACACGTGGTGTGCGACAGTTTATAGAAAATTTATTGTTCGGTGTGCGTGCAGATTTGATTGGGAAAAATACAATGCTGTTGCGCGCACGACGCGGTATTCAGTTTTGTGCAAATGGGTATCATTGTGTGCGGACGGGACGATATGTTTATTATGCAGACGCAATGGGGCGTGTAATTTCACGTCGTGAATTTTTAGAGAACAAGTTAAACTAAAACTTATCGTGTGTTTTTACAAATGCACGCATAAAGCCTGGGTCAATTTGACGCATGATATCAGACAGAGAATATGCATGTGTGTTATCAGGCATAATACTTAGTTGAATTGTTGCGGGGGTTGGTGCCGTACCACGCAATGTCAAATCAAATTCCGCCGTCATAAACCCGTCTGTTATTGCAAAGCCACCAATACCATCTGTATGGCGCATGGATATTTTGGCAGGCTGGGTCGTAATAAAATTGCCACGTTCATAATCACCAATGATTTGTAGTTGTTTAAGTTTTGTTTCGCCACCCGTTAATGCACGCGCCAATGCATATTCTGCGTTTAATGATGTTATGTTTTCTGCGGATGCATAGAATTCATCAAAGCCAAATCCTGATATAGTGCCACCATTAAAGGTTAAATCCAGGTTCCCACGCAGATTGTAATAAATGTCGTGGGCAATTTGACCGTTGGTGGTCATGGCAATTTGACCCGTTATCATTGTGTCGCGAATGTTTAATGGCATGCGGTCTGATAGCAACCATCCATTAATTACAAATCGATTAAGTTGTACAAATATTTCATAGTTTGTTTTGTCGCGTTCGATTGTTGCCAACATGTTTCCACGGTCTGCGTCCATAATAGAAAATGTTTGGGCATTTGGCTTTAACGAATAAACAAAGTTTTTGTATTCGTTGCCGTTATAAATTAAACGCTGGGCAGATAGTGCGATGTTTGCAGGGATATTAAATAACACCAACAAAGGTTCGTTTGTGCGGAATTCAAGTTCAGCATAGTTGTCAAGGAATGCCTGATTCTTGAATGTGTCGATTGACAATGTGGGTGTGTGTAATGTGATGGAATTGTCGGATGCGCTGCCCACAAATTCGTGGTCGCCCAGGCGCAACGTCAGATTTGATATTTTTCCGTCTTGATAGAATCCCGAAACGGTATAGGCAGAATCGTTAATTGATTGCAAATCAATATTGGGAAACCAGGCCTTGAAACTGTTGCCGGTTAAGTAAAAATAGTTTTCGTATTGGGATAATTGCCAATTGCCACTGTACGGTGTAAAGGTCAACATTCCGCCACGCCATGCAAAATCGCCGTGGTCGCTTGTCATAAAGTCGGGCAAGAATGGAATGTTTGTCCCCATAAAATCCAACGTTTTATTTTTTGCAAAGTTATATGAAACACGTGTGTCTGTGTCGTTTATTTCATATGTGCCACCGATGTCCGAGAACTGGAAAGAAACGCGTCCGTGTGTCCCCAGTTTTTTGACGTCATCCAAGAATTTGTCTGTTGCGGGCATTGGCGTGTCCGATAAAATTGTTATATCAAATTTATCGCCGTCCACAGATATGTTTCCCGATATGTCGCCATATGTGAACATGCGACAGTTCCATTTTTGTGGCGTACCCGAAAACAGGCACATAGAATTTATGCCGTCAATTGGCATTGTTATCATCAGATTGTCTGCGCCGTCCGACGAAATTGTGCCGCCTGTTATTGCTATGTCATCGATAACAACATTTGCAATCTGTAATTTATCAGATTCGCCAACCGCCTGGATTCGCAGATGTTTGAATTTGTGTTCGCCAAATTTTAAGTCGCCATAAAAATCGATGTTCAGATTTGTTTTTTGTATTAATTTGCCTGGTTTCATTAAAAATGAAAAATCATAATTTATGTCTTCGGATACCAATTGGATGTTTTTTTCACCGGTGGGTAAAATCTCGATATTGCCGGAAATATGGTCTGTGATGATGTTGGTCAATTTATATCCATTGCCGCCGTCCCATTCAAAATTTGCAGTCAATTTTATTGGGGTTTTTGCACGTGGGGCATCAAACCCAAACCAGGAATTTATGTCGTCTGTTTCAATTGATATGTGGCCACGAATTGTGCCGTCTGAATAAATTTGACCGGTTATGTCCAGGTTGTTATTCTTGTTCGAAATATGAAATGTGTCGCCGGTAAATTCAACGTCGTATTTGTGATTTGCGGTGCGTACAATTCCGCGAAATTCGCCATTGGAAAATTCTGCACGAATAATGTGAAATTTACGCCCCATAAAGTCTATGTTGCTGTTATAAATTTCAATAGTGTGATTGAAATTAGCGGTCGCTAATTTATCAATTGTTATGTCTGCGTCGTAAATAACAACGGCGTTTTTTAATTTTGCATGTTCCAGGTCAAAAAAATCATGAAATGGAATTGACAGCATTACACCGCCAATGCGGGCGGTTGGTACAACCACGTCGTGTGCAACAATTGTTGCGCCACCAATCAAACTGAAATGAATGTCGCCATCCAATTTCGCCGGTACCGCCATTTGTTCATAGATTGACTTTTCAATTATTGGGCGAAATTTATTCAGTGTTATCATAGGAGGAATGATAATAATTGCCAAAGCAATCGCGCCGATGATGCCCATCAGCGTCCAGAATATTCTGCGTTTATACCTGGGTTTTAATGCCATTCTCTCTTTCCTTGTATTTTCATTATAATGGATTATATTTAAGATTGTGAATAAAAAAATGAAACGAGCCGAATTTTATCTTGAAAGTGCTTATAAACCCATGGGCGACCAACCAACAGCAATTGCTGAATTGGTCGATGGGGTGAATGATGGTAAGCAATCCCAGGTTTTGTTGGGTGTGACGGGGTCGGGTAAGACCTTTACAATGGCAAATGTTATTGCGGAACTGGGGCGACCTGCATTGATTATGGCACCGAATAAAATTTTGGCGGCTCAGTTGTACACGGAAATGAAGTCGTTCTTTCCACGAAATCATGTTGAATATTTTGTGTCGTATTATGACTATTATCAGCCCGAGGCTTATATGCCAACAACTGATACATATATCGACAAAGATGCGTCCATTAATGAACAGTTGGACCGTATGCGACACAGTGCAACACGCGCAATGTTAGAAGAACGCGATGTTGTTGTGGTGTCAAGTGTATCGTCAATTTATGGTATGGGGTCGCCCGAACAATATGCCGGGATGAAGGTGGTGTTAAAGGCGGGTGATATGATGTCCGTGCGCGATGTTATGCGGGCCTTGGTTGATATTCAGTATAAGCGTAATGATACAAGTTTTGAACGCGGTACATTTCGTGTGCGTGGTGATACGTTGGATTTGTTCCCGTCGCACAGTCAAGACAGGGGGTGGAAATTATCGTTCTGGGGGGACGAAATTGAAGAAATTTGGGAGTTTGATACCCTGACAGGCGCAAAACTGAAAAAGTTAGAAAGAATTGCGGTTTATCCAAACACCCACTATGCAACGCCTATGCCCAGTGTGTTGCAGGCGATAAGTCAGATACGCGCAGACTTGAAAGAACGCTTGGCATACTTTCACGAAAATATGAAATATATCGAAGAACAGCGTTTGCGGGAACGCGTGAACTTTGATATTGAAATGATGGAAAGTACGGGGACGTGTCGTGGGGTGGAAAACTATTCGCGGTATTTATCGGGACGTGCGCCTGGGATGCCACCACCGACCCTGTTTGAATATTTGCCAAACGATGCGGTTCTGTTTATAGACGAAAGTCATGTGACGGTTCCTCAAATTGGGGCCATGAGTCGTGGCGACCGTGCGCGCAAAGAAACGCTGTCCCAATATGGGTTTCGGTTGCCCGCATGTATAGATAATCGTCCGTTGACGTTTGATGAATGGGATAATTTGCGACCGCAGACTATATTTGTTTCCGCGACGCCTGCCGAATGGGAATTGGGCCAATCGGGTGGTATTGTGTCCGAGCAGGTTATTCGACCCACGGGGTTGCTGGACCCGATATGCGAAGTGCGCCCAACAGAACATCAGGTGGATGATTTGTTGGGACAGATTAAGCAGACAGCTGGGCGTGTGCTGGTGACAACGCTGACCAAGAAAATGGCGGAACAGTTGACCGATTATCTGAATGAAAATGGTGTGCGGGCGCGGTATTTGCACAGCGATATTGAAACATTGGAACGTATTGAATTGTTGCGTGAATTGCGTATGGGAAAATTTGATGTTCTGGTTGGTATCAATTTATTACGCGAAGGATTGGATGTGCCAGAATGTGAATTGGTCGCAATTATGGATGCAGACAAAGAGGGATTCCTGCGTTCGACACGTTCGTTGATTCAGACAATTGGGCGTGCGGCACGTAATGCGAACGGACGCGTTATTTTATATGCTGATAAAATCACGGATTCTATGCGGGCTGCGCTGGATGAAACGGCACGTCGCCGTGAAAAACAGATGGCATATAATGCCGAACATGGTATTACGCCAACGACCGTCAGCAAGGCAATCTTTGCCGAGGTTGGCGAAAAACAAGAAAAGACTGACAAAGCACGCAGATTTGTGTATGATAAATCCGGCGGTGTGATGGATGCAGATTCAATCCGACGGGAAATTAAAAAGTTGACCCAACAGATGCACAAGGCAGCCGAGGATTTAGAATTTGAACGCGCAGCGGAAATTCGCGATACCATTCATAAACTGGAAGACGATTTGTTATTGGTGGAATAAGATGAAAGAATATGTATTGAAAAATGTTGAAGAAATGCATGCGTGGGCGCGGGATTTTGCAGGCACATTGAATGCACCGTGTGTGGTTGCGTTGCATGGGGATTTGGGTATGGGAAAATCTGAAATCGCACGCAGCGTTATTCAGACCCTGCGTGGGGCGGATACCGTTGTGCCAAGTCCGACTTTTACAATCGTGCAATCGTATGATGGGATTTCGCATTTCGATTTATATCGTGTAGAAGATGTGTCTGAATTAACAGAAATTGGTTTGGTGCATGCCATGGAAAACGATATCACTTTAATCGAATGGCCGGAAATTGCGACGGAAATGTTGCCAAACAACACAATTCATGTGTATATTACCCAGTATGGCGATGGACGCAGGGTAGAGGTAAAATAAGACGACCGGTTTTGCCG
>JAGBSK010000029.1 GCA_017631895.1 Alphaproteobacteria bacterium | reverse complement strand
CCGCCGTATTCGGTTTGGTATGGATGTTTACAGTTGTCAAACCAAAAATGCCACGCAATAAATTATTAAAGATTTCTTGGGCAACAATTTTAACAACATTAACCGCCACCATATTTACCGCACCGTTTGTCGCGATACACTTTGGCGCAATCCCAACGTATGGAATATTAGGAAATTTAATATTCTTGCCGATTTTTTCCCTTCTGATTATGCCGGCGGTATTAATAGGCATATTTACAACCAGTATTTTTGGATTTTCGGCACCGATTAACTTCGCACATTTGGTTTATGAATATGCGATGGGCGCGGCACAGTATTTTTCCAACCTGCCCGCTGCAAACATTAATACGCCACATATTTCAAACACTGTTGTTATATGCATAATAGTTGGCTTTGTATGCCTGATTAATATTCGCAATATAAAATTCAAATCAAACATTTGCCTGTGCGGGCTGTTTTGCGCCGCGGGGTTGACAGTTATGACAATAAACAGCAAACCAATATTCTTTGCAACAAACGATCATGTGTTGGTTGGTTTTGTAAACCAAGATGGCAAATTAGAATTTAACAAATCACGTGATTCAAACCATAAATTCACATTTGATACTTGGAAACAAATAAACGGCCAAAGCGGGCAGCACAAAAATATTCGCCGCAAACACGACCATGGCGTTTATAAATTTGAAACGGCGAAATTTAATCTGGTCTATATCCAGAAATTTGTACCTTTGATGAAAAATCTGGGGCAGATATGTGATGATAACAATACAGATTATATCGTATCTTACTTTCATATAAACGCACCAACGTGCGAACATAAAATATTAAAAAACGGATTTGTCATTTATCCAAATGGACGCGTCAGATATACACCAGTTAATCGGCGTTGGCATCATAATCGGCACGAACAAAATACAGCCCCGACGCCGGTGCAGTAGGCCCCGCCGCAGAACGATTTTTTGCCGCAAAAACTTCGTCTATATCATATGGTTTTCCCAAACCAATTTCAATCAAAGTACCAACCAAATTACGTACCATATGATGTAAAAATGAACGCGCAGAAAATTCAAAAATAATTTCATCGCCAATCCGATTAATCCGAACAGAATCCAATGTCTTAATCGGACTTTTGGCCTGACATTCTGATGCGCGAAAACTGGTAAAATCATGGTTGCCAATTAATTTTTCGGCCGCAACACGCATTGCATCAACGTTCAATTTGCGCGGAACCCAATATACGCGATTTTTCTGTAATACAGGTGACGCAGAACGGTTCAAGACAACATATTTATAATGTCGGGACGTGCAAGAAAAACGCGCATTAAAATCGTCCGACACAATTTCACATCCGGTAATTACAACCGGCGAATTATTCATATAAAAATTCACCGCACGCATAACCGTGTTTGCATCATGGTCCGCATCTAAATCGAAATGCGCAACCATTGCAATCGCATGCACACCCGCATCGGTACGACCGGCCGCAACAACATCGGGACGCGCACCACAAAATCGTTCAATCGCATCTTTGACAACAGATTGCACAGACGGGCCTTGGCGGTTTTCTTGCCACCCAATTAAATCTGTACCATCATATTCCAAAGTTACTTTATAACGCGTCATCTGGCCCTCTTACTCTTTTTACAAATACAGCCAACGCAACGCGTATGTGCCCCATCATCAATAGATGCCCACATTTCATCACGCAAAAATTGATACACCGTACAAGTTTGACATGAATTTCCCGTACAAGACAAACACACACACGCCCCAAATCCATTATGTTCAGACATCTTTACATGTGCACCATGCAATCCACAAAATTTCGTTTCGATGGCGTGTGTTGTCATAACCTGTCCCCTTAACGAGTATGAGATTTGCGCTTTACAAAGCGATTACAATGCGCAGAGAAAGGCAAAATATCGTGTGATAAAAATATACCCAACCCCAATGGTGCATACGAACAAATAACGCCGTCCGCACGAACCGAACCATATTGACATTCTGTACAATTGAATGCATCTGCATTTTTATTTTCAACACTACAATTATTATTTTTTTCTTTATCTGTCATTATTATTCCCCTATTTTTATTTCTGCACCGCGCAGGCCATTGGTAAAACTGCGCCAATCCATTGGATTTTTGCCCGCCGGTTGCAATTGTTGGACCGATAAATTATCACCTTTTAATTCGGTACGCAACAACTTTACATCAATTCCATTTATTTTTGTGCGACCACAGCCCAATGCGCGAATTTGGTTATGAACCGCGCACGCGCCACGCGACCAATCAATTATTTCATCCGCCCCCGTCCACTTTTTAGTGTATGTCGGCGCACCCGTTTGGGGTACAGGACTGTAATTTTGTGGACAACGCAAATATTCAACCAACATATCCGATGCAATTTCCGATACACGATGTTCCACATCGTCATTTGTGTCATTAACACCAATATCAAATTCACGACGCATATATACGTCACCCGCATCCAATTCCGGCGTCACACCCATCAAACATACCGCAGATTTTTCATCACCATTATAAATCGCCGTACGAATTGGTGATGG